>NZ_CP053839.1:1917638-2276457 GCF_013201625.1 Aliarcobacter lanthieri
ATTTACATATTTTGGAAGTAAATTTTTTGCTATTTGTTTTGTTCTTCCTTTAGCTTATCCTGCCTATATTTTTGGATATACATATGTTGGTTTTTTTGAGTTTAGAGGACTTTTATCACAAATATTAGGAAATACATCTGTAAAACTTGATGTTTTAAATATGAGTGGTGCTATATTTGTATTTACAATAGCTATGTTTCCATATGTTTATATCCTAGCTAGAGTTTCTTTTGCATCCATATCATCAACAGTTATAGAACTAATATCTTTACAAAAAATCAATCCTATAAAAGCTTTTTTCAAAGTATATTTACCACTAGCTTATCCAGCTATTTTTGCAGGAACAATATTAGCTATTATGGAAACTTTAAGTGATTATGGAACAGTTTTATATTTTGGAATTGAGACTTTTAGCGTAGGTATTTTTAAAAGTTGGTTTGGATATGGAGATTTAAGTGGCGCTATCAATGTTGCTATTGTACTTCTTGTTTTTATATTTTCTATTTTATTAGTAGAATATAATATTAGAAAAAAATTTAGATTTACAAGTTCAACTCATAGTGCAAAAAAAGCAAATAAAATAATTTTAAAAGGGAAATATAACTTTTTAGCATTTCTTATATCTTTTATTATTAGCTCTTTCACTTTATTTATTCCTACTTCTATTTTAATTTATTGGACTTTTTTAGATATACATACTTTAGATTATGAAGCATTTAATCTACTATTTAATACTTTAAATTTAAATATTATTTCGAGTTTATTTATAGTAACTTTAGCATTCTTTATAGTATATTTTATAAGAAAGTTTCCTTCTAAAATATCAAGTGTTACTCATAAATTATCAATATTAGGATATTCTATTCCTGGTGCAGTTGTTGCTGTTGGATTAATCATTATTGCAAATTTTATAGATAAAAGCTTAGGAATATTCTTTTTTAGTGGATCATTTATCATTTTAATTTTTGCTTATACCACTAGATATTTTGCATCAAGTATTGGCTCAGTTGAAAATGGCTTTAGCAAAATAGATAGTAGTATAGATGATACAAGTAAAATATTTTGTAAAAATGAAGCACAATCTATTTTTAAGATTTATTTACCACTTTTAAAACCTTATTTGATAAGTGGATTTTTAATTCTTTACATAGATATAGCGAAAGAACTTCCAGCAACACTTATTTTACGACCTTTTAACTTTGATACTTTAGCTATCAGAATCTATGAATTAGCAACAAATGAAATGCTTTATAAAACTGGATTTCCTTCATTAATCCTTGTTTTAACAACTGCTGTTGCAGTTTTACTATTAAATTCAAAATTTGTAAGAAGAAGAAAATGAAAAAAATTGTAGAAATTAAAAATTTAAAAAAATCATTTTGTAAAGGTAATGTTTGTGTAGCTAATAATATTGATTTATCATTTAACGAAGGAGAAATTTTTACAATATTAGGTACAAGTGGAAGTGGTAAAACTACTTTTTTAAGAATGTTATCTGGACTTGAGAAACCTGATTCTGGAGAAATTTTTATAGATGATAAAGAAGTTTTTTCAAAACATATTGATTTAGAACCAAGAGATAGAGGAGTTGCAATAGTTTTTCAAAACTATGCTTTACTTCCACATATTGATGTTTCTTCTAATATTCTTTTTGGAAGTAATGCATCAAAAAATGAACTTGAAGATGTATTAACAAAAACAAAACTAAAAGGTCATGAAAATAAATATCCACATGAGTTAAGTGGAGGGCAACAACAACGTGTCGCACTAGCTCGTGCAATTATAAATAAGCCTAAAATATTACTTTTAGATGAACCATTAAGTAATATTGATACAGAATTAAGAAATATTTTAAGAGTTGAATTAAAAGAGATGATAAAATCTTTTAATATAACTGCTCTATTTATAACTCACGATAAAGAAGATGCTTTTTTCTTATCTGATAGAATAGCTATCATGCTTGGTGGAGATATTTTACAAGTAGGAACATCAAAAGAAGTTTATAATAACCCTGTAGATTTATACTGCGCAAAATTTTTAGGAAAGATTACAAAAGTAAGTGAAAATTCTTATATCCGTCCTGAAAATATAAAAATTTGTAAGGATGGTAATATTAAAGGAATTGTAAAAGAAAATACTTTTTATGGAAACTTTAATGAAATAATAGTAGATGTAAATGGACAAAATTTATTAATCAATAGTTTCTACGATAGCCCAAATATTGGAGAAACTATAAATTTAAGTTTTGAGAATAAAATTTTAAACTTTTCATAGGATATTTTATGAGTATTATTCCAAAAGTAGATCTTTATACTTGGTTAGACTTTCAAAAAGAGATATTAAATCCTTTTGAAAGAGTAATTCATGTTAGAACTATAAATAAAAATTTAGGAGATGGTAATTACTTTTGGTATGATATGGGAAATGGTATAGGTATTTTAATAAGAAATTTCACGCCTAATAAAGATATTATACTAATTGAACAAAGTGGTGGTGTAGCAGGAGCAACTTTTATTTTTAATCTAGGAGAAGAGCTAAACTATTCTTTTCCAAATAATGAAACCCTTAAATTAAAAAATAAAAGCTTTTTTTTAGATCTTATTTCAGATGAATTTCATGCAGAAAATCATCTAAAAAAAGGTAAGAATTATATTTCTATAATGATTGCTATAAAGGAAGAACTTTTTTTAGAACTTGCATCTCCTATAAAAAATATTAAAGATTATATGAAAGAGGCTTATAAAAACACTAGACATCACATATATAATGGTAATATTGATTTAGAACAAATAGAGATTTTAAATAAATTTAATAATAGTTATTTTGAAAAAAATCTATTAAAAAATATATATTTAGAATCAAGAGGTATGAGTTTATTACACTATACTATTGAAAGAATTGCAAAAAAATTGAACCCTTCAAATATCAAACACAATAAAAATATAATCTCTAATTTAGAAAGAGCTAAAGATATTATAATGAAAGATTATGATAAAAATTTATCAATCAAAGATATTGCTTATAAATCTGCAATAAATGAATGCTATTTAAAAAAATATTTTAAAGAATATTTTGGAATAACAATATTAGAAATGTTACAAAAAAGAAGGCTAGAAGTAGCAAAAGATCTTTTAAAAGATGATTTTAATATAAATGAAGTCGTTTTAAAAATAGGATATAAGCATACTGGTCATTTTTCTAAATTATTTTTTGATAACTTCAAAATTTCTCCTAGTGAGTATAAGAAACAACTAAATATTTCTTAATTTTTCCTTTTTACAGTTCAATTCTTCCTCTTTATGATTTTCAAATATTGATAACAACTATTTATTTTTTATATTATTCCTCCACTTAAATAAACCAAGGGAGAAGAAATAATGAAAATAAAATTAGCATTTTCAGTTGCTACAATTTTAGCTACAGGAATATATTTACATGCGAATGAAACTACAAAGTTAGATACTATAACTGTAGGTGAAACTTCAAATTATAATTATCAAAGTGATAATAAAACAGAGTTAAATAGAACTCAAATATCTAAAATAGAAACCGCAAAATCTATTCAAACTTTCAATAAAAATTTTATTGAAGATGCAGCTCTTCAAAATATAGAGAATATTATAACTATGTCATCAAATACAGTTTATACAGGTGATAATCATGGACGAACAAATGATATATCAATTAGAGGATTTTCAGGAGTTCCTATTTTACTCGATGGTATAAGATTTACAAATAAACTAGCACATCCAGAAGTTTTTGGTCTTGAAGCAGTTGAAGTTTTAAAAGGTCCTGATTCTTTACAATATGGACAATCAAGTCCAGGAGGGTTAGTAAATTTAGTAAAGAAAAAACCTACTAAAAACTCTTTAGCTTCAATAGAATTTGAAGCAACAGATAATCCATCTTATAGTCCAAAACTTGATTTAGGAGGAAGTTTAAATGATGATAAATCTTTATATTTTAGATTAACATCAGTTTTAAAATATGATGAGGGATGGACAAATTCTAATACTGATACAAATAAAATATTTATAGCTCCAAGTTTAGCTTATAATATAAATGATAATCATACAGCTACTATTTTAGCAGAATATACAAATGAAAAAACTCCTTCAAATTTTGGAACTTATGTAAATAGTAAAGGAAAATTAGTAGCTCCTATAAAAAATATGAGTTCACATCCTGATGAAAAGTTTGAAAAAACACAAAAAATTGCTGGTTTTGATTTAGATAGTATTTTTGATACTTGGAGCTCTAATTTTAGATATAGATATATTGATTATATTGGAGAAAATGGAAATGTTGCATTTCCTTTTATGTATCAAGAAGCAACAGGTAATTTATTAAGGTTTTTTGCTATACAAAACCAAAAATACCAAGAACATGCTTCTCAATACACTTTAAATAAAGAAGTTGATATCTTTGGTTTAAAAAATAGATTTACTATTGGAGCTGATTATAACAAAGCTTACTCAGAACAAATTATGTTTGCAGATATGACTACATTTTATCCTATAAATTTTTCAAATCCAAATTATGAACATCTTACAAATTTAAAAGACCATCCAAATGCAGTAAATATGTCAGTACCAAAAAATAGTGTAGAAAGTTATGGTATATTTATTCAAAATAGTATTAATTTAACTGATAATTTAATTTTTAGTGCAGGAATTAGATATGATGAAGTAAAACCTCAAAATAGTCAAAAAAGTGATGCAACAACTCCATCATTTGGATTAGTTTATAATATATCACCACAAACAACTCTTTTTACAAACTATTCTCAATCATTTACTCCAACTACAAGTATAGATAGAAATGGTAAAGTTTTAGACCCAGAAAAAGGAAAAGGATATGAAATAGGGATTAAACAAAAAATATTTGATGATAAATTTGATTTAACTAGTTCAATTTTTAAAATAGAGAAAGAAAATGTTGCTACTTTGGATATCGTTATGGGAAGTCCTATCTTTTATTATAAAGCAAGTGGTCAACAAGAAAGCCAAGGATTTGAAATTGATTTAAGTGGAGAAATTACAGATAATTGGTCACTTGTTGCTTCTTATGGTTATACAAATACAAAAAATAAAAACGTTAATAATAATGATTTGGTAAACATTCCTAATCATACTGCAAATTTATTTACAACATATCGACTAACATCTTTAAATCTACCAGATTTTTATGTAGGTGGTGGTGCAAAATATATAGGAAGTAAATATGCAAATGAAGCAAATACTATAGAACTTGATTCTGCAGTTATTTATAATGCAACTATTGGATATAAAAAAGGTAATTGGAGAGCAAGTTTGAGTGTACAAAACTTAACAGATAAAGAGTATGTAGATGGAGCACTTATAAGTGATGCAAGAGGTACTAGAGTATATGCAGGAACTCCTAGAACTTTTTTAGCTTCTGTTTCATATAAATTCTAGAATATATAAATCATATAGTAATTACTTCTGTGATTTAAAATATTAACCGCCATTTTGGCGGTAGAATATAATTTAAATATTTATATTCTTAAATTATTAGGTTAAAACAGCTATTTATTATTTGTTTTTTCTTTTTCTAGTTCATTTTTTCCTCTTTATGATTTAAAAATATTGATAACAACTATTTATTTTTATACTATTCCAAGCTTAAATTAAAAAGAAGGAAAAGAAGATGAAAATAAAAATAGCACTTTCAGTTGCTACTATTTTAGCTATGGGAGTATATTTAAATGCAAATGAAACTACAAAGCTTGATGCAATAACAGTTAAAGAAGCACAAACAAATCCAAAAAATTCATATACAATAAAAGAAACAAGTTCATCTACAAAACTTGATTTATCTTTAAAAGAAACTCCTCAATCAATATCAGTTATTACTCAACAACAAATTGAAGATCAAAATCTTCAAGATATAAATGATATTTTACTTCAAACTCCAGGAGTAAGTGTAACTCAAATGGGACAAAAAACATCTGGATTCGCATGGTATTATGCTAGAGGGATGAGGATTTCAAATATTCAATTAGATGGTGTACCTACAACATCAAGAGCTTCTGGTATGGCAGAATTAATGGGATTAGAAAGTTCTGCTTTATATGAAAGAGTTGAAGTTACAAGAGGTTCAACTGGACTTACAAATGGAAGTGGAAATCCAAGTGCTAGTATAAATTATGTTAGAAAAAAACCTACAAAAGATTTTCAAGGAAATGCAAAAATATCTTATGGAAGTTGGGATACATATAAAGGACAATTAGATATTTCTGGTGGATTAAATGAAGATAAAAGTATAAGAGGAAAACTTGTAGCAAGTTATGCAGATGGAGATAATCAACAAGATAGATATCACTCAAAAAATAGTTTAGTTTATGGTGCTTTAGATTTTGATTTATCAGATAATACACTTTTAACAACTTCTATTGCTTATCAAAAAGTAAAAGCTAATGATGTTTCTGTTCATCATTTTAGACAAGAATTTAAAGATACTTCTAAAACTCTAAAACAAGATCAAAATATATTTGGTAGAAAAGATAATCCAGCTGCAGATTGGGCATATATGGATTCAGAAAAAACAAATTTTTCTTTAGGATTAGAACACTATTTTAATAATGATTGGAAAGCTGTTGCAAATTATTCATATTCAAAAACTGATGTAGAAAGACTTATAGGATTATCAAGAACTGTATTAAATCCAACTACAGGTAAAATAGAAGGAATGGCTATGGCAAGTAAAAATACTCCTGATGTTAATTCAATAGATTTATATGCATCTGGTAATATTAAAGCCTTTAATAGAGAACATAAATTATCTTTTGGAATAAATGGATATAGTTTAAAATCTGATGACCCTAGTCTTACTGTAAACTTTCCATCAACTGGAAATGCTAATATAACTGTTCCATATCAAGGTTGGAATGGAAAAGTAGAAAAACCTATAGTTAAAGAAAATGGGAGAAATAAAGTTGATGAAAAAGAAATAGGAGCTTTTGCTGCTTTAAATATTGAATTATCTGACCCTTTACATTTTATAATTGGAGCTAGAGTAACTAATTTTGAAAGAGTAAATAACAAAGGAAAAGTAGATAAAAATGGAAAATCAACTGAAAAAACACAAAAACATACTGGAGAATTCATTCCATATACAGGTTTAGTATATGATATAAATCAGAATTTTACAACATATGCTAGTTATACATCTATATTTAATCCAACTTCAGTAAGAAAAGATTCTAGTGGAAATTATCTTGATCCAGAGGAAGGAAATACTGTTGAATTTGGATTAAAATCAGAATTCTTTGATGGAAAACTAAATTCAAGCATTGCTTATTTTATAACAAAACAAGATAACTTAGCTGTTAAAACTGATCCTTTAGAATTTACTCCAGAAGGTGATGATGCTTATAAGACTGTTAATGGTGCTAAAATCAAAGGTTGGGATTTAACTATTGGTGGAGAAATTTTACCAAACTGGAATATTTCTGGTGGATATTCTTACACAAGTCCAAAAGATAAAGATGGTAAAAGATTAGATGCTGCTTATGTACCAAAACAAACATTTAAAATATTTACTAATTATAAATACAATAAGCTAACTCTTGGTGGTGGTATTAATTGGCAAAGTGAGATTTATAGGAATGCAGAATATCGTTCTGGAACAATATCTCAAAAAGCTTATGCAGTAGTAAATGCTATGGCAAAATATGAAGTTAATAAAGGCTTTGATGTAATTTTAAATGCTAATAATATTTTTGATAAAGAGTATAAATATTTTCCAAGTGAAGGTGGTTATGGAGATGAAAGAAATTATACTTTATCTTTAAATTATAAATTTTAAAGTAATAAATAAACCACGATTACAGTGGTTTATTTATTACATATTTATCATTATTAGTTATATTAATAATACAAAAAACTACATATATTTTATTTTTCCTTTTTTTAGTTTAATTTTTCCCTTTTATGATTTTTAAATATTGATAACAACTATTTATTTTTATATTATTCCAAGCTTAAATTATAAAGAAGGAAAAGAAGATGAAAATAAAATTAGCACTTTCAGTTGCTACTATTTTAGCTATGGGAGTATCTTTAACTGCAGATGAAACTACAAAATTAGATACTATAACAGTAGGTGGAACTCAAAGTTATAATTATCAAAGCAATGAAAAAACAAAAATAAATAGAACTGGTATACCAAAAGAAGATATGTCAAAATCTGTTCAAACTTTTAATCAAATTTTTATTGAAGATGCAGCTCTTCAAAATATTGATGATATCATAACTATGTCTTCAAATACAGTTTATACAGGAAGTAATCATGGAAGAACTAATTTAATTTCAATGAGAGGATTTTCAGGAGTTCCTATTTTATTTGATGGAATAAAATTTACAAATAAAATATCTCGTCCTGAAGTTTTCGGGCTTGAAGCAGTTGAAGTATTAAAAGGTCCTGATTCTTTACAATATGGACAATCAAGTCCAGGAGGATTAGTAAATTTAGTAAAGAAAAAACCTGTAAAAGATAATTTTGCAAATATAGAATTTGAAGCTAGTGATAATCCATCATATAGCCCAAAACTTGATATTGGAGGAAGTTTAAATAATGACAAATCTTTATATTTTAGATTAACTTCTGTTCTAAAATATGATGAGGGATGGACAAATTCTAATACTGATACAAATAAAATATTTATAGCTCCAAGTTTAGCTTATGATATAAATGATAATAATACTGTAACTTTAGTAGCTGAATATACAGATCAAACCGAACCTTCAGATTTTGGAACTTATGTAAATAGTAAGGGAAAACTTGTAGCTCCTATAAAAAATACAATATCTCATCCAGATGAAGAATTTGAAAAAACACAAAAAGTTATTGGATTAGATTTAGATAGTACTTTTGATACTTGGAATTCAAATTTTAGATATAGATTTATTGATTATAAAGGTGTTAATGGAGATGTTCATATGCCACAAAGATTTAATGAAGCAACAAATACAGTATCAAGAGTATATGCTTACCAAAAACAAGAATCTTCTGAACATGCGTTACAATATACTTTAAATAAAGAATTTGACTTATTTGGTAAAAAAAATCATATAAGTGTTGGAACAGATTATAATAAATCTTATTCAAAAACTATCATGTTTTTTGAACCAACAAAAATGTTTAATATTGATTTAAGAAATCCAAATTATGAACATCTTACAAATTTAAAAGATCATCCAAATGCTAGAAATATGTCAGGGAATAGAACATATGTAGAATCTTATGGAATATTTTTACAAGATAGTATATATTTAACTGATGATTTAATATTCAATGCTGGAGTAAGATATAGTGAATCAAAACCACAAAATGGTCAAAAAAGTGATGCAACATCTCCATCATTTGGTTTAGTTTATCATGTAACTCCAGAAACAACACTATTTGCTAATTACTCTGAGTCATTTGAACCAAATAGTGCAACAGATGTAAATAACAAGATTTTAGATCCAGAAACTGGAAAAGGATATGAGCTAGGTGTAAAACAAAAACTATTTGATGATAGATTTGATTTATCAGCTTCTATCTTTAAAATAGAAAAAGAGAATATTGCACTTCCTGATCCAAATGCACCAGCTATTGGAGGTTGGTCTATTTCAAGTGGAAAACAAGAAAGTCAAGGATTAGAACTTGATGTTAGTGGAGAAATTACAGAAAATTGGTCTATAGTAGCATCTTATGGGTATACTGATACAAAAAATAAAGATGCAAATAATAAAGAGTTAAGAAATATTCCAAATCATACTGCAAATTTATTTACAACTTATAAACTAACTTCTATAAATCTACCAGATTTTTACATAGGTGGTGGAGCTAAATACTTAGGTAGTAAATATGCAGATGACGCAAATACTATAAAATTTGATTCTGAAATTATTTATAATGCAACTATTGGATATAAAAAAGGTAATTGGAGAGCAAACTTAAGTGTACAAAACTTTACAGATAAAGAGTATGTAGATGGCGCATTTACAAGCAATGCTGCTGGAACTAGAGTATATGTAGGGGCTCCTAGAACTTTCTTAGCTTCTGTTTCTTATAAATTCTAAGAGAATAGAATATGTTAAAAAAAACTTATGAATATTTAGCTACACCTGAAGTTTCAGGGAAAAAAATAGGATTATTTAGAACATTGGCCGCCATTTTTGGCGGTCTATTTGTTGCTTATTTAGGTATGACTTTACTTGCATTTATAATACCTATGGAAGTTAAACAATCAGGAATAATTTCAATTATGTTCAATACATTAGCATGGGCCTGTTCTGCTACTTGGATAGCATTGTCTTATACAAAACTTGAAGCATTATTAAAAGCTGTAATTCCTACTTTGATTTTTGCTATATCACTTTATATTTTATATTAGGAAAAGTTTATGGAAAAATCAAAATTATTTAAACAAAGGCTTTTTGCACTTCATATAGCTGCTGGGATTACATTTTCGATTATTATGTACCTTGCAGTATATTTTGGAGTATTTGCTATATTCTTACCACAAATTCAAGCTTGGGAAAAACCTTCACGATATATAGAAAAAGTTGATATTACAAAAATTGACTACAACTATATGGTAGAAGAAGCTTTAAAAAATCCAGATTTCCCAAAAGATAATATCCTTATAAATCTTCCTGGTCGTATTGGAGAAACAGCAGTTAATGTAACAAATAGATTTGTAAAACCTGTTGTTTTTGACCCATTTACAAAAGAGATTTTAGAAGATGAAGGTAAAGAAATCACAAATCTAGCATCTTTTTTAAATGAACTTCATTACGGACAACCTTTAAAGCTTTTAGGAAGATTAGCATTTGGATTTACAGCAGTTGGAACTTTGGCATTGGTAATAACGGGACTACTTTTGATTTATTATTTTAAATTTAATTATAAAACAAAAAATCAACAGGGATTATTTTCAACATTACATGTAAAAATTTTTACTTGGGCTTTCTTACCATTTTTACTTATTACAATAAGTGGAGGTGTTATGAATGTTGGATTAATATCAGCACCTCCAATGGCAAAAATGCTAACAAAAGGTGAAGCAAAAGCTATAGATGAGCTAGTAGGAAGTACACTTTTCCCTACAAATAAAGCTGTAAAAAAAGAGAATATTTCAGCTTCAATGTTACCTTTAAATGAACTTTTATTAAAAGCTCAAGAGATAAATCCACAGTTAACATTTAAACAAATAAAACTTTCAAATTGGAATGATATAACTGCACGTGTTGAATTTTCAGGGTATAACCCTTACAAACCATTTTTAAATGGTGGAATTTTCAATATCCCTTATGTAGCACTAAATGCTCATACAGGAGAGTTACTTGAAAATAAAAAGGTTTTAGATAATACGGTTCCAGTATTTATAGCAGAAGGATTATTTTTCTTACATTTCTTATTTGGTATTGATATTTTTTCAAGAACTATTATAGCTATTTTAATGGGACTTTGCGGAGTTGCTATTGGTTTTGGTGTTATGTTATGGCTTGAGAAAAAAGCAAAAAAAGTTGAAGGTAAAATAACTTTTTATCATTGGATGGGTAAATTATCTTTAGCAACAATGGTAGGAGTTATTCCTGCAACTGCTATACTATTTGTATTACAATGGATTTTACCATTTGGTTTAGAAGATAGAGTTTTATGGCAACAAGGAATATTTTATAATGTTTGGTTATTTACACTATTTTGGTCATTTTATAGAATAAACTCTTATCAAGCTAGTAAAGAGTTTTTATTTATAGGTGGGATTTTATTTGTATTTGCTTCACTTTTACACTTTATAAAATTTCAAGTTCTTATATCAAATATTTTAGGTGTTGATATTGCTTTAGCTTTATTTGGAATATTACTTATATTTATAGCAAAAAAACTACCAAAAAGAAGAGAAGATTTTATTCTAGCTAAAATTTTAAACAAAGGAAAAACAGATGAATAATATATTTAAAATAGCAATACTTTTGCTAACTCCTCTATATGTTTTTGCACACTCTTTAGTTTTATATGTTGATGATAATAAAGATGGAACAATAACTATAGCAGGAGAATTTAATACAGGAGAAAGTGCAGCAGGAGCATTAGTTAAACTTGAAGCTTTACATTCTGGTGATATACTTTTTCAACAAAGATTAACTGATGATGAAATAATAGTTGATATACCAAAAATTCCATATAAAATAGTTTTAGATGGAGGAGGTGCAGACCATCAAGAAGAAAAGATAGGAATTCCACCACCAAATGGTTTTGATAAAGTAGAAGAAAAGGTTGTAAAAACGGAAGCTAAAAAAGAGCAAAAACCAAATAGAAGCTTGTTACAAATATCATCAAGTCCAGCCGTTACAATAAGTATAGTTTTAGCATTTATATTACTTTTTGCAACAATGCTTGTAAGTATTAGAAATACAAATAAAATATTGAAAAAACTAGAAGATAGTAAATAAAGAGCTTTGCTCTTTATTTATTGAACTGTGAGTTTCAAGATAGATTTTCTTAAAATTTCGATTAAAATTTCTTAGATAACAGTAAATAAAATTTCCTTTTACTATTTTGAAGCTCATAGTTGAGTAAATCTCAACTATTCATCATCATTACTAATACCACCAACTGGTTCTAAAACAGCTAAATAATCTTTGAACCTTGTTTGTCCTAAATTATCTGTTTTATAATCATTTAAAAGATTCTCAATATAATCAACAACTCCAGTTGCTGGAACTTTTACACCAATCTTTTTAGCAATTCTACTTTTACTTGTTCCTTCTAAATTTCCACCTAAAAGTACATCATATCCTTCAACTCTTTCTCCATCAAATCTCATCATACCACCAACGAATCCAATATCAGCAATTTGTGGATGAGAACAAGTATTACCGCATCCTGAGAATGCAATAGTTAAATCTTCTTTAAAATCTGGAAATCTATTTTCAAGTTCAACTAAAACTTTTTTTGCATATTCTTTTGTTTCTGTTATTCCAAACTTACAGAATTCTTTTCCAGTACATGACTGTAATCTTGCTCTAAATGGTGTAGGCTTATATGGATATCCTAGAGCTTCAAATTCATCTGCTAAATCTTGTGTTACCTCATCTCTTACATCATATACTAAAAAGTTTTGTGTTCCAGTTAATGCAATACCACCAACTTCATATTTTTTACATATTTCATAAAACTTAACAAAATCTTCTCCTGCAACTCTTCCAGAATTTGTTGCAAATCCAACATAAGAAAGACCTGTTTGTTTTTGTTTATTTATTCCAAAATGATTTCTATTTTCATATGAAGCAATAAATGGTTCTTGTTCTCCAACTTGTAACTTATATCCAATAGCTTTTTCTATTGTATCTACAAATTTTTCAATTCCCCAATCATTTAAAAGATGTCTTACTCTTGCTTTATTTCTATTACTTCTATTTCCATTATCTCTAAAAATTTCTGCACAAGTAACTGCTACATCTAAAACTTGTTCTGGTTTTACATATCTTAAAGCTCTTGTAGCTATTTGTTTAGATTTTGATAAACCACCACCAATAGTTAAATCAAATAAAACTTCATTTTCTTTATTTTTAAAAGCGGTAAAAGCAACATCTTGAATTTCATGTGCAGCACAGTGACATTTACATCCACTAATTCCTATTTTATATTTTCTTGGAAAATTACAAAATCTATCATCATTTTTATCAAAGTAACTATCTACATCTTTTAGAAGTTGTGTTACATCATATATTTCACCTTCATCTTTTCCACTTACAGGACAGGTCATAATAGGTCTTGGTCCATCTCCTGATGCCATTCTTGAAGTTAATCCAACACTACTTAATAAATCAAAAATAGCTGGAATATCTTTTATTTGGATAAAGTGAAACTGAACATTTTGTCTTGTTGTAAAATCTACTAAACCTTGCGCATATTTTATTCCAATTTCACTCATAACTCTTAATTGCTCTAAGTTCATTCTTGCATCAACAAGTTTTATTCTTTTCATAAAATATTTTTTATCTTCAATCCCATCTTTATTTATATGTGGATACATACCATACCATTTTAAAAGACCTATATATTCATCACTTAAAGGAATTCCTTCTAATGCTTCTTTATATAAATCTTCAACTACTCTTAATGGATTTCTTGAAGCTTTAAGTTGTTCAAGTGCTGATAATTCTGCCATATTTAATCCCTTATAATTTTTTAATTTGTAATTTTACAATAGTTTTAAGAATTATATCTTGATATTTTTAAATATATATTAAAATAAACTTGATTAAATTAATATAGTATTATTTTTGAACTTTAAGTTTTATTTTAGAATAAAAAAAATATTTATAGTTTATAATTCCACGCATAGAATAATTTACTTTTTATTCTATCTAAAATTTTAGGAGTTAATTTTGGTTAATTCATTGATAAATGAGCCAAAAAATTTTAATCTTTTTTTAGATTTATTAAAGCAACTCATTCGTGTTCCATCTGTAACTGGAGCCGAACACTCTTTTTTAGTTTATATAAAAAGAGAGCTTGAAGAACTAGGGATTAAAACTCAACATTATGATGGTTTATTAGTAGCACAAGGTAATAACCCAACAAATGGAATATTAAGTGCACATATTGATAGACATGGTGTCATTTGTACAGGTCCAAATGAGTTCCAATTTGCTGCATTTTTAGCAAAAAATCGTTCTGATTTAAAAGGAAACTCAGTATCTGAACAAACTTTCCAACTAATTTTTCAAAGATATATCAACCAACAAGTTCACGCTTATGAACCTTATAGCGGTAGTTACTTAGGAATGGGAACTATAAAAAATGCCTTTTTAAAAGAAGAGATAAATAATCTTATCTTTGATATAGAAGGACTTTCTCATCTTCAACCAGGAACACCAATAGCTTTTAGTGATAAGTTAAAACAAAATAATAATTTAATCTCTGCTCAACTAGATAATGTTCTTTCAGCAGCAATTATTATATATTTGTATCAAAGTGGATTTCAAGGAACTGCATTTTTCACAGCTCAAGAAGAAGCAGGAAGATCTTGGAGATTTGTACATGAGTGGTTTAAAAAACAAAATCTTTGCACAAATGAGCTTCTTGTTTTAGATACAAGCCCTTATGATAATAGAGAAGATGCAGATAAGCAGCTTGTAGTTTTACGAAATAAAGATGTAAATGCTAGGTTTAAATCACCTATTTTAAAACAACTAAAAAACTTTTGTAAAAAAAACAAAATATCATTTTCTTGTAAAGATAAATTTATTGAAGCAAAAAATAAAATTCGACTAGAACAAGGACTAAAACCTTTAAGTTTAGGAAGTACTGAACTTGGAAGAATTGTTATGGAGTCAAAAGGAAGAATACAAGGAACTACATTACAGATTCCAACAACAGGATATCACACAGTCGATGAAACAGCTTCGATAGAATCAGTTAAGGCAATTTTATTTATTTTAAGTAGTTTATATATAACTACAAACTAAAAAATTTAGAGGTATAAAATGAATTTAGCTATTATTTATGAATTAAGAGCAAACGATGTAAAAGAAGAAGACATCGAATTAATCATGGATAGAGTAAAAAATAGATTAAGTGAAGAAAATATTGACAAAGAGCTTGTAAAATTGGGTTATCCTAAAATATTTACTGTAGATTATGATGAATATGACGATTTTAGTTACGAAGATAACTACACTCCAAACCATAAAGGAAATTTTGACGATTTAGATTAAAAAATCTTATTTTATACTTTCATAAGCATTTTGTTTATGAAAGTTGCCTATTATTTCATAAAAACTAAAAAAAGAATATTTATGAATTTAATAGAAATTTTACAACACAAAACAAATCTACCAAAAAATATTATTGAAAATATTATAAAACTACTTGATGAAGGTTGTACTATCCCATTTATAGCAAGATATAGAAAAGAGTTTACAAATGGTGCTAGTGATGAGCAACTTAGAGTTTTTGAAGAAGTTTTTGAATACTCAAAAAAACTAATTCATAGAAAAGATGAAATCATAAATCTTTTAAAAGATAAAAATTTTTTAGACAATAAGCTCTTAAAAAATTTAGAGGAAGCTTCAACTTTACAAGCATTAGAAGATATTTATGCACCTTTTAAAGAAAAAAAATCATCAAGAACCACTGCTGCAATTGAAAATGGCTTAGAATCTCTTGCAAATATTATACAAAGTATGAGATACACTTTAGAAGAGTGTGAACAAAAAGCTAAGTCATTTTTAAATGAAAATATAAAATCAGCAAATGATGCTATAAATGGCGCAAAAGATATAATCGCACAAAGATATGCAGATGACTTTAAATCAAAAGAGATTATTAGAAATCTTATACAAAATTGGGGGATTTTAGAAGTAAGTGAAGGTAAAGAATTTGATAAGAATGGACTTTATTTAAACTTTGCAAATACAACTGAGAAAATAAAATATATAAAATCTCATAGAGTTTTAGCAATTTTAAGAGCAGTAAATGAAAAACAACTCAATATAAAAGTTGAAATTGATGAAAAACATATTTTAGAAAATATAAAAAAATATAAAATTCCTATCAATGCAAATAGCTCAAAAGAGTTAGTATTTGATGCTTACAAAGATGGTTTAAAAAGACTTCTTCTTCCAACTTTAAAAAGAGAAGCTATCACAAACTTAAAAGAAAAAGCTGGAATTGAAGCAATAGAACTTTTTGGAAAAAATCTAAAAGAGTTACTTCAAACTGCTCCACTTGTAAATCAAATAATACTTGGAATAGACCCAGGATATAAAACTGGTTGTAAATTAGCAATTATTAATGAAAATGGGCTATTTTTAGATAGTGCAGTTATATATCCTACAAAACCTAAAGAAGATTTTTTAAATTCAGAAAAAACTGTATTAGAAATTATCAAAAAATATAAAGTTACTGCCATTGCTATTGGAAATGGTACAGCTTCAAGAGAGACAGCAAATTTTATAGATAGTTTGATAAAAGATAATAACTTAGATATTAAATATGCAATCGTTAGTGAAATTGGAGCAAGTGTTTATTCAGCTTCAAAAATAGCTTCACAAGAGTATCCAAACCTTGATGTAACTATACGAGGAGCAATATCAATTGCACAAAGACTTCGAGATCCAATGGCCGCTTTAGTAAAAATAGACCCAAAATCTTTAGGAATTGGACAATATCAACATGATGTAAATCAAAAAGAATTAAGCCAAAAACTAGAAAATATCACTATAGATTTGGTAAATAAAGTTGGGGTTGATTTGAACTCTGCTTCATATAAACTTCTTTCATTTATCTCAGGAATTAGTGAGAAATTAGCACAAAATATTGTTGAGCATAGAGAAAAAATCAAAAAATTTACTACAAAAGAACAACTTTTAAAAGTAAAAGGTATAGGAGAAAAAGCCTATATTCAAAGTGTAGGATTTTTGCGAATAAAAGATGGCTTATCTATTTTGGATAATACAGCAATTCACCCAGAAGATTATGAACTTACTCTAAAACTACAAAAAAACTATGTTATTGAAGAAATAAAAGATTTTGAAAAAGTAGCAAATGAGTTAAATACAAGTGTTATAAAAGTAAAAGATATAGTAAATGAGTTACTAAAACCTGGCTATGATGTAAGAATTGAGTTCAATAGCGTAAAATTTTCAAATGATATTTTAGATATAAATGATTTAAAAGAGGGATTTATATTAAGTGGTATTGTAAGAAATATCACAGATTTTGGAGCATTTGTAGATATTGGACTAAAAAATGATGCCCTACTTCATATCTCACAAATAAGTGAAAAAAGAATCTCTCATCCTAGTGAAGTTTTAAGTATAAATCAAAATTTAGAAAACTTAAAAGTTATAAGTGTGGATTTAGAAAAACAAAGAGTTGGAATTAGTCTAAAAAGTTAAATCCAAACTCTAACAATTTTCTAAATAATTAAATCCATTATCTTATTCTTTCAAATATCTTTTAATCTTAAAAGATAAGATAAGTGGAATTATAGCTATACAAGAAACAATTAAAATTATATTCTCATATCCAAGTTTTCCAGAAAAATATACACTTAAACTCGCAAATACAATTATTGAAAACATAAAAATACTATGCTGTATAGCATATTGTGAAGCTGGATTTTCACTATCTATTTCATCCATCATCAGAATAGATATTATAGTTGCAGTTGGAGTATAAAAAAGGTAAATTAATCCAACTATTACAGTGACAATATAAATATTGTTATATCCATTTAAGATAATTAGCAATAATAAAATACTAAAAATTTGACCAAAAGCTGAAAGTATTAAAATATTTATTCTTCCAAATTTATTAACTAAAAAAGAAGTTCCAAAAGAAGCTAAGATTCCGATACTATAACCAACAATATGAACTATAAATCCAATATCTTGCAATTCCCATTTTTCATCAACTAAAATTGGCGCTATTAAACCATGTGCACTTGCAATAGCACTTGGAAATAAAAAAATAAAAATAAACCATATTTTTCTATTTTTAGTCTGCCAAAAGCTATAAAATTCTTTAAAAACTGCAACTTTTTTCTTTATTACTTTTTCTTGTGTAGTTTCTTTAAAAAATAAAAGTTGTAAGATAGATATACTTGTAACAACTGCTAATATAAAAAGTGTATTTTGCCAACCAATATAAGAGTATATCATCAAAGCTACTCCACCACCTAATATAGTTCCTATCAAACCTCCTGAAACTTTTATAGCATTTCCTAAAGTTCTTTGTTCTTTAGTCAAAGTTTTATAAACCAAAGCATCTAAAGCAATATCTTGTGTTGCGGAGAAAAAAGAAAAAATCAAAGCACATATCACAATATATTGGATTTGTGTATTTATGTCAAAATAAGAACTTATAAATAAAGAAATAAACATAATAAATTGAGCTAAGAGCAACCAAAATTTATAATGCCCTATTTTTTGAATATTTATTTTATCTACAATTGGAGCCCAAATAAATCTTAAAACCCAAAAAAGCCCCAACATATAAATTAAACCGATATTTTCTAAAGATAACCCACTTTTTCTTAAAATTGAAATAAAAGCTTCTGTAAAAAAACCTAAACCCAAGAATTGAGTAATATATAAAGATAAAAGCAATAAAAAATGTTTTTTTGATATGATTTTCAATCTATACTCCAAAATTAAAATCTATTACCCCGAAATCTTTCGGGGTTTATTCTAGAAACGATACTCTAATGAGGCAGTTATCGTTCTTCCTGGTAAAACTGTAGCATATTCACTAAAAGGCATCATATCCAACTGGTCTGTTATATTTGCAACATAAACTCCAACTTTCAATGCCTTTGTAACTTTATAATTTGCAAAAAGATCAAATTTCAATACATCTGGGAATCTTTTTACTTCTGCCATATCTCCTACTTTATATGGAGATTTTCCTGTAACATCTTTATTTGCTTCTGTGATATTAAGATAAGATTTCTGTTTACCTCTATAGTGTAAAGTTGTACCCAATTCTAAATCTCCATTAAGTGGAGTAATAGCAGCTGTTAAACTAGCTTGAAATGGTTCAATAGTTTGAAAACTTGCCCACTTATAAGAGTTCCCACAAACATGTCTTCCTGTTCCTGCTGAAGTATAAGTAATAGTACCATCTGTATCAGTACTTTTATAATAACCCTTTCCTCCAGGGAATTCATCATAACAAACTTTATTTTTCTTTTTAAATGGCACTGTCATATTTCCATTTATATAAAAGCTTGATTGAGAATAAGAGAAATCTATACCCAAACCTTTTGTTATCCAATCTTCTGTATTATTTGTATAGCTCATATCAGTAAACTTTGTTAGAGTATCACCATAACCAGAACCAGAACCTCTACCATTATTATAATCTATAGCATGATTATTTGCATTTGAATATGCCATTAAAATATAGTTATCTATTTTATTTCTATAAAGATTAGCATTTAAACTTATAAAATCATCATTTGAAAAGAAATCTGATTTTTGATAGTTTAATCCAGCTTGTAAAGATAGATTTTTTTCTGGTTCTAAATATGAATTTTGTCCCATAAGTCCTTTATAATAATATCCATGCATATATAGTTCACTCACAGAAGGAGCTCTTTGTCCGTATGAGCCTTGAGTATAGATAGTAAGGCTTGTATTTGGAATAGTATATTGTAAATCTGCATTTGCAGCTTTTAGTGTCCAAGAGTGCTTTTTATTTGTATTAAGTTTTCTAGAATCTAACCAACTTTGTTTAAAAGAACCTGAATTTTTATACTCTTGCCAAGCTTGATAACTAGCTTGATCACCCTTTCCTCTCAGCCAATATTTTTCGTCCATCCCCGTTAAACCTGCAGGCATAAAATGTTTATATCCTAAATATATAGTACCTGCTTTAGTTACAGTTCCTTCATAGATTGAAGGGTTATGAACATCTAAAAATACTCTTTTTACTCCTGTGCTTATATTCCATTTCCAAGGATTAGTATCTTCATAATCACTACTTAATGCCATAGAAGCAGCATAAGTATCTGAATCTGAATTTGGATTAAAAGCAGCTCCTTGACTTATATCTTCTTTATCAAAAACATATTGATTTTGTGCATGTGTTAGTGTATAGTCATTTGCTTTATGATTTAGTTTTTTATACTCCATACCTATATTAAACTTTATTGAACCTACATATGTATCATCAAAATAGCTAGTATTATCTACTCTTAATCCTACAGAATTATCTTCTATCTTACTATAAAACTTATCAACTACTTCAAGTTTACCACCATAAGGATTTGGCCAAAATTGATCTCTTCTCATTCTTTCATAAAAAAGAGTAATAGAAGGATTTAAAAATTCTGAAAAAGAGGCTTGATAGTTTGAACTGATAATATCTGAATCAAGTTTTGTATCTACATAAAAACCTGATTCTATAAATTCACTTGTTCCATCTAAGTTTTTTATTAGCTTTATTCCAACATCAGATTGATAGTGAGCTTTTGTTTTTGTGGCAAAAAGATTTATAGTTTGTTCATCATCTATAAAATATCTAAATTTTGTCATACCAGACTCTGTTTTTCTAAAAGTCCCTGGACTTACAGAATTTTTTGCAGCACTCTTCATATTTTCAATAATAAGAGGATTTCCTTTAGCAATAGCTTCACTTGAACCAATACTACCATCTGTACCATCATCTTTACCTCTATGAATAAAGTCATATTCCCCCAATATTGACCTATACATCAAGTTTCCTTTTTTATCAATATATGCTTCAGAAATACCAATTCCTCCCCATTGTATTGAATCAGAATTTTTTACATATTTGCTTGTACTTATATTTTTCCCCATATGGTAGTTTTTATTTTCACTTTTGCTTAAACCTACTAAAAATTCCCATTTATCACCTTTTGCACCTACTATTGCACTACCTGATGGTTCTTGACCATTTGAATATTTACTTATACCTGTTGAAAATTTTAGTAATCCACCATAATTTTTCCCATTTTTTACTATATCATTTACATCAAAATATTTAAAATTAGCAGACCCAGCTAAATTCCCTATAGAACTAGCATCTGTAGTAGCTCCTTTTTTGATATCAATAGATTTTAAAAAAGCTGGATTTACTAAGATAGTACCACTTTGTTTAAAGTTGTGCCCAAAAGCTTCAAAATTTTGTTGTATTCCCTCCAAAGATTGAGATACCCTTCCATGACCTCCTAAACCTTGAATTTCAACAGAGATATCTGGTCTTTGATAAAGTCCATTTAAAGATATTTCAGAAGTTTGATTTAGTAAATCAGCTATATTATTGGTATTTCTTTTTTCTATAGTATCTCCTCCTATACTTGAAGTTGCCCCTATTTCTTTTTTAGATGTAACTTTTACCTCATCTAAAATGGTTGTAGGACTATCCTGTGCATTGGCAAAAGAATTTGCCAATACAAGAGCTATGAAAGTAGAGCTTAGAGATATTTTTTTCATTATTTTTATCCTTTTTTATCTTTGTTTATATATAATTATATTAATAATTAAAAGCAATAACAAATATTTATGAATGATTATTGAATTTTTATTAATTAAAAAGGTATTTTATGTCACATAAATTTGATTTAGCTAATTTTGATGAATTTATATTAAATGAAAAACTTCAATATGTTTTACCTGATAATATTGGTCTATTTTCTGGAACTTCAGCAAATATACAAAATGATATATCGTTATTTAAAATAGATATGCAAGTAAATACAGAAGAATTGATTTTGACATCAAGTTCTCAAACTTCAGGTTTATTTATCAATATAACTTTAGAAGATAAAATGGTTTATAAAAATAGTAAAAACTCTTATAGTCTAGATAAAGGAGATATACTAACAACATTGAGTGGTTTTTCAACAAATACTTACAAATTTAATAATACTAAGAATATTAAAAATTTATGTATAGTTATTAAAGATGAGTTTTTAAATAGATATTTATTGAATCATTTAGAAAATAAGTTTCAATTAGAAAAAGACACACAAATTGATTTAAGAAAAGGTATGGCAAATTATAAACTCCAAACATTAGCAAATGAGTTGTATAATTCACCTTTTGAAGGTGAATTGAATAGTTTGTATTTGCAAAGTAAGGTTTTAGAATTTATATATTATGAGTTCTCAAATATAATCAAAAATCAAAATACTAAATATGATTTTGAGGATATTCTTTCTTGCAATAAATTGAATATTGATGATATTGCTGCATTGTATAAAGCAAAAGAGCTAATTGAAAAAGGAGATAAATTTTATAACCTAAATGAGCTTTGTAGAAAAGTTGCTTTAAATGAATTTAAATTAAAATTTGGATTTAAAAAACTATTTAATACTACACCTGGACAAATGATTTTAAATTTAAAAATGGAAAAAGCAAAAGAACTTCTTTTGAGCCAACAATATAATGTTCAAGAAGTTTCACGAATCATAGGATATAAATATCAACAAAATTTTAGCAACGCTTTTATAAAACATTTTAATATCAATCCAAAATCTTTAATAAAATCAAAAAATTACTATGATTTTAAATAATTCTTATCAAACTAGAGAAAATTTCTCTAGTTTTTATAAGCTATTACTTCTACTTCAACTAAAACATTTTTTGGTAGAGTTTTAACAGCAACCGTACTTCTTGCAGGTGCAGTTTCACCTTTGAAATATTGCCCGTAGATTTCATTAAAAGCTACAAAATCTTCCATATTTGCTAAAAAGCAAGTTGTTTTTAATACATTTTCAAAAGAACTTCCAGCTTCTTCTAAAACAGCTTTTAGATTTTCCATAACTTGTTTAGTTTGTTCTTGAACTGTTCCGTTTACAACTTCCATAGTTACTGGATCTAGTGCTATTTGTCCAGAAGTAAAAATAAGTTTTTCAAAACTTGTAGCTTGATTGTAAGGTCCTATTGCACTTGGTGCTTTTGCTGTGCTTATTATTTTTTTCATTTTTATCCTTTGACTTTAAAATTTATATTATATTTAGTTTTTGCTTGGATTTATAAAAAACAGTTCAAACTCATTTTTAAGATGGTTTAAAATTGGTGTTTCACTTTTATATAGTCCATTATCATTCATTGCTGATTCAACAATAGCTTTCGTATATTGATGTATATCTTCTCTTTTAAATACTTCATTGATATCAAGCCAAATGGCTTCAAGAATTTCTTCTTTATCTTTTACATCTATTTTTAAGCTTTTTGGATTAGCTTTACATAAAATGTATAAATTTGACTTATAAAATTGATGTGGATAAAAATGTCCTAAAGATATTATTTTTTCAAATTCAACAACAACTCCTGTTTCTTCAAAAACTTCTCTACTCAAAGCAGTTGATATCATTTCTGCATCATCAATATGACCACCAGGAAGTTTATAATATTCATTTCTTATATTTTCTTTAATTAATAACAACTCATTCTTTTTATTTATTACAACTGCCCCTACTCCCAAAGTATGATTTGCTAATGTTGGAACTATGGCATTCTCTTTTAGAACCTTTACAAGTAGTATATAATTACTATTGCACGAGTGAAAAGTAAAGCCAACCTTTGTAGTTATTGGAATAAAAGAGGAATTTTCTATATTTATGTAAATCCAAATTAAATTTCTTTTATTTTTTACTTTATCTATCAACTCAACTAAATTCTTTTCAAAATCTTCTTTTGTTTTAGGTAAGTCTTTACTCTCTATAGTTAAGCCATTGTATGGATCAAGAGTTGTTTTGAAGTTAGATATATACTCTATACTCGTTTTCATCATATTATCCTTTATACATATCTTATAGGTAAATAAAAATCTAGAATAAACTCTTCATCATTACTCAAAAAATGATTTTTATGATAAATTGTATATGAAGGATTTGTAGTAGTTTCATATCCACTTTTTATTAACCAAGTATGATAAACCCATTGTATTAGATTTATAACATCTCCATATTTACCACTTAAACTAAATTTAGCATAAATCCCTTTTGGAACAACCAAACTAGGAAGTGATAAATTCTTTAAAATTTTTTCATCTTCCAAAACAGCTATAGCAATATATTGACAATCTTCTAGTGGAGTTATAATTGGATTATCATGATGTAAAGCTATTTGCTTATAATTTTTTATTTCATTTGTATATATCCAAGTTTGAAGTTTTGCCCATGTTTGTTTTATAGTTTTATCATAACCTTTATGTCTTATATAATAACCTTTTAGTTCAGGCATTTTAACAATTACTGGTTCAATATTAAAAGAAGTAATAATCTTTCTATCTTGAGAATATTCTTGTACTATTTTATTTGAATATTCCTGATATCCTCCCTTTTTCCACTCTTTTGGTGTCATATTAAATCTTTGTTTAAAACTTCTTAGAAATGAAGTTTGTGAACTATATCCTGTCATTTTTGATATATCTGTTATTGTTGAAAATCTATTTGTTATAAGTAAGTTTGCAGCTTTTTCAAGCCTTATTGATTTTATACTTTCATATATATTTTTACCAAATTCATCTTTAAATATACGATGAAGATGAAATTTACTTACCTTTAATTGAAAACTCAATTCATCTATATTTATATTTGTATCTATATATTTATAAATATAATTCATAACATCATTTACTATTTTTGCTCGTTTTTCAAAGGTATTTCTTTTCATAAAAATATTATAGCAGTAAATGTATATAAAAATAGCAATAATTGATAATAATAAAAGCATTTTTTGTAAAGTATAAAGATTTTTTTTGATGTAGTATTTTAAAAAGATTAAAAAGGATAATTTGTGAGCCTAAAACGGTCATTTATTAGAGAGATATTAGAAGCAATAGATGAACATACTATATCATTTGCAGGAGGACTTCCTAGTCAAAATTTATTCCCAATAGAGGATTTAAAAGAATCTACATTAAAAATTATAGATAATCCAAAAGTTTACCAATATACTGTTAGTAATGGAATAAGTGAATTAAGAGAACAAATTGCAAAAAGATATACAAAACAAGGCTTCCCAACAACTAAAGAGAATATTTTAATTACTACTGGAAGCCAACAAGCTATGTATATTTTGGCTAAGTTTTTTGAAAATAAAGATATTACTATTGAAGAACCTTCATATTTAGGAGCTATGAATATTTTTAGATTAAATAATTTAAAAATGCATGGTGTAAAATTAGAAAATGATGGAGTAGATATAAATGAATTTGAAAAAAGCTTTAAAAATACAAAATTAACATATCTTATTCCAGATTTTCAAAATCCAAGTGCTACAACTTATTCTAAAGAAAAAAGAGATGAAATAGCAAAAATAGTGGAAAAATACAATGGTACTTTAATAGAAGATAGTCCATATAGTGAACTATACTTTAATAAAAAAATGCCATATATTAGTGAGAAACTATTAAGAAACTCTTTTCATTTGGGAAGTTTTTCAAAAACTTTAGTTCCAAGTTATAGAATTGGTTGGATTAGAGCAGATGAAGAAAAGATAAAATCTTTGATGATTATAAAAGAAAGTATTGATTTACACTCAAGTGGTTTTGTTCAATATGTGTTAGCTGAATATTTAAAAGATGATGTAAAATATGAAAAACATCTTCAATCAATAAGAGATGATTACAAAGAAAAAGCTGACTATTTTTCAAATCAACTAAGTTTAATAATACCTGAATTCAAACATGAAAAACCAAAAGGTGGTATGTTTTTATATGGAAGTTTTGGTGATAAAATAGATACCTTTTCTCTTGTTCAAGAGTGTTTAAAGAAAAAAGTTGTTTATGTTCCAGGAAATCAATTTTATATAGATAAAAAACCTAATGGAGAAATACGTTTTAATTATACTCACTCAAATTTTGAACAAATTATTAAAGGATTAAAATTAATAAAAAGTTGTTTATAAAATTAGATATATAAATATTTAAGGTTGTAATTTCTTTTTTAACTCTTGATAAATTTCAATCACTCTATCTTTTATAGAGTGTTTTGAAAAGTCAAGTTTTGATTCAATATACTCTTTTATATTATCTATTTTTTTATAGATCATAATATATATCTTTGATTCTTGAATTTTATTTTTTATAGAAACTAATTTATTATAAACTATTTCAAACCAACGAAATTGTAAAAGTTTTGGTTTTGTTATATCAAAAAACCACAAAATGATAACTGCTAATGGAAGTTTTAAAAGATATACAAAAACAGCTAAAAATACCTCTCTTTCAACAAATAAAATAGCAGCATAAACTCCTAATAACTCAACTAAAGTAAAAAATATTAAAAATACAAAAAGAACTAAATGTGAATTCAAATTCTCTATTTTTAATATTAAATTTTCAAAAATATTAAACTTTAGTATCAACTTTGATAAAAAATCAAAAATAGGTTTGGCAGTTTTTTCCCAAATAAGCTCTTCAAATATAATATAAATAGAAATTAAAATAATTAAAAAGATATCAATTATTTTGTTTAGCATCTCTTCTCTTATTTTTATAAATTTTGTAGTAAATATAGCTACAAATAGCTATTACAACTAAAATCAATATTATAATTTGATGTAAATATTCTTTCAACAGTTCTTCATTATTTCCTAAGAAATATCCTAAATATGCTAAAACTATCATCCATATTCCAGCACCTAAAGTTGTATAAAGAGTAAATTTTGCAAAGTTCATCTGAGCAAGCCCTGCTGGGAGAGAAATATATTGTCTTACAACTGGTATTAACCTTCCAAAGAAAGTAGAAATATGTCCATGCTCTTTAAAAAACTGTTCTATTTTTTCTAAAGTTTCTTCTTTAATAAAAACATAATTTCCATATTTTAATAAAAGTTTTCTTCCTAATTTAAGTGCCAAGTAGTAATTAAATAAAGCCCCTGTAAGTGAACCTAAAATCCCTGATAATACTACTAAAAACATACTCATTTCACCTTTATATGCTAAATATCCAGCTGGTATCATAACAACTTCTGATGGGAATGGAATGATAAATGAACTCTCAATAAACATCATTATAAAGATTCCAATATAACCTAAACTTCCAACAGTTTGAACAATAAAGTTAATTATTTCTGATAACAATTTTATCCTTTAAATTAGATAGTTTGAAATGAAGTATTTTAAATTTGTAGAAATTTTATGAGAATTAAAAATTAAGGCTCAAAGCCTTAATTATTTTTTTAACTCTCTAATTTTTGCAGCTTTACCTTTTAACTCTCTTAAGTAGTTAAGTTTAGCTCTTCTTACTCTACCTCTTCTTATTACATCAAAAGATTTTAAAGATTCACAGTATAATGGGAATATTCTTTCAACCCCAATACTATTTGCACCAAGTTTTCTAATTGTAAAAGTAGCATCAACACCGTTTCCACTTCTTCCTATAATTACACCTTCGAAAGTTTGAACTCTTTTTTTCTCACCTTCTTTAATCTCAACACCAAGTCTTACTGTATCTCCTGCTCTAAATGCTGGAATTTCTTTAGAAGCAATTTGTGCTGCTTCAAAACTTGCAATATATCTATTTTTCATCGTCTTTCCTTATTAGGTCTATAATATTTTGTCTTACAATTGGACATCTGGAATTTTAAGTCGCAAATTTTACTATGGTTTCCCTTTAAAAATTCTTTAATGACACTTAAATTTTGGTAATTTTCAGGTTTTGCAAAAGATGGTGCTTCTAAAAGATTATTTTCATAGCTTTCAACTTCCAAAGAATCAGCATTTCCTAAAACACCTTCTACATTTCTAGCAATTGCATCTGTCATAACTAAAGATGGTAATTCTCCACCAGTTAATACAAATTCACCTATGCTAAACACTTCATTTGCATATTTTTCAATAACCCTCTCATCGATTCCCTCATATCTTCCACTTACAAAAACAATATTTTCTTTATTAGCTAATCTTTTTGCATCATTTTGACGAAACTGCTTTGCTGCAGCTAATGGAAAAATAATATAAGCATCTTTATTTTTTCGCCTTATTTCATCAAGACAATCAAAAAGTGGCTGACAGAAAAGAAGCATTCCAGCTCCACCACCTATCATTGTATCATCTACTTTTTTATGTTTATTAGTTGTAAAATCTCTTGGATTATAAAACTCATAAGATATAAAACTTGAATCAACTGCTCTTTTTAATATAGAATCTTTAAAATATGGTTCAATTAAATTTGGGAAAAGTGTTACAAATGTAAATTTCAAAACTTAAAATCCATCCTAAAATTTTGTTTGACATACTACCATAATTAGTTTTAGTTATTATTAAGCATTAATGATTTAGACTTCTTATAAAATTTATAATAATTATAAGAAAAGGTTTTTATTGAAAACATTAAATGGTTTTGGAAAAAAATATTTTTCATTGTCATCAATACAAGCTTATAGCACTGCTATAACTCTACACAGTAAAGTAGTGTCTTGTAAAAATCATTTAATAAGTAAATTACAAGTATCTTCACAAAATAATGAAGATATAGAAGAACCCCCTCCAACATTATCACAAATATTACAATCTTGTTTTATTCAAAATAATAAACCTTGTCATTGTGATTGTTTATTTAGAAGAAAAACTGCAATTGCAGTAAGACTTTTTAAATATATTCCTAGATGTCCATTCTATTGTACATTTTTTGCTTTTAGAAGAACTGGTGTTCATCCTCCAAAATTCATTATTAACTATATTTAAAAATTAAATATTTTCAAGTCTTTTGTTATCTACATTTTAGTAGAGAATTGAATATAAAGTTAATTAAGGATTAATTATGTCAAAAAATTATGTAATAGGATTTCCAAGAATTGGAGAAAAAAGAGAGTTAAAAAAGGTTTTAGAGCAATATTGGGCAAAACAAACTGATTTTAATGAAGTAAAATATGTAGCAAGCCAATTGAGAAAAAGACATTGGACTTATCAAAAAGAAGCAAAAATAAATTTTATTGCTTCAAATGATTTTTCATATTATGATAATATGTTAGATACTTCTATTTTACTAGGTGCAATTCCTCAAAGATTTCAACATCTAAAAGATGAAGAATTATATTTTGCAATGGCTAGAGGAAATCAAGATTGTGTTGCAATGGAAATGACAAAATGGTTTAATACAAACTATCACTATATCGTTCCAGAAATTTCAAAAGATACAAAGTTTTCTTTAAACTCTAAAAAAGTAATTGAAGAATATAAAGAAGCAAAAGAATTAGAGATAAATACAAAAATAAATCTTATTGGACCAATCACTTATTTAGGTTTATCAAAAAGTATTGACAATAGTGATATTTTTGCTCATATTAATAGTGTTGTTGAAGTTTATAAACAACTATTAAATGAAATTTCTAAACTTGATGATGAAGTTGTTGTAGAATTTGCAGAACCACTTTTTGTTAAAGATTTAGATACAAAAGTTTTATCTTTATTAAAACCTGTTTATGATGCATTAGCATCTGTTTCTTCAAATATCAAAGTTGTTGTAACAACATTTTTTGAACACTCAAATGAAGCAACAAAAATTTTAGTAAATACTCCAATTTGGGCATTAGGTTTGGATTTTATTCATGGAAGAAAAAATCTTGAAGCTTTAGAAGTTATAAAAAATTTAAATAAAATTTTAATAGCTGGAGTTATTGATGGAAGAAATATTTGGAAAAGTAATTTTGAAGATAAATTAAATTTATTAAATGAGATATCAAAAACTATTTCAAAAGAAAATATTATAGTAGGAACTTCTTGCTCACTTTTACATGTACCTTTTACTTTAAACTATGAAGAAAAATTAGATAATGAAATAAAATCTTGGTTAGCATTTGCAACTGAGAAATTAAAAGAATTATCTCTTGTATCAAAACAATTTTTTGGTTCAAAACTATCATTAGAGGATATTGCAAATATTGAGAAAAATGCAAAAGATAATAAAGAAAGAAAAGTATCTACAAAAATTCACAATGCAATAGTTCAAGATGAAATTAAAAATTTAAAAGTATTTGAAAGAGTTGATAAATTCCAAGATAGAATAAAAGTTCAAAGAGAATTTTTTGGATATGATGCACTTACAACTACAACAATTGGATCATTCCCTCAAACACCTGAAATTAGAGAAAATAGAAAACAATATAAAGCAAATGCCATCACAAAAGAGCAATATGAAGCAGAAATCAAAAAATATATTGATGATTGCGTAGCTTTCCAAGATGAAATTGGACTTGATGTATTAGTTCATGGTGAGCCAGAAAGAAATGATATGGTTGAATACTTTGGTGAATTAATGAATGGTTTTGCATTTACTCAAAATGCTTGGGTTCAATCTTATGGAAGTAGATGTGTAAAACCACCTTTAATTTTTGGTGATGTTTCAAGACCAAATCCAATGACTGTTGAATGGATAAAATATGCTCAAAGTAAAACTAAAAAAGTTATGAAAGGTATGTTAACAGGTCCTGTTACAATTCTTAACTGGTCATTTGTAAGAGATGATATTCCAAGAAATGAAGTAACAAAACAAATTGCACTTGCAATTAATAACGAAGTTGATGATTTACAAAATGCTGGAATTAAAATGATTCAAGTTGATGAAGCAGCATTTAAAGAAGGTTATCCTTTAAGAGCTGAAAATATTAAAGCTTATGAAAATTGGGCAGTTGAAAACTTCAGATTAAGTGTAAGTTGTGCAAAAGCTGATACTCAAATTCATACACACATGTGTTATAGTGAATTCAATGATATTATTAAAACTATTGAAGCAATGGATGCTGATGTTATTTCTATTGAAACAGCAAGAAGTGGAAATAGACTTTTAAGAATTTTCAAAGAAGTAGCATATAAACAAGAAATCGGACCTGGAATTTATGATATTCATAGCCCAAGAGTTCCAAGTGTAGATGAAATGGTAGCTCAAATCAAAGCTTTAATTGAAGTTTTACCAAAAGAGCAATTATGGATAAACCCTGATTGTGGATTAAAAACTAGAAAATGGCCTGAAGTAAAACAAAGTTTAATCAACTTAGTTGAAGCAGTAAAAATAGTGAAAAATAGCTAAGAGCATTTGCTCTAGCTATTTTGCTAAAGTTAATATTTTTATAAATCTTTAATATACATTCTTAACATAGTATCTTCATTTTCACATTCAACCATACATAAAAATTTCCAATTATATTTTTCATAGAATGAAGTATGTTCCGTAACTAAATATAAATTTTTTACCCCTATTCTTAAAAAATCATCACATACAAAGCTAAGCATATTTTTTGCTATTCCTTTATTTCTATACTCCTCTTCAACATAAAGAGCACATATATTTGGAGATAAATCTTTTCTATTATGAAAGTCATTTGGAATTACTCCAACTCCTGCAATAATTTTATTATCATGTATAGCAACATACCATTGTGACATAAGATCATCACTTTTCATACTTTCGATATAAGCTTCTTCTGGTATTTCCCATTTTTCATGAAACCAGTTTGCAGATATTTTTATAATATCTTCATTTTCTTTTATTTTAATTATTTTATATTCTATCATAAAAGAAACTTATCGAAATTTATTTTAACTTTATATAAAACTATTATTTTTTAACTCTTAAACCAAATTTTGATACTATACATCGAAAATTTTTAAGAAAAGATAGAAGATGATTACACTAAATGATATAAAAGATGCAAAAAAAAGATTAGAAAACACTGTTTCAAAAACTCCACTTATGAAAGCTCCATTTTTAAGTCAAGAAAAAGGAGCACAAATCTTTTTAAAAGAAGATAACCTTCAAATAACAGGAAGCTTCAAATTAAGAGGAGCATTTAATAAAGTTGCTATGCTTGATAATGAAAAAAGAGGAGCTGGAGTAGTAGCTGCAAGTGCAGGAAATCATGCACAAGGTTTAGCATTTGCTGCTCAATATTTTGGCTGTTCTGCTACGATATTTATGCCAGAAGCTACACCTCTTACAAAAGTTTCAGGAGTAAAATCTTATGGAGCAAATGTTGTTTTAACTGGTGAAAATTTTGATGAAGCTTATGCAAGTGCAGTAAAATTTACAAAAGAAAATAATAAAGAGTTTGTTCATCCATTTGCTGATGATGAAGTTATAGCAGGACAAGGAACAATTGCTTTAGAAGTTCTAGAACAACTTCCAGATATTGATCACCTAATAGTACCAATTGGTGGTGGTGGATTAATAGCTGGTATTGCAATAGCAGCAAAATCTATAAATCCAGATATAAAAATAACTGGAGTAGTTGCAAGTGGTGCAAAAGGGATGAAAGAATCTTTTGAAGCTAGAATGCCAATAGATTCTTCAAGTGTAAGAACTATAGCAGATGGAATAGCTGTACGTGATGTTACTCCAAAACTTTTAGATATTATATTAGAATATGTAGATGAAGTTGTAGAAGTAAGTGATAATGAAACAGCAAATGCAATTTTATTTTTATTAGAACGTCATAAACTTATGGTTGAAGGTGCTGGAGCTGTTAGTGTTGCAGCTATTATGCATGATAAAGTAAATATTAAAGATAAAAAAGTTTGTGCTATTGTAAGTGGTGGAAATATTGATGTTACAATGCTATCTCTTATTATTGAAAAAGGTCTAATAAAATCTCATAGAAAAATGAATCTTATTGTTACGCTTATGGATAAACCAGGTGCATTAATGCATCTAACAGATATATTTTCTCAATGTTCAGCAAATATAGTTCAAATAGCATTTGATAGAGACTCTTTAAAATTAGAGTTTGGAGAAGCACACGTAACAATAGCTCTTGCAACAAAAGGAGAAGAGCATCAAGAACAAATAAGAGAAAATTTGAAACAACATGGGTACAGATTTAAACAAATCTAAATTAATTTGTAATATTTATAAAATTTTTAGAAAACAAATATTATAATCCAAGCATAATTTAGTAAATGTAGAAACAAAGACAAAGGAAAAAAATGGAAGGAAGACTGTTTACATTCTTAGGAACTATTGGTGGACATGGACAAGAATGGATAATTTTATCTCACTACGTTTTAGTAATTGGGATTATTTTCTTAATTTCAAGAATGGCAACTAGTAAATTACAACTAGTTCCAACTGGTTCTCAAAATGTTATGGAAACATTTGTTGGTGGTATTATAGCTATTGGTAAAGATTCAATGGGTGAACAAAACTCAAGAACTTATATGCCACTTATTGGTTCATTAGCTTTAGTAATTTTTGTTAGTAATATGATTGGAGTAATTCCAGGATTTGAAGCTCCAACTTCAAATATTAACTTTACTCTATCTTTAGCTTTAATAGTATTTGTATATTACAACTACTTAGGTATTAAGAAAAATGGTTTTGTAAACTATTTCAAACATTTTATGGGACCTTTACCAATATTAGCTCCTTTAATGTTTCCAATAGAGATAATTTCTCACTTATCAAGAATTGTATCTTTATCTTTCAGGCTGTTTGGTTCTGTAAGAGGAGATGATATGTTCTTGATGGTACTTCTTATGTTAGTACCTTGGCTTTTACCATTACCAGGATTTTTCCTTTTAGCTGTAATGGGTGTTTTACAAGCATTTATTTTTAGTATCCTAACTTATGTTTATATAGCTGGATCTATTATGATGGAAGAAGAACATTAAAAAGTTCTTTTTGAAATTTTATAAGGGGATAAGTTTTTACTTATTCCCTTTTTTTATTGGAAAAATATGCAAAATCTAAAATCTTATCTTATAACTGACCCAAAATATTTTTCAAATGAACCAATAGTATTCAAACAAACTTTAGAAAATATTTTAAAAATACATAAAATAGATTTTGCTTGTTTTAGAGATAAAATATCCTCAAATGTTGAAGAACTAGCAAAAATATTTTTAAATAGTTGTAAAGAGTATAAAATAGAAAAAATATTTTTAAACTCAAATATAGAGTTAGCTAAAAAGTTAGGATTTGATGGAGTTCATCTAAATTCACAACAATTTGATAAAATAGAGTTTACAAAAAATATAAATCTTATATCTATTATATCTTGTCATAATTTTGAAGAATTAAAAATAGCAAATGATAAAAAAATAGATTTTGTAACTTATTCTCCTATTTTTGATACACCCAATAAAGGTAAAGCAAAAGGTATAGAAAATCTAAAAAGTGCAATCAAAGAATTTCAAAATTTAAAAATTATCGCCTTAGGTGGTATACTAAATAAATATCAAATATATGAAATATCACAAACTAATGCTTACGGATTTGCCTCAATTCGATACTTTAATTATATGGTTTAGCTTAAAATATTAATACAATATAAATTAAAACTTAAATTAATCAAGAATTAATGCATATTTAACAACTTTAAGAAAAGTTTAATTTTTTCTCATATAAAATAGTCGCGACGGTAAGCAAGGAAATATTATTTTTTGCAAATCGATTAAAATTTCGAAATTTTAGGAGAAACGAATATGAGAAAAATCTCAAAATTAAGTTTAGTAGCTGCAGTTGCTGTAGCTGGTTTTAGTACTGCTAATGCTCAACCATTAGAAGAAGCAATCAAAAATGTAGAAGTATCTGGATCAGTAGTTTACAGATATGATAATTTTGGACAAGATAAAATTAATGGTGTTAGAGGAAATGATGCAAAAAGATCTGGAGAAAATAACTATAAAATTGGTTTAAATCTTTCTTCTGTAGTTAATGATTATGTTAAATTCAACTCAAGATTTATTGTAGGATCTAAAGAGAACGGTGGTTTTGCTAGTTTAAAAGCTGGTAGAGATGGAAATACTGCTGGTGCGGATGGACAAGCTGACGTTTCTTTATCAAATGCATATTTTGGATTTACAGCTATTCCAAATACTATAGTAAATGTTGGTAAACAAGGTTTAACTACTCCTTATACTGTTGCAACTGATATTAATGGTAATGAGCAAACTGGTACAGGTATCTTAGCTCTTACAAATATTGGGCCAGTTACTGCTGGAGCTGGATATTTCAATAATACAAATTTAAATGCTTCTACAGAAGCTAATGCTTCTTTAGGTTTAGGAATAAGCAATACTCAAGGTCTACTTAATGGTGGAAGTGATCTTTATGTTGCAACTTTACAAGGTGATCTAGATTTCGTGAAACTTGAAGCTTGGTATGTAGGAATGCAAGATACTTTCAATACATTTACTTTAGCTGCTACAAGTGATTTAGATCTAGCAGAAAATGCAAAATTAGGTTTAGAAGCTAGATATGTACAATTAACATTAGATGATAAATTTATTGGAAATGGTGAAGATAAAAATGCTATGTTTAGAGTTGGTGTAAATGGTAAATTTGATATCGTTAATGCTAAAGTTGTATATGTAAGTACTGATAAAAAAGGTGGTTTGACTGCACTTGATCAAGATGCTAAAAATGCTACTTTAGGTTGGGCTATCACTTCTAATGGTGTTGCAAATGCTGATTACTGGCAAGCAGCTCTAGGTGCTGACATTTTAGATAACTTAAACTTTACAGTTAACTATGGTAACTTAAAAGCTAAAGAAACTAATAATGCTAATATACTTGCTATAACAGATGTTAAAGCTCAAGAAGTTTATGGACAATTAACATATAAAATGTCTAAAAATTTAACTACATATTTAAGATATGGAACATATGAGCAAAAAGTAAACTCTACAGGTGTTAAAGAATTTGATCAAAATAGAGGAAGAATTCAAGTTGCTTATACATTCTAATTTTTTTAGAGTATAAAAACTTTCTTTCAAAGGTTGGGCTTAGGTCCAACCTTTTTTTATTTTTATCTCAAACTTCTAAGATATCTAAACTATCCTCTTTCAGATAAAATAGATAAGCTTTTACATTTTCATTTGCAAAAATATCACTTATAGCTTTTTTATAGTAAGTAACTTGAGATTTATGTTCATCTAAAATTTGCCTTGTTGTTTTATAATCAATAATATAAAAACAGTCATCTTTAAACAGTAGTAAATCAACTATTTTTAACTCTTCTTTATAAATCAATGCTTGTTCATGTACTATTTTTGAGTTACTTAATAGTTCATGGAAAAAATTATTTTCTATTAAATTTCTAACTATTTTATCTATTTTTATAAAATCAACTTCATCTAAATAATTTGAATATCTTGCTTTGGATAAATTTATAGCATAAAACATAGAAGATATAGTAAAATCACTCATCATCTCTAAAACATAGTGTGTTGCAAGTCCAATATATCTAGCTTTTAAAAGTTCATTTTCTTCAACACCTTTTTCATTTACTATCTTTTGTTCTTGTTTACCTAAATACAATGGGGTATAAGATACTTTATCTAGTTTCTTTTCGGTATTTAAAGTTTGACTTTGTATTAAATTTCCTATATTGCATTCAGATAAATTTAAAATCTCAAAAGCTGAATTTTTTTCTTTTTTAAATATTATAAGATTATTTTTTGCTCTAGTAAGTGCTACATAAAGTACATTTTTATCATCATCTAAACTTAATTTTTTCTCTTTTTCTTGTGCAGTTTTATACTCTAAATCAAAGTTTTCATATCCTGATATTTTATAAAAAATATTTTTTAACTCTATATTTTCATAATCAAAGAGTAAAGAACTTTTATCAAAATTCTTTCTTTTTAGCCTATCAAGAACAATTACAGTATGAAATTCTAAACCTTTTGATTTAAAAATAGTTAATATTTGAAGTCCATTATCTTCGCTATTTTCAATACTTGTCTCAAGTTTATCTACTTCATATACAAAATCTACAATATTATTATAATTTTTAGCTATATCAATAAGTTTAACAATATTCTCATCAATTATGTCAAAATATTTTGCAACTTTATACAAGATTTGACTCATACTTTTTTGCGATATATCAAATTCGAATTCAAAATGAGTTAAAAGATTTCTACCTAATAAAGCATTAAAATTCTCTTTGTAAATCTCTTCTTTAAAAAAGATATATTTTATAGCATTTATTAAAGATTTTACATTTTGTTGATTTATCAATTTTGAAGTCATATCAGTTTTTATTTTTAAAGTAGGAAACTTCTCTTTTAAATAATAAAATAGTTCTAAAACATCACTATTTGTATAACATAAAATCGCTATATCATTTGGGGTTATCCCATTATTTATAAGTTCATCAACTTTTAATGCTATATTTGAAAATTTATCTTCACTTTGTAAATTTTCATCTTGAATAACTTGTACAAAGCCATCTTTTCTAATACTATCTTGTTTTTGATAGTCATAATTTGCCAAATTTAAAAAAGCATAATTAACAAAATTTATTATATTCTGACAAGACCTATAGTTTGTATTTAAATGTTCAAGTTCAATAATAGGATTTGTTTTTAAAACAAAATCAAAAAGTTCTCGTTTCCCTCCTCGAAATCTATAAATGCTTTGTTTTGGGTCACCAACATAAAAAAAGGTTTTAAATTTTGTTTCATCTCCTGATAAAATCTCTTCTATTAAAGGTTTTAAAATTTTATACTGTAAAATAGATGTATCTTGAAATTCATCTATTAAAATATGATTATAAGTACTATCAAGTCTAAAATATAGAAAATCTTTATCTATTTTTTGATTTAAAAGTTCATAAACTAAATTTGAAATATCATTAAATTCAAAATAGTTTTTTATTTTGTTAAAGTTTAATTTATACTCTTTAAACTTCAAATATAATTTAAAAATCTTATTTAAACTATAACTTGCTCGTATTTTATAATAATTTTTAAACTCTTCTTTTAGTTTTAAAAACTCTTGATTTATTTCATCATTTGCACACTTTTTAAAATATGAATACTCAAATAAACTATCTTTTTCTATCCAAGTTTTTTCAAATAACTCTTCAAAATTAATAAAATCAACTGCTTTTATAGCACTATTGCTGGCACTGGAACAATTTGTAAAATGTTCTTTTATCTTCAAAGCTTGTTTGAATACAATATCCTTTTGTAAATTTATCAAAGAGCTATCAATATCTATAAGATGTATATTTTCATTTTTTTCTATTAAACTTTTAAAAAGTTCAAAAATTGAATTAAATTTCTTTTTCTCATAATTTGAAAAATCAACTAAATCCTTAAAACTATTTTCATCTAAAGATTGTAAAAATCTATAACTTAAAAGTTCTATATCATCATTTTTTATATCAAAATCATCGCTTATACCAATATAACCACAAAATTCTCTTAAAATTTTATTTACGAATTTATCTATTGTAAAAATAGAGATTGTTGAATTTGAGAAACTTTTTATTAAAAATGATTTCTTACCTAAAATCTCTTCTTTTGAAAAATTTGAAACTCTTATTAATTCATTTAAATAAGCTTCATCATCTCCTAAAGTTTGAAGTGTTTTGTATATTCTTTGACTCATTTCAAGTGCTGCTTTATTTGTAAAAGTAAGAGTTAATATCTCACTTACATTTGCACCTTTTAATAACAAACTAATATATCTTACAGTTAGTGCAAAAGTTTTTCCACTTCCAGCACTAGCTTTTAATGCTAAATATCTTTTCATGTAACTATTCTACTATAAATCATTTTAATTAATAAGCGATTTTTAGATATAATCCAAGCTTTAAAACTTGCAAGGATTAGCAAAATGGCACAAATAAACCAAAAAGTTCAAACTCTAATAGATGCAATTCCGTATTTTAAAAAATTTTATGGAAAGACTATTGTAATAAAATATGGTGGTTCAGCACAAACTAGCCCTGAATTAAAAGAAAAATTTGCTCAAGATATAGTTTTATTGACTCTTCTAGGAATAAAACCAATTATTGTTCACGGTGGAGGAGCAAGGATAACAGAACTTCTTACAAAACTGGAAATACCTTCTTCATTCGTTGATGGTTATAGAGTTACTTGTGAGGATAGTATGAGAGTTGTTGAAATGGTTTTAAGTGGAGAAATAAATAAAAATATTTCCTCTTTACTAAATTTTCATGGAGCAAAAGCTATTGGGATTTCTGGAAAAGATTCTGGGATCATAAAAGCTATTCCAAAAGATGATGGAAGATTTGGATTTACTGGAGATATAACAGAAGTAAATGGTGAAGTAATAAATAATTTAATAAAAGAAGGATTTATCCCTGTAATTGCTCCAATAGCAAATGGTAATGAACCAAACCATCCAGGATTCAATATAAATGCTGATGTTGCAGCTTGTAAAATTGCAATGGCTGTAAAAGCTCAAAAGGTAATATTTTTAACAGATACTATTGGAGTTTTAAATAAAAGTGGAGAGCTAATTCAGACTTTAGATAAAGCAAATGTTGAAATGTTTAAAAAAGATGGAACTATAGCTGGTGGAATGATACCTAAAGTTGATTCTTGTATTGAAGCAATTCATAATGGTGTAAATAAAGCACATATAATTGATGGAAGAGTTGAGCACTCTATTTTACTTGAATTATTTACAAGTGATGGAATTGGAACACAATTTATTAGAATTGATAATCCAAATAATGGAATTGATATAGAAAAATTATTAAATAGTTAGGAGAAGATATGAATTTTATTGAAACAAGAGGAAATGATGGAATAAAACCAAAAGAAGTAAGCTTTAGTGAAGCTATACTAAATCCAAGTACATCTTTTGGTGGACTTTATGTTCCAAAATATTTACCAACACTTGAAAAAGATTTTATACAAAATCACTTAAATTCGAGCTATAAAGAACTAGCATATGATATTTTGAAAGCTTTTAAAATAGATATTGATGAAAATGAAATAAAAAAAGCTTTAGACTTATATGATAATTTTGACGATATCAATAATCCTTGCCCAGTAGTAAAAGTAAAAAATGATTTATTTGTTCATGAGCAATATCATGGTCCAACAAGAGCATTTAAAGATATGGCTTTGCAACCATTTGGATCTATCTTAAGTTCTATTGCGAAAATGAAAAATGAAAAATATTTGATACTTGCTGCAACTTCAGGAGACACTGGACCAGCTGCACTAAATACTTTTAAAAATAAAGAAAATATTCAAGTTGTATGTTTATATCCAGATGGAGGAACAAGTGATGTTCAAAGACTTCAAATGGTTTGTGAAGATGGTAAGAATCTTAATGTTTTAGGAATAAAGGGTAATTTTGATGATGCACAAAATGCACTTAAAAATCTTTTAGCTTCATCTTCTTTTAAAATTGAATTAGAAAAAGATAATATAAAACTAAGTGCTGCGAATTCTGTAAATTTCGGAAGAATAATTTTCCAAATTATTTATCATTTTTGGTCTTATATACAACTTTTAAAACAAAATGAAATAAAAAATGGTGAAAAAATATATTTAGTAGTTCCAAGTGGAAATTTTGGAAATGTTTTAGGTGCATATTATGCGCAAAAAATGGGATTATCAATAGAAAAGCTTTTAGTTGCTTCAAATGAGAATAATATTCTTACTGAATGGATAAATACTGGAATTTATGATATCAGAAATAAAGAACTAAAACTAACACGTTCACCAGCTATGGATATTCTTAAATCTTCTAATATTGAAAGAGTTATTTTTGATCTATTTGGAAATGAAAGAACAAAAGAATTAATGGAAGATTTAAATAAAAATAATATTTTTTCTATGACAAAAGATGAAACATCAAAATTACAACAATATTTTAGTGCTATTTATTCTAATGATACTTTTGGTAACACTACAATAAAAGAGTTTCTAGATATTGGTTATTTAATGGATCCACATACAGCAACTTGTATAAAAGCATACAATGAATTGAGAGAAAAACCTTTAAAAACTGTTGTTTACTCAACAGCAGAATGGACAAAATTTTCTCCAACAGTATTAAATGCATTAAAACAAGACTCAAAAAAATATAGTGATAAAGATGCTTTAGAAGAAATATCAACAAAATATAAAGCTATACTACCAAAAAGTATAAAAGATCTATTTACTGCAACAATTAACCATAATCTAGTAATAGATAAAAAAGACATAGAAACTGAAATTGTAAAATTTATTAGAAAATCATAAGATTTTCTAATAATAAATATTTTTAACCTTTCTACTCACTATTTAATAAAAACCTAGCTATCTATGACCTAAATCAATAATTCTTAAGTAACTTTATAATAGAATCTAGCCTGATTCTAATTTTAAAAAAAGGAAGCCAAATATGTCTAAAGATACAAATAGACGAGATTTTATTGGTTACTCTTTTGCTGCTGTTGCTGCAGTTGGAGGGGCCGCGTCTCTTGTTGGTATGAAACAGGTGTGGGATCCACTTCCTAGCGTTTTAGCTGGTGGATTTACAGAAGTTGATTTAAGTGCGTTAAAAGCTGGTGAACCAGAAACTTTTACATGGAGAGGGAAACCTATCTTTGTTCTTAAAAAAACTCCTGATATGGAAAACAATAAAAGAGATTTAGTTATTGGAAGTGACAGATATACTGTTGCTATTGGTCTTTGTACACACTTAGGTTGTATTCCAGCATGGAAAAAAGACCAATGGAAATGTGCATGTCACGGTGGAGAATTTAATGCAAGTGGTGAGCAAACATTTGGACCACCACCAAGACCATTAGATTTACCTCCATTTGAAGTAAAAGGGAATACTCTTGTTCTTGGGAATGAAGGACCAGAGTACAAACAAATCGCTGATGCGATGATGGCATAAGGAGTAAGAGATGGCAAAATTTGAAAAAGCTAACTCTGTTGGAGAGTGGTTAGACCAAAGATTAAACTTAACTACGTTTAATAAAGTTATGATGACTGAATACTGGATTCCAAAAGATATTAACTTCTTATGGGCAATGGGTGTACTTTTAGCTACTACATTTGGTATTTTAGTTATTTCTGGACTATTTTTAATGATGTATTACAAACCAGATGTTGCTTTAGCATTTGATTCTGTAAACTATACAATTATGCAAGAAGTTGCATTTGGTTGGTTATTTAGACATATGCATGGAGTTGCAGCATCTGTTGTTTTCTTAGTTATCTATATTCATATGCTTACAGGAATCTACTATGGTTCTTATAAACAAGGAAGAGAGATGATTTGGATTTCAGGAATGTTATTATTTATGACATTTAGTGCTGCTGGATTCTCTGGTTATATGTTACCATGGGGACAAATGTCTTACTGGGCTGCAATGGTTATTACAAACTTATTTGGTGGAGTTCCTGTTATAGGAGATGCATTAGTTGTTTGGATTAGAGGAGATTTTAACGTTGCTGATGCAACTTTAACAAGATTCTTTATGTTACACGTATTCTTACTACCAATAGTTATTATGGGACTTATCGGTCTACACTTCTATACTTTAAGAATTCCTCACGTAAATAATCAAACTTCTGAAGAGTTAGATTATGATGCTGAAGCTGAGAAATATTTAAGTGGTAAGAAAAAAGAGGCAAAAGTTATTCCTTTCTGGCCTGTATTCATCTCAAAAGATTTAGCAGTTCTTGGAATTTTCCTAATTTTCTACTTCTATTTAGTATTCTTCCATTATAACTTTGCTATGGATCCAGTAAACTTTGATCCAGCAGATTCAATGGTTACACCAGCACACATCTATCCTGAGTGGTATTTCTTATGGTCATATGAAGTATTAAGAGGATTCTTCTTTGATATTGCTGGAATTAAAGCATTTGATATTGGTTTAATTGCATTTGCATTTGCAAATGGTATTTTCCTAGTATTACCTTGGCTAGATAGAGATCCAAAAATATTACCAGCACATAAAAGACCAGTATTCTTTATTTGGTTCTGGATATTAATGGCAGATTTAATTGTATTAACAATTTGGGGTAAACTTCCTCCAACAGGTACAAATGCGTGGGTAGGATTCTTTGCAGCTGTTATATTTATTTTACTGTTCGTTCTACTTCCACTTATTACAAAAATTGATGCAAAAAGAAGGGGAACACTATGAGAGAATTAAAAATATTAGCAGTAGTAGTAGCTTTAACTCTTATTACTTACTGGGGAGTTGAGCCTTTTGCTCACTCACAAATGCATCCACATGTTTCACCTGCAAACTTTGATTTTGCTACTGCTGATAAAGAATCAGCAAAAGAAGGTATTGAAAAAGCTAAAACAGCTTTAGCTGAAGCTGAAAAAAGTTTAGAAAAAGCTAAAGAAAATACAAAAGCTGCGGCTGAAAAATCTGTAAAAGGTGCTCAAGTAACTTTAGATGAAAAAGTAGAGTTTGAAAAAACTATTAATACTTTTTGGGCTACAAATGAAGAAGCTATAAAAGCAACTGGAGATATAGCAAATGGTGAAATGCTAGTAACTACAAACTGTATTGCTTGTCATAGTATTGAATCAAAAGGCTTCCCTCCGATTATGGATAATGTTAGTGCAGGAGCTGCTTATGGAGTAACTCCTCCTGATTTAGGAAGTGCTGGAAAATTATATACTAAAGAATATTTAGTAGCATTTATTAGTAATCCTGCTCTTGCTTCAAAAACATCTCATAAATTTGTAGATGGAAAAGTTCATCCAATGCCTGGATATGACTGGATGCCAGCTCAAGAGATTGCAGATATGGTTGCATACTTAAAATCAATTGCTCCAAAAGAGATGTCAAATAAAGAAGTTTTTGTTGATGCTTGTCAAAGATGTCATGGTATTAAATATGCTGATATGAAAAATGGGACGATGTCTTCATTTACTGCACATCATGATATAAAAACTTATATGGGTAAACTACCTCCTGATCTATCTCAGTATATAAGAAGTAGAGGAGCTGATTATTTAAATACATTTATAAATGATCCTCAAAAACAACTTGAAGGAACAGCAATGCCAAGAGTTGGTTTAAGTCAAGATTCTCAAGAGCAAGTTATATCTTATTTAGAAGAGATTGGTGATTCTAAAAAAGCACAAAGAGAAGAATTAGGACCTAAATTCTTAATCTATCTTGTGATTTTTGCAATCTTTGCATTCCTATGGAAAGCAAGTAGATGGAGAGATGTTCATTAAGAACATCTTTTCATAAGTTAGGAGAAAAAATGAAATTAGTAAAACTATTACTTATATCATCACTAGTTGGAACTTTTTTAAGTGCTAATGATGTAATGCAAAAATCAATGTCAACTATGGAAAAAGGTATGGCATTAATTCAAAAAGGGTTTTTAAATAATAATATTGATTTAATCAAAGAAGGAAATAAACTTGTAAATGAGGGAAATGAACTTTTTTCAGATAAAAAATTAATTGTTCAATATTTACCAGAAAATAAAAAGCATATGGCAAATATTGCTGAAAATGCTTCAAAAAGAATCGCTTTAGATGTTGCTGAAATAGAGCAAAATTTACAAAATAAAGCTTTTATAAAAGCTGGTAACTCTTATTCAGACATGTTAAATGCCTGTTCTAACTGCCACTCTATTGTAAGAGGTTGGTAATAATTATAAAAGAGTAGTTTTTACTCTTTTATAAAACTATTTTTGATGAAGCAGATATTATGGCTGTTTCAGATTTTAAAATCAAGTTTGTATCAAATCCAACTATAAAATCTTTATTAAAAAGTTCTCTTTCTCTTTTTGAGAATCCACCTTCAGTACCTATAACTAAAGTTTTAATATCACTTAATTTATCCTCTAATTTATTTGTAGAAAAATCTAAAAAATATGTATTAGGATTTTCATTAATAAAAGTATCAATATTTTTACAAGTTTTTAACTTTATAATACTACTTCTTCCACATTGAGATGATGAACTAATTAAAATTTTTTCTAATTTTTCTAAATTTAATTTAAAATTCTTTTGAGAAAAATCACTATATATAAAAGTTATTTTATCAATTCCCATTTCATTTAAAGAAGCAATTGATTTTTCAATAGTTTTTGGATCAACTATACACCAACCTAAATGTAGTTTTTTTAAATTCTCACAATCTTTTTCTTCTATTGATATTAAATTTAAGGTAGCTCTTTTTTTATCTATTAGATTTAAGTTATATAAATAGATATTTTTATCTATTAGATTTCTAAAATATATTTTGTCACCTACTTTATGACGTCTTGCTTTAATTATATAATTATATATTTCATCTTTAATTTCTAAAATTTCATTGCCACATGAAGAATCATAAACAAATTGCATTAAAATACTTTACTTATAATAAGAACTGCAAGTAAAACTAATATTTCAATAATATAAATTTTTTTTGCATAAATATAAAATTTTTCCTGAAGTTCAACATCTGTAGTTTTTATTATTCTCATCTTTTTATATCTTTTTATCTCAATTACAAGTAAAAATATAGAAGCTGGTATCATCAAAGCTATTGTTATACTAAAGTATTGAGCATAAAATGCTACTATAGTTCCTGTATAAATTACTATCGCATTACTTAGGTGATATACTGGTGTCATAAACTTTAATCTTTTAGCTAAAGATATAAAATCTTTTTTTGTTAGAACAGAGTATAAATTAAAAAGCATAATTGCTAGAAAAATATATATTGCATAAATGTGTACTGTTATTGCATCTTGCATTAATTCCATATTGGTTTATCTCACTTTTAAAAAATTTTGCTATTATATCCAACTTGTCATAAGTTTATAATTTTCAAATTCAATACATTTTTTTATGACAAAAGGATTTTATAAAATGAATAATAATTTAAACAAAAAAGCAATAGTTATTTTAAGTGGTGGGATGGATTCTACTTTAAGTTCATATATAGCAAAAAAAGATGGTTATGAATTGATAGCTGTACATTTTAATTATGGACAAAGAACACAGAATAAAGAGTTAACAGCCTTTAGAGAAATTTGTAAAGCATTAAGAGTTGTAAATAAATATGAAATAGATATACCATTTTTTACACAAATTGGTGCAAATGCTTTAACTGATTTAAGTATTGATGTACCAACTGGTGGTTTAGAAGCAGGAGTTCCTATAACTTATGTTCCTTTTAGAAATGGTATTTTTTTAGCAATTACTGCTGCTATTGCGGAGAAAGAAAATGCAACTGCTATGTACATAGGAGTTGTTCAAGAGGATAGCTCAGGTTATCCTGATTGTACAGATAGTTTTATAAATTCTATTTCAAAAGCAATAAATGAAGGAACAAAAGAAGATACAAATATAGAGATTATTACTCCTTTAGTACACTTAAGTAAATCTCAAATTGTACAAAAAGCAGTTGAATTAAATGTACCATTAGAGCTTACTTGGTCTTGTTACAAAGAAGAAGATGAAGCTTGTGGAGTTTGCGATTCTTGCAGACTAAGATTAAATGGATTTTTAGAAGCAAATAAAAAAGATCCAATAAAATACAAGGATTTGTAAATGTGGAAAATATCAAAAGAGTTTGATTTTTGTTATGGACATAGAGTTTGGTCACAAACTTTAAATGTTGATTTTTCTCTTGATAGTTGTCTTATGTGTAGACACTTACATGGACATCAAGGGAAAGTAATAGTCCATCTTGAAGCAACTCAATTAAAAGATGGAATGGTTACAGATTTTAAACATCTAAATTGGTTTAAAGCATTTTTAGATGATGTACTTGACCATAAATTTATAATAGACATAAAAGATCCATTATTCTCAACAATTGTACCAAATATAAAAAAAGAAAATCTTATAAAATTTGATGATGGATACTCTATAATAGATTTAACACCATTTAAAAATGAATTTATAGAACTTTATGAAAGTTTCATCATTGTTGATTTTGTTCCAACAAGTGAGAATCTATCAGCTTGGCTCTTAAAAATTGTCCAAAATAAAATGAAAGAGATAAATATTAAAGTTTCACATATAGAATTTTTAGAAACTCCAAAAAGTAAAAGCACTTTTTATGCTTGAAATAAATGAAATTTTTGGTCCAACAATACAAGGAGAAGGCAAATTTGTAGGTTCTCCTTCAATATTTATTAGATTTGGAAAGTGTAATTTTTCGTGTGTTGGTTTTGGGGTGGAATATGAAACTCCAAGTGGTGTAAAGAAGTGTGCTTGTGATTCATATTATGCTGTTGATAAAGAGTTTAAAGATAATTGGGAAAAATATAGTTCACATTTAGATATTATCAATGAAGTTAATAAACTTATTGAAAATTCTAATTATGAATATAAAATTGATATTGTAATAACAGGTGGTGAGCCACTTTTATATTGGAATAAAATTGAGTTTCAAAAATTACTAAAATATTATATAGATAATAACCATAGAGTAACAATTGAAACAAATGCTTCTTTAGATATAAATATTAAAGAAGCATTTCAAAAAAAAATTATATTTTCTATGAGTGTAAAACTAAGTAATTCCTTAGAACCTTTAAAAAGAAGAGTAAACAAAAAAACATTAAAAAATATTTTAGAAAATACAAGTAAATCTTATTTAAAATTTGTAATAGGAAATGATTTTTTAACTCAAGCAATAGATGAAATAAAAGATATTTTAGATGATATCCCAAAATGTGAAGTTTATTTGATGCCTTTAGGAGATACATCAAAACAAATAGATGAAAACTCTATAAACGTTATAAATTTAGCTATAAAATACGGGTTCAAATACTCTGATAGACTTCATATTAGAGTTTGGAATAATCAAAGAGGCGTTTAATATAATATAAATATTGCTATAATTTAGCTTTATTCAAAAAATAGTAAGGATTAATTATGAAATTTTCTGGTGGAAATGTACTTATAACCGGTGCAAGTAGAGGAATTGGAGAGCAAATTGCAAAAACTTTAGCAAGTTATGGATTAAAGGTTTGGATTAATTACAGAAGCAAAATAGAAGAAGCACAAAGAGTTCAAGAAGAGATTGAAAAAAATGGTGGAAGAGCTGCAATAATAAAAGCAGATGTTACAAATGAAGAAGAATTTGTAAATATGATAAAAACTATTATTGATAGTGATGGAGAATTAGCATATTTAGTAAATAATGCAGGAATTACAAAAGATAAATTAGCTTTAAGAATGAGTGTTGAAGATTTTACATCTGTAATTGATGCAAATTTAACTTCAGCTTTTATTGGTTGTAGAGAAGCTTTAAAAGCTATGGGTAAAAAAAGATTTGGTTCTGTTGTAAATATATCTTCAATAGTTGGAGAAATGGGAAATCCTGGTCAAACAAATTATAGTGCATCAAAAGGTGGATTAAATGCAATGACAAAATCATTTGCAAAAGAAGCTGCAAGCAGAAATATAAGATATAATTCTGTTACTCCTGGTTTTATTCAAACAGATATGACAGATTTATTAAAAGATGAAGTAAAAGCAGAATATGAAAAGAATATTCCTCTTTCAAGATTTGGTCAAGCCACTGAAATAGCTGATGCGGTAGCATTTTTATTAAGTGATCATTCTAGCTATATTACAGGTGAAATTTTAAAAGTAAATGGTGGATTATACGTTTAAAATATTCTTTTTAGACATATAATTTTAAATTTTAAAAGAGTTTTTAAAAACTTTTTTGTATAATTAGCGGACAATTTTATTAAAGGAATTAAAAATGGCATTATTAGATGATGTAAAAGCAGTTGTTGTAGAGCAATTAGATTGTGATCCAGCAGAAGTTAAAGAAGATTCAAAATTCATCGAAGATTTAGGAGCAGATTCACTAGATGTTGTTGAGCTTGTGATGGCACTAGAAGAAAAATTTGAAATCGAAATCCCAGATGAAGAAGCTGAAAAAATCTTAACTGTTGGTGATGCAATAGCATACATCGAAAATAACAAGTAATTTTATACTTTGATTAAATGAAAGATTTTTTCTTTCATTTAAAATTTTTTCTATTGAGTTTTTATTATAAAAATTGAATAATTAAAATAAATACTAATATATTGGAGCATATTTGATGAAAAGAGTTGTTATTACAGGTCTAGGTACTATAAATTCTACGGGACATAGCGTAAATGAATCGTTTAATGCAGTTGTAAATGGTGTTTGTGGAATAGACAAAATAACACTATTTGATACAACTGATTTTACTGTACAAATTGCAGGAGAAGTTAAAAATTTTGACCCAGAAACTGTAATGGATAAAAAAGAAGTTAAAAAAGCTGATAGATTTATCCAATTAGGTATAAAGGCTGCTTTAGAAGCTATGATTGATAGTGGATTTGTAAATAGTGAAAATAAAAAAGTAGATTCTAGTATTGCAGATAGATTTGGAATTATTTCAGGTTCTGGAATTGGTGGTTTATCGACAATTCAAAAAAACTCTACAATATGTGATACAAGAGGTTCAAGAAAAATATCTCCATTTTTTATTCCATCTTCTTTAGCAAATATGTTAAGTGGTTTTATATCTATCGAGCACAATTTAAAGGGTCCTTCTTTAAGTCATGTTACAGCTTGTGCAGCTTCAACTCATGCTTTAAGTGATGCTGTTAAAACTATTATGCTAAATGGAGCTGATAGAATTTTAGTAGTTGGGGCAGAAAGTGCTATTTGTGGTGCTGGAGTTGGTGGATTTGCTGCTATGAAAGCATTATCAACAAGAAATGATGATCCTAAAACTGCTTCTCGTCCTTTTGATACAGATAGAGATGGTTTTGTTATGGGAGAAGGTGCAGGTGCATTAGTAGTTGAATCTTTAGAAAGTGCTTTAGAAAGAAATGCAAAAATATATTGTGAAATAGTTGGTTTTGGTGAAAGTGGAGATGCAAATCATATTACTTCTCCAGTTATTGATGGTCCATTAAGAGCTATGAAAGCAGCTTTTGAAATGGTGAGAAATATAACTGGTGAATATCCAAAAATTGACTATATAAATACTCATGGAACTTCAACTCCTGTAGGAGATAAAAATGAAACAGCTGCAATTAAAGAATTATTTGGTGGAAAAGAAAAATGTCCACCAGTATCTTCTACAAAAGGTCAGATAGGACATTGTTTAGGAGCTGCAGGGGCTATCGAAGCTATTATGACAATTAAAGCTTTAAATGAAGGTATTATCCCTCCAACAATAAATGTTATAAACCAAGATCCAGAATGTGATTTAGATGTTGTTCCAAATATAGCAAGAAAATCAGAACTAACTACAGTTATGAGTAATAATTTTGGTTTTGGTGGAACAAATGGTTCTATAATATTTAGAAAATATACAAAATAAATCTATACCTTAAAGGGCTAAAATAAAGCCCTTTTTTTTGAGGAAAAAAATTGGCAACTTACTTAGAATTTGAAGAAAAAATCAAAAAAATTGAAGAAGAGATAATAATCGCTAAAACAAAAGCTGATGAACATGCAGTTGAAATATTAGAAAAAAAACTAGAAAAAGAAGTTGAAAAAACTTTTAAAAATTTAAATGATTATCAAAAACTTCAATTAGCAAGACATCCTGATAGACCATATGCACTAGATTATATTTCAGGGATTCTTACGAATGCTTATGAAATTCATGGAGATAGACACTTTGTAGATGATCATGCAATAGTTTGTTATCTTGGTTTTATAGGTAAAGAAAAAGTCTTAGTTATTGGAGAACAAAAAGGTCGAGGAACAAAAGAAAAATTAAAAAGAAATTTTGGTATGCCAAACCCTGAAGGTTATAGGAAAGCTTTAAGAGCTGCTCAAATGGCAGAAAAATTTCAAATTCCAATTTTGATGCTAGTTGATACTCCCGGTGCATATCCTGGGCTTGGAGCTGAAGAGAGAAATCAAAGCGAAGCTATTGCTAAAAACCTATTTGAATTTGCAAATCTTACAACTCCAACTATTTCAGTTGTAATAGGAGAAGGTGGAAGTGGAGGTGCTTTAGCTATTTCTATTGCAGATAAACTTGCTATGATGAGATATTCAGTTTATGCAGTGATATCTCCAGAAGGCTGTAGTGCAATTTTATGGAATGATCCTACTAAAGTTGAAACAGCAGCACAAGCATTAAAAATAACAGCTGAAAATTTAAAACAATTGAATTTAATTGATGATGTTGTAAATGAGCCATTAATTGGTGCTCATAGAAAAAAAGATGAAGCTGTAATGGCACTTAAAGAGTATTTTTTAAATTCACTTGAAGAGTTAAAAAAACTAACTCCACAAGAACGACAAGCTAAAAAATATCAAAAAATAATGAACCTTGGTTCATTTCAAGAGTAAAAGCTAAACTAAAAATAGTTTAGCCTACTCTCTTTCTCTTACTAATCTTCCAACTTTTTCCCCACCTATTAGATGAAAGTGTAAATGTGAAACTTCTTGCCCACCATCTTCACCAATGTTTGTAATCATTCTATAGCCACTTTTATCAATATTTAATTCTATTGCAATTTTTTGAATAAATTTTGTCATATTTAACATTATACTTGGGTCAACAAATTGGAATGAATCAAAATGAACTTTTGGTATAACTAAAACATGAACTTTCCTAGTTGGATTAATATCATGAAAAGCTATAAAATCATCTTCTTCTAATACAATCTTACTAGGAATTTCTTTATTTACAATCTTACAAAAAATACACATTTTATTCTCCTTTTAAATTGTTTCAATTAATAGAAACATTATATTTCGTAACTACTTGTTAAAAGTCAATTATTTTAAAATATCTTTAAATCAAGGCTTTACTTAAAGTTCTATTATAACCAAACTCTAATAAAGTATTAGATACAATGCCCATTTTAAATTATAGAAATATTGAATAAATTTAGAATTAGGAAAATAAAAGTGAATCTTTGGATTGAAAAAATACAAAATACAAAAACACTTGAAGATTTAGAGAGTGTAAGAGTCGAAACATTAGGTAAAAAAGGTGTTTTGACTATAGAGTTTGCAAAAATGAAAGATATCCCAAATGAAGAAAAAAAATCATTTGCTGAAAATTTAAACAAACAAAAAGAAGCTATAACAAATGCTATTGAAGAAAAGAAATTACAGCTAGAAAAAGAGAGCTTAAATAAAAAATTAGAATCTGAAAAGATAGATGTTACGAAATTCAACAATGAACTATCTTGTGGCGCTGTTCATCCAGTTGCAGAGACTATGAATAGAATTATAACTTATTTCCAAAATCTAAATTTTGCAATAGAAGAAGGACCTCTAGTAGAAGATGACTTTCATAACTTTCAAGCTTTAAATCTTCCAGAATATCATCCAGCAAGAGATATGGCAGATACTTTTTACAACAAAGATTATACACTTTTAAGAACTCATACTTCACCTGTTCAAATAAGAACAATGCTTTCTCAAAAAGCTCCAATAAGAATGATTGCACCTGGTACTGTTTTTAGAAGAGATTTTGATATAACTCATACTCCAATGTTTCATCAAATAGAAGCATTAGTGGTTGATGAAGCTGATAAAATATCATTTGCAAATTTAAAACATGTATTAGTTGAATTTTTACAACATATGTTTGGAGAAGTTGAAGTTAGATTTAGACCATCATTTTTCCCATTTACAGAACCAAGTGCAGAAGTTGATATTTCTTGTGTTTTCTGTAAAGGCAGTGGTTGTCGTGTTTGTTCACAAACTGGCTGGCTTGAAGTCTTAGGTTGTGGAGTTGTTGATCAAAATGTTTTTGATGCAGTAGGATACACAAATAAATCAGGTTATGCTTTTGGTTTAGGAATTGAAAGATTTGCAATGTTAATCCATAATATTGGGGATTTAAGATCTTTATTTGAAAGTGATTCAAGATTATTAGGACAATTTAGATGATTATTACAAAAAACTGGTTAGAACAATTTATAAATATTTCTTATTTAAGTATTGAAGAAATTTGCAAAACTTTAAACTCAATAGGTTTAGAAGTTGATAGTGTAAATAAGATATCAATTGCACCAAAAGTTGTAGTAGGTAAAATATTACAAAAAGAGAAACATCCAGATGCTGATAAATTAAATATTTGTCAAGTTGATCTAGGAGAAAAAACTGAACAAATTGTTTGTGGAGCCTCAAATGTTGAAGAAGGACAATTTGTAGCTGTTGCTACTGTTGGTTCTATTTTAGGTGATTTAAAAATAAAAGCTGCCAAACTAAGAGGAGTTGAATCAAATGGTATGATTTGCTCTTCTACTGAACTAGGTTTACCTAAATTAAATGATGGAATTATAGTTTTGGATGATTCTATTGGCGAACTTATCTTAGGAAAAGAATTAAAAGATTATTCTACTTTAAATGATACAATTATTGAAATTGGACTTACTCCAAATAGAGGAGATTGTTTAAGCATTTTAGGAGTAGCAAGAGAGTTGAGTGCTTATTATGATCTTCCTTTAATAGAAATAGAAAAACATATAAATTATCACGAATTAAGTATTGGTCAATTGTTTGATATAAATAGTAGCAATATTGACTCATTTATAGCTTATAAAGCCATTGATTTTTCTGCTTTTAAATTAGATTTAATTACAAATTTGAGAGTAGCATCTATTGGAAAATTTAAGAATAATAGCCATATAAAAAATTCATTACACTATGTAACACATTCAACAGGTGTTATATTTAATGCTTATTCAAAAGAAAAAGCTACCTTAAAAAATGAACTTTATGTTTTAGATCTAAAGAAAAATGGTTTAGGTTTTGATAGTGTATATTCACAAGGTGAAATATTAAGTACTATTGGAGTTGAACACAAAGATTTTGAAGATAATTGTAAAGATTTTTTAGTTGAAGCTTCATATATAAATCCTGAAGTCATATCAAAAAAAGTTTTTGAAACAAAAGTTAAAACAAGTGATGTTTTTTATAAATCTTCAAGAGGAAGTGAACCAAATTTAGAATTTGGATTAGAATATTTTTCTAACTTTGCATCAAAATTAGGAGCAACTATATATTCTGGAACAAAAGAGTTTTTAGAGGATATTGAAAAAACAACTTTAAGTATAAGTGTACGTAAAATAAACTCTATTATTGGAGAAGAAATTGATAAATTTGAAATTGAAAAAATTTTAACTTCTTTAGATTTTGAAATAAAAGAGTCTTTAGATGATATTTTACTAATCAAAGTACCTTTATATAGACATGATATAAAAAATGTTGCAGATATTGCTGAAGAGGTTATTAGAATAATTGGGATTGATAAAATACAAGCAAAACCATTAGCAATAGATGAAGTAAGAAGAGTTAATAAAACTTCAAATGATTTACTTAAAAAAAATAAAATAAGAGCAAAAGCTATTGAAAATGGTTTTTTTGAAACTCTTACATATGTATTCACTTCAAAAGAAGGTTTAGAGAAATACGGATTTAAAACTGTAAAAGATGAATTTGATTTAATAAATCCAATAGTAAAAGAGCTAAATACATATAGAACGACTATGCTTCTAAATTTGGTTGAAGCTTGTTCAAACAACTTTAAAGTTGGTGCAAAAAAAGCATCTTTCTTTGAAATTGGAACAGTTTTTGATGAAAATAGAAATGAAAGCAAAAAAGTTTCATTTATATATAGTGGTGCAGCAGAAATTGAAGATGTTAGTAATGCTGGTAAACCAAAAAATATAGATTTCTTCTCATTTGCTAAAAAAGTTTTAAATACTATTGGACAATTTGATTTAGAACCAATGATCAAAATTGACAATAACTTTATTCATCCATATCAAAATGCAAATATTTTAATAGATGGAAAGGTTATTGGTTATATATGTAAACTTCATCCAAATGTAGCTAATGATTTTGATTTAAGTGATACTTTTATTACTGAAATAGACTTTGATAGTATAAAAAATGATTTAGTAAAAGTAACTTCTTCTTCAAAGTTTCAAGTTTCAAGAAAAGATTTGAGTATCATTGCACCAAAATCTTTAGAATTTAAAGAGATAAAAAAAGCTATTGATTCTTTAAATAATAGTATCATTAAGCAATACAATTTAATAGATATTTATAGTGATGATAAATTAGGTGATAATGAAAGTTTAACTATAAGATTTATTTTACAAAGTGATGAAAAAACTTTAGAAGATGAGGATATAAACTCTATTATTAATTCTATTTTAGATGTACTAAAAGAAAAATTATCAATTACTCTTAGATAAAAAGGAAAAAAGTGGAAAGCTTCAACATCAAAAAATTGGTAAAACCTTTTGATATTACAATATCAAATATTGCAAGTGATAAATCAATCTCTCATAGATGTGCGATGTTTTCACTTTTTTCAAATAAAACTTCATATATAAAAAACTATCTAACAGCTGAAGACACTCTAAATACTTTAAATATTGTAGAACGACTAGGTGCAAAAATAAAAAGAGATGGGAGTAGTGTAGAAATAACTCCAAAAGAAGTTTTAATTGAACCAACAGATGTCCTTGATTGTGGAAATTCTGGAACAGCTATGAGATTATTTTGTGGATTCTTAGCAAGTGTTGATGGAAGTTTTATCTTAACTGGAGATAAATATTTAAGAAGTAGACCAATGAAAAGAGTTGCAGATCCATTAAGAAATATTGGAGCAAATATTGACGGAAGAGAAAATGGTAATAAAGCACCTCTTTTTATTCGAGGAGTAAAAGAGCTAAAACCATTTGTATATCACTCTCCTGTTGATTCTGCACAAGTAAAATCAGCTATGATTTTAGCTGCACTTAGATCTTCTGGTATTTCAAAATATAAAGAAAATGAATTAACACGAGATCATACAGAAAGAATGTTAAAAGGTATGGGGGCAACTTTAGAGTATGATACTGAAGGATTTATAAATATTCATCCTTTAAAAGGTCATTTAAAACCTCTAAATATAACTGTTCCAACAGATCCATCATCTGCATTCTTCTTTGCAGTAGCAGCTGCAATTACTCCAAATTCTAGAGTTTTAATTAAAAATGTTACTCTAAATCCTACAAGAATTGAAGCTTTTGTAGTTTTAAAAAAAATGGGAGTTACAGTAAACTTTATAGAAACAGAAAATATTTATGAACCAATTGGAGATATTGAAGTAATTTATAATGAACTAAATGGTGTTGAAGTAAATACAAATATATCTTGGCTAATTGATGAACTCCCAGCATTAGCTATAGCTATGAGCTTAGCAAAAGGAAAATCAAAAGTTTCAAATGCTGAAGAACTTAGGGTAAAAGAGAGTGATAGAATTAGTGCTGTTGTAAATAATCTAAAACTTTGTGGAGTTAATTTTACAGAATTTGAAGATGGTTACGAGATAGTGGGTGGAACTTTACAAAAAGCTACAATTAACTCTTATGGAGATCATAGAATTGCCATGAGCTTTGCAATTGCTGGATTAAATTCTGATATGTATATAGAAGATATAGATTGTATTGAAACATCTTTCCCAAATTTTAAAGAGATTCTAGACTCTTTATATAATTAAGGAACTATTTTGAAAATAGAATTAGCATCAAATTATGGTTTTTGTTTTGGAGTAAAAAGAGCAATCAATATAGCACAAAAATATACAAATTCTGCAACAATGGGACCACTTATTCATAATCAAGATGAGATAAATAGATTAAAAAATGATTTTAATGTTGGTCTATACTCAAATTTAAATGATGTAAAAGACAATGACACTGTTATTATAAGAACTCATGGTATTCCAAAAGATGATTTAAAGAACCTAAAAGCAATGAATACAAAAGTTATAAATGCAACTTGTCCATTTGTAACAACACCCCAAAATATTGTAAAAGATATGTCAAAAGATGGCTACTCAATACTTATCTTTGGAGATAAAGAACATCCAGAAGTAAAAGGAGTACAATCTTATGCTTCAGATTTAGATGATGTCTTTATTGTTTTAGGTGTAGAAGATTTAGAAAAAATCACTTTTAAAAATAAAAAAATTGCTTGTGTTGCACAAACAACAAAAAAGAAAGAAACTTATTTAGAAATAGTTAACTATCTAATTTTAAGAAATAAGGAAGTAAGAGTATTCAATACAATTTGTGATGCAACTTTTGAAAATCAAGATGCAGCAAGAGATATATCAATAAAAGCAGATGTTATGATTGTAATTGGTGGTAAAAACTCTTCAAATACAAAACAATTACACTCTATCTGTCTTGAAAACTGTACTGATTCATACTTAGTTGAAAATGAAAATGACTTAAATGTAGCTTGGTTTACAAATAAAGAGTTCTGTGGAATAACAGCAGGTGCAAGTACGCCAGATTGGGTAATTCAGAAAGTCGTAAATAAAATAAAAAGTTTTAAGTAGGTAATTTAAGCCTTTTTTTTGTATAATCGTCCTATTTTAAATAAAACTGGTAAACAAGAAGGTACGAAAATGCATATGGATGATATAGATTTAGGTGAAGAATTTGACTTTGAGCAACTACTTAATGAATCTTTTGAACAATCAGAGAATAACTCTGTTGTAGATGGTGTAATTGTTGAAATTACAGATGAAAAAGTTTTAGTTGATGTAGGACAAAAGATTGAAGGACTATTACCTTTAAATGAGATAACTATTAACGGTGAAGTTAAATATAAAGTTGGGGATACAATTCCTGTAATGCTTATGGGAAGTAAAGGTGAAAGACCTAATATCTCACACAAAAAAGTTTTACAAAAAGAAAAATTTGATAACTTTATAAAAGCTAATGGAGATGACTTTGAAGATGTAACAATCGAAGGTAAAGTTGTAGCTATTAAACAAAAAGGTGGCTTTACAATTGAAGATTCAAACGGTTGTGAATACTTTATGCCACTTGCTCAATCATACATGAAAACTCAAGGTGCACTTGGAAAAACTGTAAAAGCTAAAGTTATTAAAGTAAATAAAAATCAAAGTTCAATAATAGTTTCAAGAAAAAAACTAATTGAAGAATCAAAATTAATCAAAGATACTAAAGTAAATGAGATTTTAGAAAATACATCTCCTATTAATGGAATTGTGAAAAAAATAACTTCTTATGGTATGTTTGTTGATTTAGGTGGAGTTGATGGTTTAGTAAACTATAATGAAATATCTTATAAAGGACCAGTTAATCCTGCAAATTATTATAATGAAGGTGATACTGTTTCAGTTGTTGTATTATCTTATGATAAAACTAAACAACATTTAAGCCTTTCAATTAAAGCTGCTTTATCAAATCCTTGGGAAGAAATAAAAGATAAATTAGAAGTTGGTGATACTATAACTGTAACTGTTTCTAATTTTGAATCTTATGGAGCATTTGTTGATTTAGGAAATGATATAGAAGGTCTTTTACATATTTCAGAACTTTCTTGGAATAAAAATATTAAAAATCCTAAAGAGATTTTAAATATTGGTGATGAAATAAATGTTGAAGTTATTGAATTAAACTTTGACCAAAAAAGATTAAGAGTATCTTTAAAAAATCTTCAAGAAAAACCTTTCACAAAATTTATAAACTCTCATAAAGTTGGAGATGTATTACAAGGTAAAGTTGCTACTTTAACTGAATTTGGTGCATTTGTTACTTTAGGTGAAGTTGATGGTTTATTACATAATGAAGAAGCATCTTGGGAGCCAAATGCAAAATGTAAAACTTTATTCAAAAAAGGTGATGAAGTTGAAGTTAAAATTATCAAAATAGATAAAGAGAAAGAAAATATTTCACTTTCAATAAAAGATATTGCAGAATCTCCAGCTAAAAAATTCCAAGACAACTATAAAGTTGGTGATATCATCAAAGGTAGTGTAAAAGATAAAAAAGATTTTGGAGTATTTATAAAACTTGAAAATAATCTTGATGGATTAATTCGAAATGAAGATTTTGGACCATTAAATGTTGAAGAAATTAAAAATGGTGATGAAGTTGAAGCTGTAATTATAAACATTGATACTAAAAAAAATAGAGTTAGATTATCTGTAAAAAGATTAGAGCAACAACAAGAAAGAGAGATGTTAAGATCTGTAAATGATGACTCATCTATGACTCTTGGTGATATTTTAAAAGATCAAATAAATAAATAGGATTTTTAGAATGAATAAACATACAATTGTAGTTTGTGATCATATTCATGAAGCTGGTTTAAATATTTTACAAAATACAGAAGATATAAATTATGTATATGCAGCTGATATTGATAAAACAAAATTATTAGATATTATAAAAGATGCAGATGTTGCTATTACTAGATCTTCAACAGATGTTGACGAAAAGTTTTTAAATGCTGCAACAAATTTAAAAGCTATTATTAGAGCTGGTGTTGGTTATGACAATGTTGATATAGATGGTTGTAGTAAAAGAGGAATAATTGCAATGAATGTTCCAACTGCAAACACTATAGCAGCAGTTGAACTTACTATGGCTCATATGCTTTCTTGTATGAGAAAATTTCCTTATGCACATAATCAATTAAAAATTGATAGAGTTTGGAAAAGAGAAGATTGGTATGGAAATGAACTTTATGGAAAAAAACTAGGAGTTATTGGTTTTGGGAATATTGGTCATAGAGTAGCTTTAAGAGCAAAAGCTTTCGAAATGGATGTTATCACTTATGACCCATATATTCCTTCAACAAAAGCAACAGATTTAGGTATAAAATATACTACAAATTTTGATGATATATTATCTTGTGATATTATCACTATTCATACTCCAAAAAACAAAGAAACTATTGATATGATAAGTTTTGATGAGATTAAAAAAATGAAAGATGGAGTGGTTTTAATAAATTGTGCTAGAGGTGGATTATATAATGAAGAAGCACTAGTAGAAAATTTAAAAAATGGAAAAATTGCAATGGCTGGGATTGATGTATTTAAAAAAGAACCAGCTATTAATCATCCAATTCTTGATTTACCAAATGTGACTGTAACTGCACACTTAGGTGCAAATACTAAAGAATCACAAAAAGAAATATCTATTCAAAGTGCAAATAATGCTATTGAAAGTGCAAGAGGAATAGCATATCCAAATGCTCTTAATCTTCCAATAGATGAGAATAAAATACCTACTTTTGTTAAACCATATATTGAACTTACTCAAAAAATGGCATTTTTACTAGCACAAATTAGTAAAAGTGAGATTAGAGCTATTGAAGTTAATGCAGAAGGGGAATTAGGTGAATATGTTGATTCACTACAAACTTTTGCAAGTGTAGGAGTACTAAGTGTTAGTTCAGGACTTAGTGTAAACTATGTAAATGCAAACTTTATAGCTAAAGAGAAAGGTATTGATTTAATAACTAAAAATTCAGAAAATTGTAATGGTTATAAAAATAAAGTTACTATTAAAATAACAACTTCAAAAGGTGTTAAAACTATTTCTGGAACAGTATTTGGAGATGAAGCTCAAAGAATTATAAATATTGATGGATTTGTTCTTGATGCTGAACCAAAAGGTAAAATGATTATTATGAAAAACAAAGATATTCCAGGTGTTGTTGGCAAAGTTGGTAATATCCTTGGTAACAATGGAATTAATATAGCTGATTTTAGATTATCTAGAGGAAAAGAAGGTATTGCCTTAGCAGTTATATTAATTGATGAAAAAGCTACTTCAAAAGTAATTGCAGAACTTGATAATCTTGAATCATCAATTGCTATTGCTTATGCTGAAATTTAAGGAGAATATATGGCAATTGGGATGAGTGAATTAAAAAAAGGTCTAAAAATTGAAGTTGATGGTATTCCTTATAAAATTACTGAATATCAACACGTAAAACCTGGAAAAGGTGCAGCATTTGTTAGATGTAAAATTAAATCATTTTTAAATGGTAAAGTTATTGAAAAAACTTTTCATGCTGGAGATAAATGTGAAACTCCAAATTTAGTTCAAAAACAAATGCAATTTTTATATGACGATGGTGAACTATTACAATTTATGGATACAACAACATATGAACAAGAAGGACTTACATACGAACAAGTAGGTGAGGCTTTTGATTGGATTATTGATGGAATGCAAGTAGATATGATGTATTTCAATGGTAAAGCTATAACTGTTGAACCACCAATGGTTGTTGAATTAAAAATCACTGATACTCCACCAAACTTTAAAGGTGATTCTCAAGGTGGAAGAAAACCTGCTACTTTAGAATCTGGTGCAGTTGTACAGATACCTTTTCATATTTTAGAAGGTGATGTAATAAAAGTTGATACTAGAACTGGTGAATACCTAGAAAAAGTAAAATAAAAATTAAATTTATATTCTTTTTTAACCCAAGTCTTTATGATTTGGGTTTTTTTATGCCTATTTTAATCTCAAAGATATATAAGTTTGATATTAAAAATTTCTTTTTAGAAAAATTATCTTTTCATCGCCCAAATAGTTTTCATGTAAAATTTTAAAATCTAAATCAATTTCATTTAGAGCATTTAACCCATTTCTAATCTTTGGATTTACAAGTAGCACTATAAAATCTATCTTATCTTTTAATATTTCAAGAAGATTATAAACTCCTTCAATCATAATAAACTTATAATCAAGTAATTTAAACAAATCATCTGAAACTATAACTTTTCTATTAGGTACAGTAAAAAGTGGTATATTTTGGCTAAAAATCTTATTTCTACTATATATAAATATATCTGGATTTTTTCCATATACATATCTAGTATCTAAATTTGGCTTATCAGTTCTTACAGTATTACCACCAATCATAAGGAGGTCTATTTTATCTCTTAAAGTATGTACATAAAGTTTTGTTCTGTGGCTTGATATTTGCCCATCAATCATCCCATTTAAAGTTTGTGCCATTTTAAAAAATATGCAAGTTTTATTTTGCCAAGTTTTAAAAGGAAAAATTAAATCTTCTCCATCTTTCTTTAAAACTCCTTTTACAACTTCAATATTTTTATTTTTTAAAGTTTCTATACCACCACTTGCTTTCTTATTTGGATCTTCTACACTAATAATAACTCGTTTAGGATTTAAAATTGAAAGTAAAAAAGCACAAGATGGAGTTTTTCCTATATGATTACAAGGTTCCAATGTTACAAAAATATCACAATCTTCAAAAAAACCATTATGATTTTGAATCAAAAAATTATGTATATCAGATGAATTATTTTTTATCTTTAAAATTGAATTTGGTTCTTGTGTTAAAAAAGCAGTCTTTAGAGCATTTATTTCAGCATGAGGCAATCCAGCTTCCTTGTGCGCTTCTATAGCTAAAAGTTTACCATTTTTTACAATCACACAACCAACTGCTGGATTAGGATAAGTTATAAGTTGATATTTCCAAGCCTCATCAATGGCTAATTTCATATAGAAATTATCATCAATTTTCATTTAATAGCTTTCTTACCACTCAAAATATGTTGATGCACTTAAGATATTATCGTAAGTTAATTCTTCTTCTCCAAACTCTGTGAGAATTACTATTTTTTCTTCATCAGCTTTTAGAAGTTTACCTTTAAACACCTCTGTTTCAAGATTTTTAACCTTTATGAGTTCTCCTACACTAGCTATATAATGCTCTTTTTTCTTTAATTTTCTCTCAATTCCAGGAGAGCTAACTTCAAGATTATAAACTCCATTCATTGGCTCTTCAATATCTAAAATTGGAGATATCATTCTAGAAACTTCTGCACACTTATCAAGATTTACACCATCTGGAGAAGTTACAACAACTCTAAAAATATTTCTATCATTTTCCCTTACTGTAACAATATCATAAAGTTTTAAACCATTATTTTCAACTATTAATTTGATTTGTTCTTCTAAATTCATTCTTGTTCACTCTTTATTTTTTTATCTTTTTTTATTTGAGCAAATAAATCTTCAAGATGCTTAGATTTTTCTAAAGTTGTATCTACTTCAAATTTAAAATTTGGACATTTATACCAACCTGTACTTGCTAGTACATCACTTTTTATTCTACCATTTGCTTTATTTAAAGCTTGAATTACAGCTTTTGTCTCTTCTTTATCAAAATCACTTCCATCAAAGTAAACAATAGCATCATATTTACCATTTTTACAATTAACTCCAGTAATTGGTAATGAGTTAATTCTTGTATCAGCTAATTGTGACAAAGCTTGTGGAATTAACTCCATCAATAAAGATTCTGTTCTTTGAAGATTGATACTTTTCATTAGTCGTCTATTGAAACTTTCTCTTCTATTTGAATGAATGTTTCAATATAATCTCCAACTTTAATATCATTGAATTTTTCAAACATAATCCCACATTCAAATCCATTTACAACTTCTTTAACATCATCTTTAAATCGTTTTAATGATGATATTTTACCTGTATATGTAACAACTCCATCTCTAATAATTCTAGCATGACCACCACGAATAACTTTCCCATCAGTTACTAAACACCCAGCAACCGTTCCAACTTTTGGAACAACGAATGTATCTCTAACTTCTGCTTGTCCAGTATTTTCTTCTCTAATAACTGCACTCATCATTCCAGAAAGAGCATCTTTTACATCATCAAGTAAATCATAAATTATTGAGTATGTATTTATTTCAACTCCATCAGCTTTTGCTTTTGCTTTTACTGTACCAGTTGGTCTTACATTAAATCCTAAGATAATACAACCTTCACTAGCACTTGCTAATACAATATCAGACTCTGTAATACCACCAACAGCAGCATGAACAACTTTTACTTTTACTTCATCATTTGCTATTTTTTCTAAAGAACCTTTAATAGCTTCTAATGAACCTCCAACATCAGCTTTTATGATAACTGGTAATTGTTTGATTTTCCCTTCGGCTATTAATCCGCTCATTTCTTCAAGTGAAACTTTAGTAGATTTTGATAACTCTTTAGCTCTAGCATGTTCAGCTCTAGTAGTAGCTATATCTCTTACTTCTTTTTCAGTATCCATAGCAACCATACTAGAACCAGTAGTAGGAACTTCATTCAAACCTAAAACTGTTCCTGTTTCACTTAATCCTAATTCTTTTACAATTTCACCCATATCATTTGTAATAGCTTTTACTCTTCCAAATGTAGTATCACAAACAATATTATCCCCAACTCTTAAAGTACCATTTTGAACAATAATATTTGCAACAGGCCCTCTTCCTTTTTCTAAAGATGCTTCTATAACAGTAGCTTTTGCTTTTGCACTTGGATCAGCTTTCAATTCTAATAGTTCTGATTGAATTAAAATGTTTTCTAATAAATCTTCTATTCCATCACCAGTTCTAGCTGAAACAGGAATAAATTCAATATCTCCTCCCCAATCAACAGGTGTTAGATTTTTTTCAGCCATCTGTGCTTTTACCATATCTGGATTTGCAGATTCTTTATCCATCTTATTCATAGCTACAATTATTGGGCAACCACTAGCTTTCGCATGAGAGATAACCTCTTCTGTTTGCATTTTTACACCATCATCTGCAGCAACAACTATTATAATAATATCTGTAACATTTGCACCTCTTGTTCTCATAGCAGAGAATGCTTCGTGACCTGGAGTATCAACAAAAGTAATCTTTTGTCCATTTTTTGTAACTGTATATGAAGTTATATGTTGAGTAATTCCACCAGCTTCACCAGCAGCAACTTTTGAACTTCTAATTTTATCTAAAAGTGATGTTTTACCATGATCAACATGTCCCATTATTGTAACAACAGGTGGTCTAGTTACAAAAGAACTTGTATCAATCTCTTCATCATAACTTTCTTCGTAATTCACATCTTCTAAAGCATCTTTAACTGTTACATCTATTCCAAACTCTTCTCCAAGAATTTCTAATTCATCTTGTTTTAAAAAGTCATTTTTTGTAACCATCATTCCTAAGCTAAATAAAACTTTTATAACTTCAGCTGGAGATTTACCACAAGCTTCAGCAAATTCATATACTCTTATATCTTCAGGAATTGTTACATTTTTTATTTCAACTTTTTCTTGTGTTCTTACAATTCTTTTCTTTCTTTTCCCTCTTTGAAGTCCTGTTGGAGTATTCCCAAATGCAGCTGGTTTTGAACTTCTTGAATGATTTGTAGTATTTACAGGTTTTGGTTCATCAAATATCTTATATGTATCACTTAAATCCATATCAAGTAAAACTACTTCTTCTCCTAAAAGTGAATCATCACTACTTGAAAATTCATCATAATCTCTAGCAACTTCTAATTTTTTTCCATGGTCTTGAGCTCTTACTGCAGTTTTTTTCTTCTCTTTTTTTATTCTTTGTCTATTTAATTCTTCTTGACTTTGAGTTCTTACTTGTTTTTCATTTATAGTAGAGTTATTATCATCATCTCCAAATATATCACTTAAAGATTTTAAAGGTTTTTTGTTTACAACTTCTTGAGTAACTTTAGTTTCTACTTCTTCATTTGGTCTTTTCTTCTTGATAATCACCAAACCTTTTCTTTTTGGAACTATTTTATTTTGGTTCTCTTGTATATCTGATTCATTTAAAATTGAATCATTCGCTGAAGTTTTTAAATTTGGTTTTGCAATTACTGGTTTTTTAACTTCAACTTTTTTTACTATTTCTTTAGATTTAACTTCTATTTCTTCTGTTTTTGATACTTCTGTATCATCATCTAAATTATCTTCTTTAATTTTTTCTTTTTTCTCTTTAGTTACTTTTGGCGTAGATACTTTTTTCAGTCTTGAACTTTTACCAGTCATAATATATTGCGTAATCTCTTCCGCATCTTCAAATGATACAGTTGCTTGTGCTGTTTTTAAATCTATCCCTAACTCTTTTGCTTTTTGCATTACTTCAGCACTAGTTGAACCAGCTTCTTCTGCAATCTCAAAAACTCTTACTTTATCTGACATCTGTTAGAATCTCCTTAAGTTGTATAACATACTCATCTTTATTTTTACACTCTTTACAAAGTGATTTTTCATATCTCTTACTATCTTTTACATTATCTAAACTCAAACTGCAAGGTTTACAAATATAAAAGCTTCTTCCAAAATTATCATAAAGTGACAATTTTTTATTTAAACATTTCAATCTTATTAGCTCTTTTTGCTCTAATTTTGCTCTACAAAATATGCAAGTTCTTAAGATTTTTTTTAAATTAGCCAAACATTATACCTAAATTTTTCTTAATCGTAAAAAATTACTAAATTTCAATTTTTACACCATAGTTATCAAAATCTACAGTAAATACTCTAAAATGAGGAAATTTTTCTTTTAGTGCTTGTTCAATTTTAGGTGCATCTTCACTATAAGCGATAGAAAACAGTGTTGAACCCGAACCTGATAATGTACTCATTAAAGAACCACTTCTTAAAGAAGTTTTTTGAACCTCAAAAAGTTCTGGCATATGTTTCATTCTATATTTTTGATGAATTACATCTTGTGAAGCATATTTTAGCATATCCCAATTTTCACTCATAAATGCTGCTGTTAAAAGTGATGAATGAGATATATTAAATACTGCATCTTCTTTTGAATATTTAAAAGGAAGTGTTTTTCTTGATAATTGGGTTGAAATAGGTCTATTTGGTACAACTATTACAGCTTTTAAACTTTTTGGTATAGATTTATTTATATATTTAACTTCATTTTCTTGAACACAAGCAACATTAAATCCACCCATAACTGCTGGAGTAATATTATCTGGATGATTTTCATAAGCCAAAGATAAATTTAATAATTTACTTTTATCTACCTTTATACCTTCTATTGCATAAGCACTTGCTATTGCTGAAACAATAACTGCTGATGAACTTCCTAATCCACGAGACAATGGAATTTCATTAAAAAATTCAAATCTAAAATGCCTTTTTTTCTGTGTTAAATTATAGTAAAAATCATTAAAAATTGATATAAACATATTATTGTCTTTTAGTGCAGGATTATTAGAACCTTCACCTTTTAATGATACACTATGAAATTTTGAAGGCTTTATTATTACTTGATTTTTTAAACTTACTGCTAAACCTAAACAATCAAATCCTGGCCCTAAATTTGCACTTGTAGCTGGAACGCTTACTCTCAAATATTCTCCTTTTTATACTGCTGGAAGATTATAAATTGGTAATGTTTCTTTATTAAATTTATAATCTTCTATACTCTTTGGTAATTCAAAATCAGAGATTTTACACTCATTTGGCAAAAAATCTACTTTAATATCATTTTGATCCTTTATAAAGTATTTTTTACCTAAAGCTTTTATTGGAGAATTTTGATTAAATAAAAAACCATCTATTGCTTCAAACTCTATATTTTTTATCATAGTAATTGTTTTTAAAAATATATATGCTATTTTTATAGACATAAATGAACCTGGAGTATTTACATAAACTATTTTATTTATATTAAATTCTAATAATAATTTTTCAAAAAGTAAGGGTAGTTCATCAGAAGTTAATCCCTCTAATTTATATTCTTTAATAAGTTTTCTATCTTTATAAATTCCAATCAATAAAGGATTTGAAATAGTTATAACTAAAACTTCAATCAATTAAACTCTCTCTTTTGCATATGCCATTTCAAAAATTACAGCTTCACTATTTGCTTCTTCTAAATCTATAATTTCATAGTTATCTTTGTCTTCATAAAGTTTTTTTGTTAAAAGGTGATTTAAATGATGACTACCAGCAATAGCATCATATTCTCCAATGAGAGTATATTCTAAAAGAGCCATATCTCCAATAGCATCTAAAATTTTATGTCTTACGAACTCATCTTCATATCTTAAACCTTCTGGATTTAAAATCTTTGTTTCATCTAAAACAATAGCATTCTCCATACTTCCACCCAAAGCTAAACCTATACTTCTTAAATATTGTACTTCATGTAAAAATCCAAATGTTCTAGCTTTACTAATATTTTCTTTATACTCTTCTATTGAATAATCAAAATGAAATTTTTGTGTCCCAATAGCTGGATGATTAAATTTTATTTCAAAATCATAAACTATTCTATCTGATGGTTTTAGAGAAACTTTTTTACCATCTTCTGTCTCAACAATAACTTCTTTTTTTATTTTTATTGCTTTTTTAGTAGCTTCAAGTTCAGCAATTCCAGCTTCTTCTATGAGCATACAATATCCAGATGCACTTCCATCTAAAACTGGAATTTCATCATTATCAAGTACAATTCTTAAATTATCTATTCCATAAGCATAAATAGCACTTAAAAGATGTTCTATTGTAGATACGATAACTCCATCTTTACCTAAAACTGTTGCCATTTTAGTATCTACTACATATTCTTTTTTTAATGGGATTGTAACTCCAACATCACTTCTATAAATTACTATTCCACTATTTTCTGGTAATGGTTCTAACCTCATTTTTACAGGGACCCCTTTATGAAGCCCTATACCAACGATATCTACACTTTTTTTCAATGTTCTTTGTTTCATTTTTGATTTCCATCTATAATTTTAATCGCATCATTTATAGTATTTGTAAGATTTAATTTCATCCAATTGCTATCTAACCATTCATTTGGATTAGCTTCAATTCCTTGAACTAAAATTCCAAAGTGTAAATGATCTCCAAATACTGCTCCTGTTGCTCCGGTATTTCCTATTTTTTGTCCAGCTTTTACAAAATCTCCAACTTCAACATCTTGACTACTTGTATGTGCATATAAAGATGCTAAACCTAAGCCATGGTCAACAATAATACTCTCTCCATAAATCCCTAAATAATCTCTGAAAATAACTTTTCCTGGATTTGAAACTACTATATCTGCTCTTCTAACACTTGCCCAATCCATACCTAAATGCCAAGCTTCATCAACTTTTTCACCATTGTAAAAGTAATGTCTTCTTTCTCCAAACATTGCAAAAGTTTTTGCATTTGACATTCTTATAAAAGTTTTTACTTCAAAAGGCATATTTTGACTATCTTGGAAATTTTTAACAACTATATTTTTAACTGTTTTTAAATTTTCTGCTCTTAAATCTTTATTTGCTTTTACAAAAATATCCACTGGATTAGTTGGTATATCCATATTGCTTAGTTCAAGAACATTTTTACTTACGCTATAAATAAAATCATCACTAATATTTAAATTATCAACTTTTTCTTTAAAACTTTGAATATAATATGGAACTTTTGTAATAGATTTATTTCCAGCCATATCAACTGCTACTATATTTACACCTTTCCACTCTTTGATATCAATAGGCCAAGTAATTATAGAAATATAGTAACCTGTTTTATAAAATGGGAATAATTCAAAAATTACCTCATCATTAAAAGTTACATAATAATCTTTTAAATTTTCATCTTTTATTTCAGCTATTAAAATTCCACTTCCACCTTGTTTTAACATATAAGAGTTTGATAAAACACTTGTAATAGGACTTCTTCTATCAATTATAAGATTTGTATCTTCAATTGCTTCATTTCCACTAAAAAAGTTCCAATTACTATTATCTCTTGCTTTTATTCTAAGTATTACATTTGAAGATTTTACTTCATTAAATTTAAATGGTTTTAACTCATAAGTCAAAACTCCACTATTTTTATCTTCAGCTATAAGTTCACTCTCTATTGCAAATTCATTTTGTCCATCAATTATTATAGCTTCAAAAGATTTTATTTTATTTTTATCAGAAACTTCAACTTTTATAGGAGCTTGTAAATTCCAAAAAATATCTTTTTGATTTATCTCTTTTTGAATATAAACATTTGGTTTCTCTCTATCCATAGTCAAAATAACACCTAAAACTACAACCAAAATAACCATAATAGCTATACTTATATATAATAATCCACTTTTTTTATCCATAAACTTTTATAACTTCCTTTAATATTAAATTTTTTGCTTCAACTACATCTTTTATTTCTAATGTACATCCAGAAGCATTGAAGTGACCTCCACCACCAAAAGCCATAGCAATTTTTGACACATCAATATTATCTTTTGAACGTAAAGAAACTCTACAAAAACCATCTATTGATCTTACAAAATATGCTAGTTTTACAACTGCCATACTCATAATCATATCTAAAGCATCTTCACAATCACGACTATGAGCACCAGTTTGTTTAAACCACTGTGGCAAAGCATATATAGTGGCTACTTCACCTTCTTTATGTAATTCTAAACTCTGTAAAACTTTTGGAATAATTCTGTATTTTGCCAAACTATCCCTTCTTAAAAGCTTATTTGCGATATAAGAAGGACTTGCTCCACATTCAACCAAAAAGTTAATTTTTGTAAATGTTTGTTCATCACATCTACTTAAAGAAAAAGCCAATGTATCATCATAAATTCCTACATAAAGTGACATTGCACTAGCCTTTGTTATATTTAATCCATTATATTTAAAAAACTCAAATACAAGTTCTGCTGTTGAACTTTTATATGGGTCTACAATATTAACTGTACCAAAATTCTCATTTGAAGCATGATGATCAAAATTTATAAGAGGAATATTTTTAGGTAATTCAAAACCTAATCTTTTATATGTTCCACAATCAACACTAATTGCTAGATCATAAAATGGTGGTAAAATATGAGTAATTTTCTCGAATCTAGGAATAAAATCTAAATTTTGTGGTAAATCACTACTTACATTAAAAACTTTATGTTTTATCTTATTTTCTGCAAACAAGTTTGATAAAGCTAAAGCAGAACCAATAGAATCTGGATCAGGATTTACATGAGTAATTATAAGTATATATCTACTCTTTTCTATAAGCTTTAATGCTTTTGAATACTCGTTTGTATCAACTTTATTATTTAAGATAAAATCTTTTTTCATAGTTTTTAATCGACTCTCATTGAAAAATCAAGCCAAGTTGCTTGGTGTATGATACTTCCACTACTAATAGCATCAACGCCTGTTTTTGCATAATCTCGAATTGTTTTTATATTTATATTTCCACTAGCTTCTAACATTATATGTGGATAATTTTCATTTCTATAAAGAACTACTTCTTTTATTTGTTCTGGTACCATATTATCACACATTATAATATCTGCTCCAGCAGCCATAGCTTCAATAACTTGGGGAAGTGTTTCACACTCAATTTCTATTTTAGTAACCCAAGATATTCTTTTTCTAGCCTTTTTTACAAATTCTGCAAGATTGTCAATTGTTCTAAGGTGAGTATCTTTTAACATTAAACAATCATCAAGCCCGAGCCTATGATTGATAGCACCACCAATTCTTGATGCATATTTTTCAAAATCTCTTAATTGTGGTCTTGTTTTTCTTGTATCTAAAAGTACTACATCTATTCCATCAAGCATTGTTACATATTTATTTGCCATTGTTGCAATACCTGAAGCATGTTGTAACATATTTAACATAGTTCTTTCACAAGATAGTAACTTTGAAGCCTTACCTTCTAAAGTAGCTAGAATATCTCCAACTACAATTTTATCTCCATCTTGTTTTAAAAACTCTATTTTTATTTTTTCTGTTCTAGCTAAAATATCTACATATTTAACTCCAGCTAAAATACCATCACTTTTTGAAATTATCTTTGCAGTAAAATCTCCTTGTGGTGCTATATCGAAGAATAAATCTCCTCTTCCATTATCTTCATTAATTGCATTTTTTACAAACTTTCGTATATTAATCATACTTCAAACATCCTTTCTAATGCTACTTTAGCCCATTTTGCTGTATTTTCATCTACAAAAATCTCACACTCTTTTGAGATATTATCATCTTTAATAGATTTCAATGTATTATAAACATGTTCCAAAGTTGTTTCATTCATTGTTGGACACTCTGGTTTTGTTGAACTTAAAATATATGTATTTTTATCTCTAAGTCTATTTACCATATTAAACTCTGTTCCAACAACAACTTTTTGCTCAATTGGTAGATTTTTTATATATGTTATTAATTGTGAAGTTGAACCAACAAAATCTGCTTTATCACATACTTTCGGATCACACTCTGGATGAACTGCAACCAAAATACCTGGATATTTTTCTCTATAAAAATCTATATCATCAACTGAAAATTGTTGGTGAACGCTACAAAAACCATTATAACAAATGATATCAGCTTCATTTAAATTACTTCCATCACCAACAACTGCTGATTTTAAATTCAATGATTTTGCAAAATTTTGTCCTAAACAACGATCTGGAACAAAAAATATTTTTTTACCACTTTTCAAACCTTTTTCTATTATTTTATAAGCATTTGAAGAAGTACAAACCATTCCACCCATCATTCCAACTCTTGCTTTTACTCTTGCACTAGAGTTAATATATGTAATTGGTAAAATATCCTCATTTTTAATTCCAGCTTCATTTATAATTTTTAAATTTTGCTCAAAATATCCTTCATCAATCATTCTAGCCATTGCACAACAGGCAATTCTTGGCATTAGAACTCTTTTTTGTGGACTCATTATTTTTACGCTCTCTCCCATAAATCCAACCCCACAAAATACTACAAACTCTGTATTTGTATTCATAACTTTTTTTGCTAATTCTAAAGAATCACCAGTAATATCAGCTAATTCAAATACTTCATCCCTTTGATAGAAGTGTGCTACAAGCGTAACATCAAGTTCTTTTTTTAGTTTTAATATCTCTTCTTTTAAATTCAAAATAAAACCTTTTCATATTTTTATTAAGTGGGAATATAGCAAAATTTTAGTTATAATCTCATTTATTTTACATAAAAACTAAAGGTTATAAATGGATTTTTTTACAAATCAAAATATATTATTTTATCTTTTGGCTTATTTAGTAGGCTCTATTCCTTTTGGATTAATTTTAGCAAAAACCTTTGCTGGAGTTGATATAAAATCGCAAGGAAGTAAAAGTATAGGTGCTACAAATGTGTTAAGAGTTGTAAAAGAAAAAGACCCAAAGCTAGCAAAAAAATTAGGTATCGCAACAGTAATACTTGATGCTCTAAAAGGAACTATTCTTTTACTAATTGGTCTTTACTTAAATCTTAGCTATGAAACTTTATGGGCAATGGCAGTTCTTAGTGTGTTAGGACATTGTTATTCAATATATTTGGGACTAGAAGGTGGTAAAGGAGTAGCTACAGGGCTTGGAGTTTATATTGTTCTTATTCCATATGCTACATTAATTGGTGCAATAATTTGGCTATTTTTTGCAAAAGTTTTAAAAATATCATCTTTATCTTCACTTTTAGGACTAATTGCTGTTATTATAAGTGCTTTATTTATCTATAATGGGTTAAATATTGGTTCTAATGTTCCTATGTTTTTAATTGCATTTATTATTCTTTATAAACATATTCCAAATATTATTAGAATAGTAAAAGGTGAAGAGAAAAAAGTGATATGAAAATAGAAATTGAAAATCTTCAATTCAAGTGTATTATTGGTATCTTAGATTTTGAAAGAGTAAAAAAACAAAGAGTAATTATAAATATATCTTTTGATTACGATTTTGTTGATAACTCTTTTATTGATTACAGTGAAGTTTCTAACTTAGTAAAAAAAACAATGAAAGAAAAAAAATTCAATCTTTTAGAAGATGCTATTAAAACTATTGAAAAAATTTTATATGAATCTTATGATATAAAAAACTTAAACCTAAAAATATCAAAGCCCGATATTCTAAAAGATTGTGTAGTAAGCTTATCTTCTTAAAAAAAATTTAATCATATTATGGTAAAATCTTGCATTTTTAAAAAAAGGATTTTATCTTGAAAAAAGCTATTGTTTCTACACTAATACTTTTAGGAAGCTCTCTCTTAGCTGACACAACTATGTGTTTTAAAGAAAACCACCCATCTATCGCAACTATTGAAAGTACTCCTTTAAATGGTGGTGCATGTGAAGGAAAATACTCTATTAATGATATGAAAAAAAAGGGATGGCTAGTTGATGATATAAAAATCAATGGAAATAGCTATATTTATGTATTAAAAACTCCAGATAATGCAAAAGCTATAACTCCTTCAGGAATTAGCCAAGAACAAATGGAAGCAAATATAATGGCAAAACTTGAAGCTAAAAAAGAAGCTGAAGAAACTGCAAGAGTTGAAAAAGAGAATGAAGAATTAAGAGTTGATGCACAAAATTTATATGTAGCTCAATGTCAAAATTGTCATGGAGAAAAAGGTGAACTAAGAAAAGGTAACTCTCGAATTAAAGATTTAACTGTTGCTGATATGCAAGAAGCTTTAAGAGAGTACAAATTAGGGGTTGGAGAAAAAGCTAGTTCAGTTTATGCTCCTTCTCATATTAACTTCTTAAATGATAAAAATATTAAAGGTATAAAAGCTTATTTAGATAGTATTCAGTAGCTTATAAAAGGCTTTTAGCCTTTTATAATTTCTTCATTAAAAACTTCAAAAAATATACAAACTAAAAGGACAAAATCTAAATGGATGCTTACGAATATTCAGAACTTCTAAAACTTTTAAATACAAAATTAAAAAATATAAAAGGAATTTTAAAACCAGAAGAATTAAATAAAAGATTAGAAGAAATAATAAATCTTGAAGCTAGTCAAGATTTCTGGAATGATGTTGAAAATGCTACAAAAATAGGTATAGAAAAAAATAGAATTTTAGGAAAATTAAATAAATTTAACAAAGCGAATGAATCATTGCAAGGAACAAATGAACTATATGAAATGGCTTATGATGAAAATGATGAAGATACATTAGGTCTTTTATATGAAGAAGCACAAGATTTAGAAGATTTGATAAAATCAACTGAGATATCTGTAATGTTATCAAATCCTGATGATGCTTTAAATGCTATTGTTACTATTCACCCAGGTGCTGGTGGAACAGAATCACAAGATTGGGCTTCAATTCTTTATAGAATGTATTTAAGATGGGCAGAGAGAAATGATTTTAAAGTGGAACTTCTTGATTATCAAGCAGGAGATGAAGCTGGAATAAAAGATGTAAGCTTTATCATAAGAGGTGAAAATGCTTATGGATATATGAAAACAGAAAATGGTATTCATAGACTAGTTCGTATTTCCCCTTTTGATTCAAATGCAAAAAGACATACATCTTTTACATCAGTTATGATAAGTCCTGAAATTGATGATAATATAGATATAGTTATTGAAGATAAAGATATTAGAATAGATACATATAGAGCAAGTGGTGCTGGAGGGCAACACGTAAATAAAACGGAAAGTGCTATAAGAATTACTCATATTCCTAGTGGAATTGTTGTGCAATGTCAAAATGATAGAAGTCAACATAAAAATAAAGATAGTGCTTTTAAAATGTTAAAATCAAAATTATATGAACTTGAACTAGAAAAACAAAGAGCATCTAAAGATAGTGGTGATAAAAGTGAGATTGGTTGGGGACATCAAATAAGATCTTATGTATTACAACCATATCAACAAGTAAAAGATAGTAGAAGTAATATAGGTTATTCTAATGTAGAAGCTATACTTGATGGTGATATAACAAAAATAATGGAAGATGTTTTAATAGCAACTAGTACAGAAAAGTAATTTATTAAAAAATGTTACAAAAAACTACTCAAGATTTTTTGTAACATCATAGAAATTTATGTAAAAAGTTAAACTTCTTTTTCCTTATTACCTTGAAAAAAATTTATTATCCAAATAAAAAATAAAACTGTGAAAAAAGATATACAACAAGATATCAATATATCATGCCAAAAATGCATTCCAAGAAGTAACCTGCTAATCTCAATAAAAAAGGCTAAAAAATATATAAAAAAAGCTAAAAAATATCTTCTTTTTTCAATCAATAAACAAAAAAGCAAAATTGTCCATGTAGCTATAAAAACTGTATGCCCTGATGGGAAAGAATAACCAATTTCTTTTGTGAAATATTTTTGTTGCCAAGAAGGAATATTTATGTCTTTCAAATTTATATTTTCTATAAATTCTATTCGTTTATTCTTATCTAATAAATAAAATTCATCACTGCTATTTATATAATTATTTTCAACAAGTAAATGTACATAAGGACGAGGTTCTTTTACAATATTTTTTGTAAAATAAACAATACCTTGAGAACTCAAAACAACTAAATTTACAAATATTGATAATATAATCATATTCTTTAAATTTGATCTATAAATAAAAAGTAAGATTATTGTAAAAAATAGTGATGTAATAATAGTAAAAGGAACATTTGCAATATTTGTAATTAAAAATAAATAATATATATAAAAATAGTCATTAATTTTAGTAGAGTATTTAAAGTCGATAATAGCAAAGAATATTGGAGTTAAAATAAGTAATAAAAAAATAAATAACACTCTTTTAAATTTAAAAATATAAATATTTGAATACAAGTTTTTACATGTTTTAATCAAAATTAATCCTTATAAGAAATTTTATTAACTCTTTAATCTCTATTACAAATAGTTTTATAAGTACAATACTCACAATTTATTTTATCTTCGGTTTTACAGAAATTTATAATCTCTTTACTTTGTTCTTTTAGACTATCAAAAATAGTTTTTAAAAGTTCTAATTTTTGCTCTAGGACAACTTCTTCTTTTAAAGAGTTTTCAAATAAATCACAATAGAATGCTCTAATATTTGATACTTTATATAAATCTTTTATAGCTAAAAAATAAAACTCTAACTGAAAATCACAAGATTTTTCATAAGTATTTATAGTATCGATTTTTAAGTTCCTTGAAGTCTTATAATCTATTAATTCATAAGTATCTCCAAATTTATCAACTCTATCTATCACTCCAGTTATTTTAAAATCATTAAAGTTTGTATTAAATTTTTTCTCTATTTCTATAATTTCGCGATTTTTCAATCTCTCTTTATCAAATTTTATAAAAGCTTCAATTTTTTGCTTATAAACTTCTAAATCAAGTATTAAAAATGGATTATCACTTTTATATTTTAAAAATAATTCATCAATATTTTTTAAATCTCTTTGTGAATTTTTATAGAACTCTTCCAAAATCTTATGAATAATATTACCTAATTCAAATGGTTTTGGTAATCTTGATATAGTATGTTCTTTTAATTTTAGTATATATTTTAAATACCATCTTCTTTTACACTCTAAAAAAGTTTTTAAACTACTTGCAGACCAAACTTGTTTTGTTAAATCTATATATAACAATATCTCTTGTTCACTATATTCTAATTTTTTACTTTTATATAAAATATCTTTATATACTTCATCGCTTATTGAAATTTTAATATCTGTAAATAATTCATAAGCAAACTTTGATATCTCATCTTCATTTGAATTAACGTATGATATATAAAGATTTTTAGTGTTATCTATCAATCTTTTATAATAATATTTTTGTAAATTCTCTCTATCATTTTTTGTTGGCAAATTTGCCAAATATTTTACTTTAGTAGATAAGAACTTATCTTTTATAGATATTTTTGGAATATATGAGTTGTTAAAATCACAAATTATAACTGCATCAAAGTTTATTGCTCTTGTTTCAAGTAAACCCATAACTGTAATTTTACCAGCATGAGCATCATCTAATTTTATTTCATCTAATTTTTGTAAAAAGATTTTATAAGCATCTTTAAGACGTAAATTATTGTGATTTGTAAAAAATATGATATTTAACCTATATATTAACTCATCAAACTTTTCCAATAGTTCCTTATTTTCTTCATCTTTTTTTATAAATTCACAAATCTTTCCAAAAACTTCTTTTGAGGTATGTTTATCCCAAATTGATTTTATATTTTCATCTACATATTTTTTATCTATATCAAAATATTTTAAAGCCTCAATAGTTTCAATTTCATTAGAGTTTATATATAAAAATATACTATTTGCTCTTTGATATAGTATTTGATTTTGTATATTTTTGCCCATAGCAAAGTTAAAATATTCTTCACTATCATTTAGTTCCAAAATTTGTGCAAAACTTTCATTTGGTAAAACGACAGCTATATTTTGTGGATTTATACCTTTATTTATCAAATTTACAATACTTGATTTTATATATGCAACTTGATTAAATCTAGTAGAAAATCCTTTTATTTCAAATATTTCTAATTTCTTCTGTGAAATAACTTCTTCTAGTATTTCAAAAGATGATAAATTTATCAAATATTCAAAATCTACTTTAAAATCATAATTAAAACCTTTAAAAAGTTCTATCGATTTTCTATTATATAAATTTGAATAAAATTTTATAAAAACTTTTGTTTCCTTTGATATTTTTTTAATTATGTCATATTCTTGTTTTGTAAAATAACCTTCATAAACTATTATAATTTCATCAAATCTTTTTATAAAATTTTCATTTATGGTATAAAATTTATCTAAATTTACTCTATCAACATATAAATTCTGTTCCAAAATTTCTAAATATTTTTTATAAATTTGATTTAATATTTCTAAATGTTCACTATAAAATTCATATGTATCAGCTATTTGCAAATTTATTATTTCAATTTTCTCACTACTTAATTCCAAAAAAAATCTATATATGTACTCACTTTGTTTTAAAAATTTAACAAAACTATTTGATATCCCCAATTTTTTTATATCAATATTTTTTATAGCTTCATGTAAAAAAATAACTCTTTGTTCATCTTGAGTATATCTATAACCATTTAAAGATATAGATTTTTTTAAAAATTCATCAATTGTTAATGTTGAAGGGAGAAGAGTATCTTTTGATTTAAAATCAAAAAGATACTCTTTTATAGCTCTTGAAGTAGGAAATACAAAAAGAGACTTTTTATTTAGCATTTGTCTTTATAAAGATATAAGCAATACTATCATTTACTTTGAAACTACCTGTTATATTCCAGTTTGTTTCTTCATTTACTTCAAATATTGAGATATATTCACCATCTGTATTTTCAAAATTATTAGTTTTAAAAACTATATCATGATCATTAGTCATTGTTTTTGTAATAACTAAGTCTATATCAAGGTTTTGTTTTTCATTGCTATCTTTTGAAGTAATAAAAACTTTTAAAGTGTTATTACCTAATTTTAATGTATCTCTATGTCCTGAATATTTTTCAATAACTCTTTGTCCATATTTAATATCTTCTGTTGTAAGACCAAACTCTCTATCATTTAAAACAAAAGATAGATTGTATTTTGATAAAAACTCTATATTAGCTTCCATTATTTTATTATAATTTTCATCTACGTCTTGGTATTTTAATAAAAAACTTCTATCTTCAATAACAGGAACCGTTATAGCACTTCTTATAGTCCAAATTATCATTATTAATGTAAATCCAAAAATTCCTATAAAAAATAAAGGCCAATAATTTCTTTTTCTCATATTATTTTCTCTTTCTTAATACTGCATAAGTATATGCTAAAAGTCCACTAATGATTAAAAAATACATAAATACTCTCCAAATTGTACTAGATATTTTTCCTTGACTTCCAATACTACTTTCAAGTTTTACATTTTGTTCTTCAGCTAGTGTATCAGCGATTGCGGCATAACCATTTAAAGTTGCAGCACTTACTTTTGCATAAAGTGTATTTTTATCTTTTGATGCAAGTAATGGTACTACATATCCATTTAAAATATCATTCTTATCAATTATATTTTTTAGACTCTCACTAAAACTTAAATTTACCATATTTTCTTCAACATAAATTGTTAGTAATACATAAGGATTTTGTAAATCCTTTATAAGCCCGCTCTCATGTAATTTTACTTCTTCAATTTTATCTTTTGTTTTAGTATCTTGTTCTAAACCTAAATTAGATTTTGCATAAACATATATATTAATACCTAGCTTAGATTTAACTTCCGATCCCATTTGGCTAATTTTATCTTTCGCTCTATCATCAATTAAACCATCATCATTTAAAATATAAGTTTGTGCAAAGCTGTTTGTATATAAAAAAAGTAGAAGTGAAAAAATCACCCCTACTTTTATAAATTTTAAATTTTTCATTTAACCAACATATACTCTTGCTGCATCAAAGTATGCATAGTATGCAGTTATAACAGCAGAAATTAAAAGTAAAATACCAATAATTTTTTCCATACCTTACTCCTTATTTTCAGAACCAATTAATTGGTAATGTTTATGATTTTCAGGGCTATTAGCTTTTAATCCATGTAAATCTTGATTAATAGTATAAATATTTGTAGCCTCTCGTTGTTGAACTAAAACAGCATTTGTAACTAAAGTTGCAAGAATTGTAAGTAGTAAAACAACTGCTATCAGCATACCTGTAACCCCATTTAACTTAAAGATTCCTCTTTCGTTTTCATTCATTTGTGTATTATTTGCCATTACTTATCTCCTAAACTTCTGATATATGAAGCTAAAGCTTTTTCTTGAGTTTCATTTAATCTCTCATTAAAGCTTGGCATTTGACCTAAAAGTCCTTTTTTACCTTCTTTTAATACTGCAAAAACAATTGAATCGTCATAATCTTTAATATTTGGACCTACAAAAGGCATACCTTCACCATTTTCACCATGACAAGCTGCACAAGTTGCATAAGCTGCTGGTTGTTCACCTTTAAATCCACTTGCAACATATGTAGCTACTACATCAATATCAGCATCCTCTGTTAACATCATTGGAGGCATCCCAGCAGGGAAAGATTGAGTTAAATGATTTGAACCATTTTTAATTGTATAAACAACTTGTTCTTTAGTCATTCTATGAGTTAAATTTTGAGCTTTACCTTCAATTCCTTCAGCATCAACACCATGACAAGGAGCACATTGAACTAAGAAAATAGATTGTCCCATAGCATTTAATGTTGATTCATTAGCATTAACCCATTTTTGTTCAAATTTAGTGTTATATTCATTTGTCTCTTCATTCCATTGTCCAATTTGAGAAAACCCATTAACTGGATAACCGATTGTTAGATACCAAAACATCCAAAGAATTGCTCCAATAAATGCTAAGGCCCAACCAGTTGGAACAGGGTTTTTATATTCACCAATACCATCCCAATTTTCATTAGCAAGTTCCCCACTTGCTGTATCATTTTTAATTTGATTAACATATTTTAAAACAACAAATGTACTAATCGTAATAATTGCTGCTGCACCTAAAAATGTTAATGCATTAATATAATCATCACTAATAAAAGCATCACCTGCAAAAAAGTAAGTTCCTGCCATTAATGCGATGATAAGAATTATTCCACCTATTACCATAGATTTCATCTTATTTCTCCTTATTTCCTATATCTTTTTCTCTTTTTATCTCTTCAAGAGGAGCTGAAACACTTGAATCATCATGTACAAGCTTTGAGTATTTTTCAAAATCTCTTTCTCCTCTTTTGTCTCTTCTATAAATAGAAAAAGCATATGAATAAAATAGAATGAATACAACCAAAACTAAAAAGAATTTAGTATAACCTTGTACTGTTAAAAGTGTTTCGTAATCCATAACTAACCTCTATTTTAAAGAATTTAAATATGCAATTAATGCAACTATTTCAGGAACTTCACCATTTTCAACAGCTTGTTTAACACTCTCATTTTTCATATTAGCTGCAATAAGTTTAGCTTCTTCTAAAGCTGCTGCTTTTGCATCTTCCCAAGTACCAAGTTTTGGCATATCTTCTTGATCATAAGGAGTATTAAATACTGCTTTTACTGTTACTGCTTCTGCATAAGCTGTTTCAATATCAGCTTTATTTGTAAATTGGTGTTTGTATGCTGGCATAATACTACCAGGAACAACTGCTTTTGGATCCCACATATGGTTTTCATGCCAATCTGTAGTTCTATAATTTCCAACTCTTAACAAGTCTGGTCCAGTTCTTTTTGAACCCCATAAAAATGGTCTATCATAAGCATACTCACCAGATAATGAATACATACCATATCTATCAGTTTCTGATTTAAATGGTCTAACTAATTGTGAGTGACAAGCATTACATGAATCTTTAATATAAACATGTCTTCCTGCTAACTCTAAAATACTATAAGGCTTTGTACCAACTGTTGGTCTTGATTGTTTTGCAAAGTCTGGAATTACTTCAATAATCCCTGCAAATGCAACGAATATAAATACTAGTACCGCAAAGAAAAACGGTCTTTGTTCAAACCAATGAAACATAATCTCTCCTTTTCTTAAGCAGCTACTGGAGTTGCATTTACTGGTTCTTTATCAAGAACTCTTCCACATCTAATTGTTTTGTAAATGTTATAAGTAAATATAAAGAATCCTATTAGGTATAATAAACCACCAACTGCTCTAATTGTATAGTATGGATGTAATACAGTAACTGTATCAATAAATGAATAAACTAATGAACCATACTCGTCATAAGCTCTCCACATCATACCTTGAGTAATACCTGCAATCCACATAGATGTAAAGTATAAAACAATTCCAACCGTTTGTAACCAGAATTGAGTTTCCATTAAAGATTTAGAGTATAACTCTCTTTTGAACATTCTTGGAACCATATGGAATAAAGCTGCCATAACCATAAATACAACCCATCCTAAAACTCCATCATGAACGTGTCCTGGAATCCAATCTGTAAAGTGTGCAATCGCATTAACAGATTTAATAGATTGAATTGGTCCTTCAATTGTAGATAACATATAGAATGTTGAAGCTAAAACCATAAATTTAATTAAAGTATTTGTTTGTAACTGATTCCACTCACCTTTCATAGTTAAAAGCATATTAATTGCAGATCCCCATGATGGTAAAATAAGAACAACAGACATAACAGAACCCATAGTTTGCATCCAATCTGGAACAGTTGAATAAATCAAGTGGTGTCCACCAGCCCATAAGTAAACAAATAATAATCCCCAGAATGCTAAGATTGATAATTTATAAGAATAAACATTTTGTCCAGATTCTTTTGGTAAGAAATAGTAAATTAATGCAATAATTGGAGCAGTAAATACGAATGCAACAGCATTGTGTCCATACCACCATTGAACTAAAGCATCATTAGTACCTGAATACATAGAAACAGAGTGTAGCCATGAACCATAACCAGAAACTAAATATGTTGGAACTGCCATGTTATTAAATAAATATAGCATAGCAATAGCAATAAATGTAGCAATAAAATACCAAATAGAGATATATAATGTTCTTTCTCTTCTGATTCCGATTATTCCAAAAATAGAAATACCCCATAAAACCCAGAAAACAACAACTAAAATGTCTAATGGCCACTCTAGCTCAGCATATTCTTTCGAAGTTGTAAATCCCATAAATAGTGTAACAACAGCTAAAAGAATTGTAATGAAATATATCCAAAAGTGTATTTTAGCAATTGCCATTAAAAAAGGTGACTCTTTTAATGAAACTTTTAAAACTCTTTGTGATATATAATACCATCCAGCAAAAACTCCACTTAGTGTAAATCCAAACGCAACACCATTTGTGTGTAGCGGTCTTAATCTACTAAATGTACCATATTCTCCTGCTAAATAATTTAGCTCTGGAAAAGCCAATTGAAAAGCAAGCACAACACCAATTGTCATACCAATGATACCGAACAATATTGTTGCAAATGTAAAACACTTAGCAACTGAGTAGTCATACTCAATTTGTGCACCGTTTTGCATCAATTTCCTCCTACAAAATTTATATACAAGTCACAAAATGTCACTCATTAGCTAAAATAATAGCCAAGAAAAACTTAAACTAAACAAAAAAATTAACAATTAATTAACGATTATTTACTGTTTTGAGCATATTTTTTAAAAAAAAATTAAGATAAAAATTATCCTAATTTATAATTTTTTAGAGCAATCTGAGTATCTCTTTTCATACTTTTTTCTTTTAAATCTTCTCTTTTATCATATAGCTTTTTACCTTGAGCGTTAGCTACTTCAACTTTTATCATATTTTTATTATTAAAATATAATTTTGTACATATTAAAGTTATCCCATCTTTAGTAACTTTTTCATACATTTTATTTATTTGTTTAGTATGAAGCAATAACTTTCTTGCTCTTCTTTCATCAGGTCTATAAGTACTATGAGTTGTACTTAAATGTGAAATATGTGCATTTAATAAAAAAACTTCACCTTTGATTATTCTTACAAAGCTATCTTTTAAATTTACTCTTCCTTCTCTTATAGCTTTTACTTCACTACCTTCAAGAACTATTCCAGCTTCTAAACTATCTAAAATAGTAAAATCATGAAATGCTTTTTTATTCCTAAATACTAAATTTTTTTTTGTATCTTTTTTATTTGCCATTGTTTATCCTAAAAAATGAACTTCCACTTCCACTAAAAAACCAACCTTTATTTGCAAAATTTTCTAAGCTTGGATATATACTTTTAGCTGGTTCATATAAATCATTCGCACTTTTTATATCAAAATTGCTTAAAATATCTTTTGATGATTGTAAGAATAATTTTTTACTATCTTCATAACTAATCTCTTTATAAAAACTTTCTCTAAATATTTTAAATATTTCTCCTGTATTACACTCTATTTTAGGAGTAAAAATTTCAATATCTAGTATATCTTCATCAAATTTTTCTACAATCTCACCAATTCCACTAACATTTGCACTATCATAATCATATATAAAAAAAGGAACATCAGCTCCAATTTTTTCTCCTATTTTTGATAAATTATCTTTATTTAAACCTAAATTACAATAGTTATTTACCATATTTAAAAAAACTGCTGCATTTGAACTTCCACCACCAAGACCTGCAAACTCTGGAATATTTTTCTCTATTTTCACAATATGATTTTTAAAAAACTCTTCAACGCCATTAAATCTTTTAATCTCTAAATATGCTTTATAAATTGTGTTTTTCTCTAAAGTACAAGAAAAATTACCAATTACTGTAAAACTATCAACTTTCGATTTTTCAAAAATTATAGTGTCATACAAATTATAAACTTTTACAAACCGTGAAACTAGTTCATGATAATTCCCTCTTAAACCAGCAATTTTTAAAAAAATATTTACTTTAGCATAAGATTTTTCAATCAATTTTAGCCTTTAATTTTGGTATTTTATTTAAAAGATATTTTACATCACAATTTTCTATTTCTATTATAGAAAAAAAATCTTCACAAATTATTAAATATTTTCCATCTTCTTTATTTTCTAAATACTCAACTGATACTCTTTTCCCATCCTCTAGCCATTTTTGTGTACCAAAATATTTATTTTTTGGTAAGTTTATAAAATCAAGAGGATTTAACTCTTTTTCATTTTCATAAAAGAACTTTCCTTCTCTTACTCGTTCTAAATAAGAAAGAGTTCCTTTTAATTCTAGTTTTTCAAGTAAAATTTGTGCTAAAGAACGAATATAACTTCCCTCACTAACCGTTGCTTCAAAACTTATAAAAGGATGATTGTATTTTAAAAGCTTAATATCAAAAATATTCATAGTTGATTTTTTAAGTTCAAAATCTAAACCCTCTCTTGCTAGTTCATAAGCTTTTGCCCCATTTATTCTTTTTGCTGAGAACTTTGGAGGGATATATTCAATCTCTCCTTTTAAATTATTGATTTGATTACGTAAAATATCTTCATTTACTTTTTTCTCAAAATCTATTTTTTCAACTCTTTCTATGTCAAAAGATTGAGATTGAACGCCCAACCAAATAACAGCTTTATATGTTTTTGGAGCTTTTTCTAAGTATTTAAAAAGTTTTGCATATTGACCAAAAGCAACTATTAAACAACCCTTTGCAAAAGGATCAAGTGTTCCACTAAATCCAGCTTTTTTATTTTTATATTTTCTTTTTATCTTATTTAAATAAAAATTAGAACTTATAAAAATAGGCTTATTTATCACTAAAAGTTTATTTACTTCACCTTTTTCATAAAACCTTTTTTGCAAAACTAAAACCTAAACTTTTTCTACAAATGATGATAAAATATCTCTTTTTTGTCCACCAAAGTTTATAGTAAGTTTACAATCTTTACCAGCATTTACAACTTTTTCAACTCTTCCTGAACCAAAAATTTTATGAGTTACCATATCACCTTTTTTAAATCCAGACTGTTTTTCTATAACCAAACTACCTTTTACTAAACCACTTTCAACCAAAAATCTACTTTTATTTAATTGAGTTCGTTTCCCTTTATAAAATCTTGAGTGCACAAAAGATAAAGTAAGATTATCCATAGCTCTTGTAAGTGCTACATATCCTAATCTTCGTTCTTCTTCTAAATCTGTTCCATCTCCAATTATGGGGAAAAACCCTTCCTCTAAACCTATAATAAATAGATGTTTAAATTCTAAACCTTTACTTGCATGAATACTCATCATAGATACAGCTTCTCCACTATATTCATCATTTTGACTTTCTAGCACTATTTCATTTAAAAAATCTTTTAAATCCAAATGAGGGTTTTGAATAAAAAAGTCTCTTATATATCCATAAAATTCATCAATATTTGCCTGTCTTTCAAATCCATCTGGAAGATTATCATAAGAAGCTCTATAATCAAATGTTTCTTCAAAACTATCTAATAATCTCATTTTAGAAGCATTCATCATCTCTCTTAAATCTAAAATAGATGCTTCAAAAACTTTTAATGTTCTTGCATTTTTTTTACCAACAACTGCACTTAATTCATCAGCACTTAAATCTTGAATTAAATCAAATATTGATTTATTTAATTCATTTGATTTTTCTTCAAGTTTTTCTATTGTAGTTGCTCCAATACCTCTTTTTGGCTTATTTATAACTCTTTTAATAGAAAAATTATCACTTAAATTTATCAAAATTCTAAAATATGCTATTAAATCTTTTATCTCTGTTCTTTCGTAGAATTTCATTCCACCAACAAGTTTATAATTAAGTCCTGTTTTATTAAATCCTTCTTCTAAAGAACGGCTCAGTGCATTTACTCTAAATAAAATTGCTATATCTTTTGCACTTTCCCCACTTGCCATTAAAGATTTTATATCTTCTAATATTTTTCTTGTTTCATCATTTTCATCATTTGATTCATAAACTTTTATAGAGTTACCTTTTTGTCTAGTTCCTACAAGTATTTTACCTAATCTATCACGATTATGCTCTATTAAAGCATTTGCATGATGAAGTATTGTATCAGTTGAACGATAGTTATCTTCTAATTTTACAACAACTGCATTTTGAAAATATTCAGAAAAATTTAAAATATTTTTTATAGTTGCTCCACGCCATCCATAAATACTTTGATCATCATCACCAACTACACATAGATTATTATGATTTGTGCAAAGAAGCTTTAAAAGTCTATATTGTAACTCATTTGTATCTTGATATTCATCTACCATTATGTATTGGTATTTATGGCTAGTATCTTTTGCTATTTTTTCATTATTTTTTAGAATCTTATATGGTAACAGTAACAAATCATCAAAATCAACAAGATTATTTTTCAATATATGTTCTTCATATAAAGCATAAATATCTGCAATTTCCGTATATAATTTACCTTGTGCTTGAGCTTTTACTTCAGTTGGAGATAAAATAGAGTTTTTATATCTTGAAATCTCAGAAGATAATAATGCAGAAGGGATATCTTTATTTATACTTTTCAAAATTCTTTTTTTATCATCACTATCAATAATTATAAAGTTATTCTTTCTTTCTAATTCACTAATATAAAATTTTAAAAATAGTAACCCAAACTTATGAAAAGTACAAAGAAGTGGTGGAGTATTTATTGTAGAGTTGTCAAGTAAAGAGAAAGCTCTATCTCGCATCTCTGTCGCAGCTTTATTTGTAAACGTAAGAGTTAAAATAGATTTTGGATCTATTCCAATAGAGATTAAATAAGCCAATCTAGTTGTGATAGTTTTTGTTTTACCACTTCCAGCTCCAGCTAAAATAAGTAGTGGACCATCTATATGTTCTGCTGCAATTTTTTGCGATTTGTTTAATGTTTGTAATAAATTCTCAGACATCTCTTCTCCAATAGTTAAGATATTATATCATAAATATTATAAATAAATTATTTCTCTTAATTATTCTATACATAAATAAATGTTATGATTTAGATAATTTATTTTTGGAGAACTTAATGCTTACTGATTTTGCTAAATTAGAGACTTTTTTAACTGTTGTAAGAGAGAAGTCTTTCTCAAAAGCATCCGCAAAGCTAGGTATTTCACAACCAGCTGTAACACAACAAATGAAGTTTATAGAAGATTATTTAGATGTTCAAATAGTTGATAGAAAGAAAAATGGTATAAAACTAACTAAAGAAGGTCAAATCTTATATGGAATTGCTCTTAAAATAGAGAAATGTATAAGTAATGCTGAAAAAGATTTATTAAAAATTATGAATAAAAATATAACTTTTGTATTTGGTGCTTCTTTTATAATAGGAAACTATATTCTTCCAAGATTTTTGAATAATTTAAAAGAAAATATACATAATGATGTATCTATAAATGTATCAGTTTCTCATGAAGCAATACAAGATTTACTTGACAAAAAAATTGATATAGCTCTTGTAGAAAACTATATTGCAAATGATGAAATTATTTATAGAGAATGGATGGAAGATGAGATTGTAATATTCTCTAATCAAAAACTTCCAGCAAAAGCAAAGCCTGAAGATTTATTATCTTATAAATGGATTTGTAGAAATCCTGAATCAAATACTGGTTCAATATTTAAAGAGAGTTTAGAAAAAGCAAATTATCCTGATTGTGACACATTTGAAGTAACAAGTGAAGTAACAAGTGCGACAACTATTGTTCAAACTGTTTTACACTCTGATAAAAACTCAACTCCTGCTGTCTCTATTGTATCAAGAAATGCTATTGAATCTTTACTTAAATCTGGTGCTTTATATGAATCACGAATTGGTAACCAAAAGATGTTAAGAAAACTATATATTGCATATAGAAAAGATAGAAAACATGATGCATTTATAGAAAATGTTGTAGATTACTTATTAAAAATTAAATAGCAAATACGCTATTTAATTCATTATCCTTACAAATCAATAATTAAAGCCTTTTTCTTCTAAAGCAATCCTAATATTTTTCATCTGTTGATGCTTATTTTTACACCACATTGGAGATAAAAGTGTATCATCATCTATTCCAGCAGTTATTCGCTGAACAGAAATATTAGAAGGTAAATCTACAATAGATTTTACAACTGTATCAATATATAATTCTTCAGTTATTGGTATAAATCTACCTTTTCTATACTCATTTGTTAGAAGAGTATGTTTTACAACATAAAGTGGATGAAATTTGATACTATCAACTTTCAAATCAATAGTTTGTTTAAAAGTTTCTAGCATCATTTCTTGATTTTCATCTGGTAAACCATAAATTAAATGCCCACAAACCTTTAAGCCTTTATCTTTTGTTCTTTTTATCCAGTACTTCATATTTTCAACATCATCTGCACGATTTATTTTATCTAGTGTTTTTTGAAAAAAGCTTTGTATTCCATACTCTATCCATACTTCTTTATCTTTAGATTTTTCATATAAAAAATCTAAAATTTCATCTGTTACACAATCTGTTCTTGTACCTATACTAAGTCCTATTACATCGTCAAAACTAAGTGCTTTTTCATATAAAGTTTTTAAGGTATAAAAAGGGGCATAAGTATTTGTAAAAGATTGAAAATATACTATAAATTTTTTCGCTTTAAATTTATTTTGAAGTCTTTTTTTAGTAGCCAAGAATTGCATTTCTAATTGCTTTAGCTGATTTTCTAAAAATGGATTAGATTCTACATTTGGATTTAATTTAAACTTTGTTTTTTTTTCTTGTAAGTTTGGACTGAAAGAGTCATTTTCACAAAAAGAGCAACCTCCTTTTGCTTTTGTTCCATCAATATTTGGACATGTAAATCCAGATATTGATATAGGAACTTTATAAACTTTTTCACCAAATTTATTTTTAAAATATCTTCCGATAGTTAAAACATCTTTCAAATCATTACTCATTATGCTTTTACGAAGTAATCTCCATCAAAACTCTCTAGTGCATAGTGTCTATCATCTCCTATAGCACCTATTAAATCATCTATTGAAAGATATTCTAAACTATCAGCTTCAATATATTTACAAACCTCATCTTTTGTCATTTGAGTAGAAATTAACTCTTCTTTTGTTGGAGTATCTATTCCATAAAAACAAGGAAATTTTATTTCTGGACTTGCAACTCTAAAGTGAACCTCTTTTGCTCCAGCTTCTTTTAACATTCTTACTATTCTTTTTGATGTAGTTCCTCTTACAATTGAATCATCAATAACAAGTAATGTTTTACCTTGGATAATTGATCCCATAGGACTTAATTTCATTCTAACTTTTAAATTTCTCATCTCTTGTGTTGGCTCAATAAATGTTCTTCCAACATAGTGATTTCTTATGATTCCATATTTAAAAGGAACTCCACTTTGCGCAGAATATCCTAAAGCTGCTGGAACTCCACTATCAGGAACTGGTACAACCATATCAAATTTAATTTTATTATTTATATCATTTTTTGCTAGTGCTTTACCCATGTTTTCTCTAGTTGTATATACATTTTTACCATCAATTACAGAATCTGGTCTAGCAAAATATACATATTCAAATGCACAAGGTCTAAATTCTGGCTCATAAAGTTGTATTGATTCAGGTTCATCAGATTCACCAAAAATCAACATTTCTCCTGGCCTTACATCTCTTATAAACTCTGCTCCAACTAAATCAAACGCACATGTTTCACTAGCAACTATATATCCACCACTCTTTAATTTTCCTAAAGACAGAGGTCTAATTCCGTATTTATCTCTAATTACAAACTGTTTACTTCTACTTTGAACAATAAAACAATAAGCTCCAATAGTTCTAGTTAGTGCTTCAATAATTCTATCTTTTAAATGATCTTTTGTATTTTTTGCAATTAAATGTATTAAGTTTTCTGTATCCATTCCAGTTTGGAAAATAGCACCTTTATCTATTAAATCTTGTCTAACTTCATCTTTATTTATAAGATTTCCATTGTGAACGATTGATATTTCACCTAATTTATATTTTGCATAAATTGGCTGTGCATCTAAAACTGAATCTCTTCCAGCTGTTGCATATCTATTGTGACCTATTGCCATGTCACCTTTTAGATATGATAATGCTTCTTCTTTGAAAACTTCAGAAACCAAACCTCTATCTTTTTTAGTATATATTTTTCCATCGCATGATGATGAAATTCCAGTTGCCTCTTGACCTCTATGTTGCATTGCAAAAAGGGCTATTGAAGCTAGTCTTGCAGCATTATCATTTCCATAAATTCCTACTATTGCACACATTGTTGATTTTCCTTATTATAGCCCTAAAGCATCATTGATTGAGTAAAGATTTGCATCTTTTCTTACTATCCATTTTGCAACTTTAATTGCACCTTTTGAGAAAGTATTTCTTGCAGTTGCTGTATGATTTAACTCTAAAAATTCTCCATCATTATAAAAACCAACTGTATGTCGTCCAACAATATCTCCACCTCTTAAAGCCATAACTGCAATTTCATCTTTTGTTCTAGCTCCAATTTGTCCATCTCTTCCAGATATTCTAACTTCATCTAAATTCAAATCTCTTGAATTTGCTGCATGTTCAGCCAAAGTTAAAGCAGTTCCTGAAGGAGAATCAACTTTATGTCTATGATGTTGTTCTACAATTTCTATATCAAAATCTCTTAATGTTTTTGAGGCAAGTGCAACAAGTTTATTTAAAACTGCTACACCTAAACTCATATTTGTTGCGTATAAAATAGGTACAAGCTTACTAGCTTCTAGAAGTAAATTTTGCTGGTGTTTATTCAATCCAGTTGTAGCAATAACTAAAGCTTTTCTTTTCCCACCTTCAACAATAGCATTCAAAAGCTCTTCTGTTCCAGTAGGACTTGAAAAATCAATAATTACATCACTTTCATCAAATAATACATTGATATCATTTGTTACAACTGTATTTTCAGGTAAAACTTTTTCTAATTTCTTTAGAACATGAACGCAAGATAATACTGCTTCTTTATCATTTTTTAAGTCATCAATTAAAAGTGAACCAACTCTTCCTGTACTTCCTAAAATACCTATTTTAACCATTAAAATATTCCTTATCCTAAATATTCGATTATATCGACTGCTGCCGTTGCACCATCTCCTGCTGCACAAACTACTTGTTTAGCTGCATCAATTCTTATGTCACCAGCTGCCCAAAGTCCTTTTACACTTGTTCTCATTTTTAAATCAACAACAACTTCACCAGTATCTCTTACATCACATAAGAATGTTCCATCTACTTGTTTTAAAGGAGCATTTAACACATTTCTACCAACAAATACAAAAACACCTGGTGTTGGTAAATCTCGGATTTCACCTGTTTTATTACATTTTACTTTTAGTCCAGTTACACCACTAGCATCTCCAAAAACTTCTTCAACACTTACATTTGTAACTTCTTCTATATTTTCAGTTTTTTTAACATGTTCAATTGTACTTGGTGCTGCTCTATATGTATCTCTTCTATGTACTAAATATACTTTGCTGCACATTTTTGATAAGTAATAAGCTTCTTCTAAAGCAGAATCTCCTCCACCAATTACAGCAACTTCTTTACCTCTATAAAAGAATCCATCACAAGTAGCACAAGTAGAAACACCTCTTCCAAAGAATTCATCTTCACCTTTAAAACCTGCTCTTCTTGGAACTGAACCAGTAGCTATTAAAACTGATCTTGCTTCAAATTCTCTATTATCATTTGTTAAAATTTTAAAAGTATCTCCAGTTTTTGTGATAGTATCAACTTGAGCCATTTCATGTTTTAATCCAAATTTTTGGCATTGTTCAGGCCAAGATGCCATTAAATCCATACCAGTCATAACAGCACCTTGTCCTGGATAGTTTTCAATTTCTGATGAACCTGTGATTTGTCCTCCTGGCATACCCATTTCGAACATAACAACATCTTTCAATCCACCTCTAGTAGCATATAATCCAGCAGTTAATCCAGCTGGTCCTCCACCGATAATCGCTAAATCTAACATCTTAACTCCTTATTTCGTTAGTATAAATGCACCATATTTGAAATGGTACTAAAAAATTTTGTAAGCTATTATAAAAGAACAAACAAAACTGAGGAAAAATTTTATCATTTAATATTTTATGTCTGTCTTAAATAGTTTTTCTAATAAAAAAAAGGAAGATGAAAAACACCTTCCTTTAAACTTCATATAATTAATTTTCAAATTATAATAAAGAGTTAATTTTATCTGTTAATGCTTGTTTTGAAGTAGCACCAATTAGTTGATCTACAACCTCTCCATTTTTCATAAAAATAATTGTAGGGATAGATCTAATTCCATATTTTACTGCTAGGTCTTGTTCTTCATCTGTATTTACTTTGCAAATATTTGCTTTTCCTTCAAAGTCACCAGCTAATTCGTCAATAACTGGAGCAATCATTCTACAAGGTCCACACCATGGAGCCCAGAAATCCACTAAAGATACACCGTTATTTGTTACTTCTGCAAAATTTGAAGCCGTTAATTCAATATATTTTCCCATTTTATTTCCTTTTATTAGATTTTTATAAACATAAGTTCTAATTATATTTGTATGATTAAAACAAAAATATTATATCTTTAGATAACTTAAATTTTGTTTTTGTAGTCTAATATTTTTATAAATTTTATAAACAAAGCTAAATGATTTTTTGGATACTATATTAGAAAAATATTTATATATGGAAAAAATTAATGGATATTAGAAAAGAGTTTTTAGAGTTTTTTAAAAGTAAAGGTCATGAAGTAGTATCTTCAATGCCTTTAGTACCAGATGATCCAACTTTGATGTTTACAAATGCAGGAATGGTTCAATTTAAAGATATATTTACAGGAAATGTGCCTGCTCCAGAAAATAGAAGAGCAACATCTTGCCAACTTTGTGTAAGAGCTGGTGGTAAGCATAATGACTTAGAAAATGTAGGTTACACTGCAAGACACCACACACTTTTTGAAATGTTAGGAAACTTCTCTTTTGGAGATTATTTCAAAGAAGATGCAATAGCTTATGCATGGGAATTTATTACAAAAAATTTAGCTCTTCCAGTTGAAAAATTATGGGTTACAATTCATGATAACGATGATGAAGCTTTTGATATTTGGAAAAAATATATAAGCCAAGATAGAATTATGAGATTTGGTGATAAAGACAATTTTTGGTCTATGGGAGACACTGGTGCATGTGGTCCTTGTAGTGAAATTTTTTATGATCAAGGTGCAGAATATTTTAATTCTCCTGAAGATAAAATGGGTGGAGAAGGTGATAGATTCTTAGAAATTTGGAATTTAGTTTTTATGCAATATGAAAGAACTGCAAGTGGAGAACTTATACCTCTTCCAAAACCATCTATTGATACAGGAATGGGACTTGAAAGAGTTATTGCAATAAAAGAAGGTGTATTTAATAACTTTGATTCTTCAAATTTTAAACCAATTATAGAAAAAATAGAAGAATTAGCAAATAAAAAAGCAACAAAAGAAAATATTGGTTCATACAGAGTTATTGCTGACCATTTAAGAGCAACTTCATTTATGTTAAGTCAAGGTATTTTATTTGGTAATGAAGGTCGTCCTTATGTTTTAAGAAGAATTCTTAGAAGAGCTATAAGACATGGATATTTAATAGGATTTAGAAAACCATTTATGGCAAAATTAGTAGATACCTTGATAAAAATCATGGGTGGACACTATGTAGAATTAGTTGAAAATCAAAATTTTATAAAAGAGCAATTAACACTAGAAGAAGAGAGATTTTTCAAAACTATTGATTTAGGAATGAACTTATTTAGTGAAGAACTAGCAAATACAAAAGAAATATTTAGTGGAGAAATCGCATTTAAACTATATGATACTTATGGATTTCCATTAGACTTAACAGAAGATATGTTAAAAGATAAAGGTATCAAAGTAGATTTAGAAAAATTTGATGAACTTATGGCAAATCAAAAGTCTATGGCAAAAGCTGCTTGGAAAGGTAGTGGAGATGCTGCTAATGATGGAGATTTCAAAGAACTGTTAGAAAAATATGGCTTAAATGAATTTGTAGGATATACTCACGTTACATATAAATCTAAAATTGTAGCATTACTTGATGAAAACTTTAAAGAAGTTACATCTTTACAAAACCAAAGCGGTTGGGCGATGTTAGATAAAACTCCATTTTATGCTACAAGTGGTGGACAAAATGGTGATATTGGAGCTTTAGAACTTCAAAATGGAAATATTATAGTTGAAGAAACTTCAAAATTCCATGGATTAAATCTATCAAAAATTAGTGTAAGAGATGCACAAATATCTCAAAATGATACAGTTGATGCTGTTGTTATACATAGATATGAAGTTGCAAAACATCATAGTGCAACTCACTTACTTCAAAGTGCTTTAAAAATGGTTTTAGGAGATAGTGTTTCTCAAGCTGGTTCATATAACGATAATCTAAAACTTAGATTTGACTTTACATATCCAAAAGCTATGACAACTGAACAAATCAATGAAGTTGAAGATTTAGTAAATTCTATGGTAACAAGAGCCTTAAATGGTGTTGTAGAAGAGTTACCATTAGATGAAGCTAAAAATAAAGGTGCTATTGCTATGTTTGGAGAAAAATATGGTGATATTGTAAGAGTTGTAAGCTTTGGAGAAGATGTATCTATCGAGTTTTGTGGTGGAACACACGTAAGAAATACAGCTGATATTGGAAGTTTTTATATAGTAAAAGAGTCTGGTGTAAGTGCAGGAATTAGAAGAATAGAAGCTGTTGTTGGAGCAAGTGCTATAAAATATGCTAAAGATATTATAAATAAATTTGGTGAAGTTCAATCTGAACTTAAAACAAATGATATGATAGCAGGGATTAAAAAACTTAAAAATGAAATAAAAGAGCTTAAAAAAGAGCTACAAAATGCACAAAATCAAACTTCATCACCTATTGAAGAAACTATGATAAATAATACAAAAGTTATAGTTTCAATAGTAGAAAATGGTGATTTGAAAAAAATTGTAGATGATTGTAAAAATGCAAATGAAAAAGTTGCAATATTACTTCTTCAAGTAAAAGATGACAAAGTTTTATTAGCTGCAGGAAGTAAAAATACAAATATAAAAGCTGGTGATTGGGTAAAAAATATAGCTATTATTGTTGGTGGAAATGGTGGTGGAAGACCAGATTTTGCTACTGCTGGTGGAAAAGATAGCTCAAAAATACAAGAAGCTAAAACAAAAGCTTTAGAATACGCAAAAGAAAACTTATAATTTAAGAGATAGTTAAAACTATCTCTTTTTTAATCATTTAAATAATACTCAACAGTAGATACAATTCTAACTTTTTTGATATGTTCGCTATTTTTATCTCTACTATTTATCTCAAATTGACCTTGAGTAGCTCTTTTGATTTTTCCTAATTTACTTTTTGAATCTTGAGCAAATTTTTGTGCAACTTCTCTAGCATTTGCTGTTGCTTCTTCTATCATTGTTGGTTTTATATCATTTAATTTTGTGTATAAATACTCGATTTTTGAATCCCAATCATCAACTCTAAATAAAATACCTTGTTGTGAAAGTTCAAAAAGTTTTCCGCTTACTTCTCTTACTTTTTCAACATCTTGAGAATAAACATTAATAGTTCTATTTGCTAAATATCTTAAAGTGTAATCTTTAGTTGAATACTCATTTGCCATTTTATCAACAATAGATGGAGAATTTACAGTAATATCTTCTTTATTGATTCCATATTTATTTAAAAATTCTAATATTTTATTTGTATCACTTTCAACTTTTTTTGATAACTCATCTAAAGTTTCAGTTGTACTACTAAATCTTATAGGCCATAAAACAATATTAGCATTTACCTCTTTTTCAGATAATCCTTTTACAACAACAGTTCTTTCTAATTCTTTTGATTTTATAAAACTTGTTGATAAAAAGTACCCTAAACTTGTTAATCCAATAAATATAAAGAAACCTAAAATAAAGGCTGATTTAAAACTTATTCTTTCCATATTTTTTCCTTTTTATAATTTAAAATATTATATCAAAACAATCTTTTATTTAAAAATACTACTAAAACAACAATAAAAGATATAACTCCAAATACATAAAGCATCATATCCCAACCAAAACTTTTATAAATAATAGAGGGAATAAAAGAGCCTAAAGCACCTCCCAAATAGTAAAAAGTCAGATACATACCAGAAGTCAAAGATTTTTGTGAAGCTTTCATAGAGTTTGCTAATTGTGTGCTAACTGTATGAGCAGTAAACATTCCAATACAAAGTAAAAATAGAAGTAAAAATAAATATATGATATTTTCATTTGTTAAAATAACTATTATAAATGTAAAAAAGGCAACTGCTACTAAAATAGTATTTACTTCACCTTTAAAAAATTTAATTATTTTTTTTGCAGTTAAAGATACTAAAATCCCCATACCATATCCTAAATAAAGTAAAGATATTTGAAACTCAGAGAAATTTTCTGATATATCTTTTACTCTAAATGGTAATACATTTAAAACTCCAGCAAATACAAAAAATACACAAAACATTACAAAATAAACGATAACAAACCTTTTATCTTTTAAGATATTTACAATATCATTTATTTTTGGTTTTATCATAGTTGCATCACCACTATAATCTAACTTTCTAATTAAAGTAATAGACAATAAAATAGCTAAAGACAAAGAATAAAATACATACTGATATGCAAAAGTTGTAGCTATAAATCCTGAAAATATACGCCCTACAAGTCCACCAAAAACAGTAGCTGCTACATATATTGACATATTGAATTTTACATTTTCTTTATCTATATTTGCCAAAATACTCATCAAAGAAGTCAATATTGCAGGGATTACCAAAGCTTCACAAATTCTAAAAAATAAAAACATCTCATAACTTGTAGATAATCCCAAACATATATTCGTTACAAGTAAAATAAAAGAAGCATTTATAAGCATTTTCTTAGCACACATTTTTTCTAAAATATATCCATATATGATTGGAGAAATTGCCATAAAAAGTAGTATTACAGCAGTAAACCAAGAAGCCTGAATAACAGTAATATCAAATTCTTTTGCTAAAAGTGGTTGTAATGGCTGTGTAGCATACATCACAGACATTACAACTATAATACAATAAATAATAATTAGAAGATTAATTCGCAAAAGATTGGCTCTCTTTTACAAAATAGTAGTTGATAAAATTCATTCTTACCAAACTTTTAAAATAGTCTGTATCAAGTCTAGATTTATCCAAGTATTTATTTACATAAGAAGGATCAAATTGTTTTATAAGATTTGTAGAGTAAATTCCTTTATAATCAATAATTAATAAATCTTCATAAACTTTATACTTACTTATAATATTCACATAAGAATTATCATTTACTAAATATGTACTTACTTCAACATTATCAAATTCTACTCTTTCTACAAGTTTAAAGTTTGATTTTATCGTATCTTTAAACAACTCTACAAAATACCCTCTTGCAAGGCCATTCCATTTACATGAACTATCAAGGCTTATATATTCACTAAATATTTTTCCATAATTTTCATCATCACTTAAACTAATATATGAAAAATTTGTACAACTATCAAAAGTATTCTGTTTTTTTATGTTTGAAAATTCACTTTCTTTTAAACTTAAGTTAGTTGTTGAACAGGCTGTAAAAAAAAGAAAAACTAAAAGAATTAGAATATTTTTTATATACATTTTTATCCTTTCAAAATTATTTGATTATAATAAGGCAATTTAGTTTAAAGAGAAGTTATGACATATAAAGAGTGGTTTTTACAACATTCTATAAAACATCAAAATATTTTAAAAAAGCTTGAATACAAAACTAAAAGTGATATTATAGAGTACTTTAAATTTGAAAATATGATCAAAAACGAACAAAATTTCTGTCTTTTGTATAAAGAAAATAAAAAATGCCACAATATAGATGATTTGAATTGTTATTTATGTGCTTGTCCATATTTTAGATTTAATGATTTTGGAATAAAAAAAGAGAACAGTAAAACTATATATTCATTTTGTAATATAAACTCAAAAAAAGGTTCAGTTTTTGAAACAGAAGAGTATATTCATCAAGATTGTTCAAACTGTATTATCCCACATAAAAAGAATTTTATAGAAAAAAACTTTGATAAAAGCTGGTTAAATATTATGAGAAATGTTGAAATATAATTTAAAAAAGTTATATCTAAATACCTTTAAGTATGAGTTTCAAAGTAAAGGAAAAGGAGAAAATCTATTTACTATCAAATTTTTAATCAAAACTAGCGAAATAAAACTACCTTGAAACTCATGCCTAAAAGTACAAAGAGAGTAAGAACTCTCTTTATACTTTTTAGAATTTATACTTTAAACTAACCAGAGCATTAACAGGTTCACCATAAGCATATGCATCACTTGAGTATCCAGCATAATATGTTTTATCAAATAAATTATTTATATTTAACTGTCCAGATAAATTTTTACTAAAGTTATAAGATGCCATCAAATCAACAGTTGCATAAGCATCTTGAGTAACTTCTTTTGTCCCAGATTTCATAAATCCTTTACTTTTCCAGTTTACTCCAGCACCTACACTAAAGTCATTCATACTATATTTTGTAAAAATATTTATATTATTTCTTGGTGCACTTGTATTTACTTTTTCTTTTTTCGCATCTTTTGCTTCGAAGTTTGTAAATCCTAAACTTAAATCCCAATTATCAGTAAGTTTTCCAGAGATTTCAAGTTCAACTCCTTTTGAAGTTACACCATCTTTTGTTTTATAAATACTAGTTCCAGTAGTAGGATTTTTATTTCCAGTATATTCAGCAACATTGTCTTGTTCTATTCTAAATAATGTTATTCCAGCATTTAATCTTTTATCAAAATACTCTCCTTTTACTCCAACTTCATAGTTTTTACCTACAACTGGGTCTAAAAGATTGTCATTTTCATCTTTAAAATTTTGTGGTTTAAAAATATCTGTATAACTAGCATATGCAGAGTGATTTTCATCTATATCATAAACTAAACCTACAAAAGGTGTAAATTCATTCTTTACATCATATTTTGTTGTTTTATTATTACTATAAGTATACATTTCATATTCCCAATTTGTTAATCTTCCACCAAGAATAAGTTTTAAATCATCAACTATCTCAAATTTACCAGTAAGATAAAATGCTGTTTGTTGTGTATCAGTATCTTCATATTTTGGTTTAGGATTAGGAGTTCCTATGAAAGGCATTTCACTTCCATTTTGAGTAAAAAAATTACTTATTTTAGTATATTTAGATAGAGTTGCACGACTATAATCTGTTTTTTGTTTATTGTATTGGAATCCTGCAATGATTTCATGCTCTCTATTAAAAATCTTTAAAGGAATAGAACTATAAATATCTAAATTATCCTCTTTTATATTTTGTAACCAATTTCCAAACTCTCTATATTCTAATCCTGAACCATCTTTATTAAGTCCTGGGTCAAAATCTAAATATCCATAGTTATTGTCTGTTTTTATATCATTATGTGTATAAATTACATTTAATAATATATCATTTGGTAAATATTGTTTAACATCTAAAAAATATGATTTTCTCTCCGTATCCCAATATGACCAATCAGGTGAGTAGTTTTTTGACCTATCAAAGTTTGTTTTTGTTCCATCTCTATAAAAAGCTGGTAAATTATTTGAATCACCATCTAACTTTTCTTTTTCATAACTAGCACCTGCTGAAATTGTAGTAGTATCTGTAATATCAGCATCAACTACTGCATAAACTAAATCATTTTCATTATGTACTCTATCTTTAAAAGTATCTGTTTCTTTATGACTTGCTACTAATCTTGCTCTTACACTTCCATCACTATTTAATGGTGTAGATATATCTGTTTTGATTTTATATGTATCCCATGAACCTGCACTTGCATCTATACTTCCAGTGAATACTTTACTATTTGCATGTTTTCGTACCATATTTATAGCACCACCTGGATTTCCAGCTCCTGATTTGAGTCCATTTGAACCTTTTACTATTTCAACTCTATCAAACTTATCTAAATTGTAGTTACTTATTGAATAACCATAAATTATCATTGGAATACCATCCATTTGATAGTAATCTAAATTAAAACCTCTTAATGAATAAGAAGCTCTATTATCAAAAAGACCTTTATCACTTCCTACACCAGTTACATTTTTCATTAAAGTATCAAAATCATCTATTTTTTTATCTTCAATAATTTGTTGTGTTATTACGGATACTGATTGTGGAGTTTCTCTTATAGATAAATCAAGTTTTGTAGCAGTTCTCATACTTCCAGTTGTATATGAATTACTCCCCTCTGTTGTACTTCCTAAAGCACTTTTTACTGAAACATCATCAAGTATATATGTTCCATTTATTATTTTATATGAAGGTATCTCTTTGATAATAATAGTGTTATTTTCAATAGTCGCATTAAGTCCAGAACCTTCTAAGACTTTAGTAAGAGCTTCTTTTAAATCTTGTACATTTTCAATATTTGTTGCTTTTTTACCATCAATTAGACTTTCATCAACAATAAATGATAGCTTAGATTCTTTAGAGATTTTTTCTAAGGCTTGCTTTAAACTCATATTCTTTATAGTATAAGCTTCTTGTCCCAATAAAGCACTACAAAGTAAGATTGCACTAGCAGAAGTTATAAACTTTGCTTTTAACTGTTCCATTTTCCATCCTTTTGTTTAATTATAAGAATAATTCTTAGTACATTAAAACGAAATAGGAATCAAAAATCGGACACATTTTTTTACAAATTTTGAAATTCGTTGAGATTTTATAAATTATAGATATAAAATAGAGAATATTTATATATAAAAATTAATTTATTTCTACTTTATTTCCATTCTTTATAACTTTTATAGGATAGATTTTTTGAATAGCAAAAATAAATCTATCAACTTCTAAAGTATTGAATTTTCCACTAAAAAGTTTATCTTCAAATTTCTTATTTTTAAAATCTATTTCTAGGTTTTGATATCTTGAAAAGCTTTTAAATGCTTCTTTTAGAGTAGTTTTACTAAATATTATCTCATCATGTTCCCAAGGAGCAATCTCTTCAAGAGGTGTTTTACCTATATATTGTAGAACACCTATATCACTTATGATTACTTTATCCCCTTGTTTTAGAATAGATATCTCTTTATTTGGTCGTATAGTGCTTGTATCAAAACTTACTTTTACTGCACCTTCTTTTACATTTACAGTTGTTATGTTATCCAAGTTTCTAACTTCAAATTTTGTACCTACTACTTCTATCTTAGTTTTTCCAGAGTCAATTATAAATGGTTTATTTTCATCTTTTGCAACTTCAAAAAAAGCTTGTCCATTTTCTAAAAGGACTTTTCTTCTATTATTAAAATAACTTACACTTAGTTTTGTATTTGTATCTACTGATATTTTTGTACCGTCTGGAAGCAAATCATTTTTTACTGTATTAAAAGCTGTATGATAACTTTGAGTATAGTTTGGTATAAAAAACTTATACCCTATAAATAAACAGGCTAAAATAGCAGCAAAACCTATAAGAGGTTTTACAGTTCTATCTATAAATTTCATTTTTCTGATACTTTTATGTGCTTGTTTACTTAAAAATTCAGATTGCTCTTTTGGAATACTATTAAAGATACTATAAATAACATTTGCTTCATTGAAAGCTTTTTTATGTAAATCACTTTTTTCTAGCCATAATTCAAACTCTTTTTCTTGACTTTGAGAGAAACCTTCTTTTCTTAAAGTTGCCCAATGTATAGCTTCATCTTTTATTTGTTCTTTCAAATTTATTCCTGATCTATTATTAAATGTTCTTGTAATTTTTTTATAGCTCTATTGATATGTTTTTCAACAGCATTTTGAGTAATTCCCATAATTTCAGCTATCTCTTTTCTTGTATATCCATCTATTGAGTGTAAAAGAAAAGCTTCTTTACTCCTTTTTGGCAAAGTATCTACGATTTTTAAAAGATTTTTATATTGATTGTCTGATATTGTAACTTCATCAGGTTGCTCATATTTTGGACTTACAAAGATTTCTTCTTGAAATTCTATTTGAAGTTTTTGTTTATTTTTTCTTGCATAATCAATTACAATATTTTTTGCAATTTTATATAAGAAAGAGCGATTCACCTCTTTATCTTGTTCAACAGTAATAGCTCGTAGATATGTTTCTTGAGTAACATCTTTGGCTCTTTCTTTATCACCAATTAGTTTTGAAACATAATTTAATATTTCTTTATAGTGTTCTAACATGTCTTTTTTATATAGTAATTTTGAGTTATATTATTAAATAAATACTTAAAATTATCTTTAAATAAGATTTCTATTTAAAAAATAATCATAGAAAGTGGGAGCTTAAAAGCTTTCCCACTCATCATCATCTTTTGTACTACTTTTTATGATAGTTGGTTGTGAAGTTTTTTCTATTTGTTTTGGTTTTGAGTTTATCTCTACTTTTCTTTTTACTATCTCTATCTCTTCTTTTTTCACTGAGTTATACAATGTTTTAGCTTTTACTTCATTCTTACCATTAAACTCTTTTGCGTTTGCATCTTCTACTATTAGTTTTGCTATCTCATCTGCGTTCAATGCTATCTCATTTGTTTGACTTGCTACCATCGCATTTTGTTGTGTTTGTCTATCTAGTTCATTTACTGCATCATTTATTTGTTCTATTCCAGAAAGTTGCTCTTTACTTGACATCTCTATATCTGATATTAGGTTTATTGTTTGAGAAATACTCTCATTCAATTCTTTATATCCATCTATCATTGTTGTTGCTATATTTTTACCTTCATTTGCTTTTACTGTTGCTTTCTCTACTATATCTTTTATCTCTTTTGCTGCTTCTGCTGAACGAGATGCCAAATTTCGCACTTCTTGTGCAACTACAGCGAACCCTTTTCCTGCTTCTCCTGCTGTTGCTGCTTCTACTGCTGCATTTAAGCTTAGGATATTTGTTTGGAATGCTATATTATCTATTACACTTATTGCTTCATTTACTAGATTTACTTGTACATTTATTTCATCCATTGCAACTGTTGTTTTATTTGCTAGTACTTCTCCATCTTTTGCGCTAGAAGTTACATTTGATGAGATTTTTGACATCTTTGCGATACTCTCTGTATTATTCCTAATATTTGAAGTAATCTCTTCTAAGGCTGCTGCTGTTTCTTCTAGAGATGCTGCTGCTTCATTTGAAGATAAATTTAATTTATCTACATTCTCTAGTAGCAATTTTGAGCTTTGTTCTAAAGTCAATCCATTAGCTTTATTCTCTTTTAGCATATCATTTATAATTGTTGCTAGGTTATTTATTCCTTTAGCTACTTTTCCATTATCATTCTCTATTTTTACTCTAAAGTCTAGTTTACTAAATTTATCTAATACTTCTACTACTTTATTTACATCTGTACAAATATTATTCATACTATTCTCTAGCATCTCATTAAAGTTATTCTTTAATTCTTCTAGTCCTGTATTTACTGTTGTTTTCTCTATCCTTTTATTTAGGTACCCTGCTTTTACTTCATCTACTACTCTTTTTACATCATTTATCAATATTTCATCTTGTTTTATTAATTCTTGTGTTTTTACTATATTTTCATTGATGACTTTTGCCATTGTTCCAAATTCATCTGTTGATTTTATATTGATTGCTGTTGTATTTCCTGATTCTTTATTTAAAAATGCAAAAAATCCTAATAATCCGCTACTTATTGTTGTTAAGTTCTTACTTAATATTCGCATATTAAACATTATTATTAAAGCAATAATTACGATGATAACAACTGCAAATATAATACTAAAATTTCTATTTTCATAAGCACTTTCTAAATATACATGTTCAGGAACAGATCCCATTATAAGCCAATAAACTCCAGTATTTCCAAATTCAAATGGATAAGTAACAAAATAAGAGTTTTCACCTGTAGCTTTTGCAACAGAGAAAAATTCATAAGATTTACCCTCTTTTTGATTTGCTATTGCTTGTAATCTATCTTTATCTCCATTTGCTAAAGGGGAAAAAGCTTTACCAATTCTAGCTTTGTCTTTATGAGCTACGATAATATCGTGATTTTCAATTAAGTTAAAATATCCTGCACCTAAAATAGTCAATTTACCAATTTCTTCATCTATTTGTGCAAGTTCAAAATCAACTCCAACTACACCAATAATTTTATCATTTATAATAAGTGGTTGAGAAACAGATACCATTAAAATACCTTTAGTGCTATCGTTATAAGGTTTTGTAACTGAAACTCTTCTATTTTCAATAGCTGGTTTTATATGCTCTGCATTTTTATCATAATTAGATAGATGATTTATATCAAAACCATTCTTTTCTCTTATTACATATGGTGCAAAAACTCCATTTGGAGCGTAGTAATCACTCTTACTTGTACCATCATTTTTAGCAAATAAATATGAATCATCTTCAAAAGCTACCCAACTTGAATATAAAAGTGAATTATGTCTTAACATATCTTTTTGAAACTCAACCATTCCCTCTTTTGTTAGAATCTCATTATGCTCTATAGCAACTTTGATTCTTGACTCTAAAGAATTAACAGAACTAATAGATAAATCTAATTTAGATTTTATCTCTTCACCCCATCTTTCAACATCACTTTTAACATAAACTTTTGCTTGTTCTTCAATTGCATTATAAGTTACGCTACTTGTTATTGTAATCATAAGCCCTAGTGATACAATAACCGTTATCAATAAGATTATAAGTAACTTTGTACCAAAATTTAATTTCCCCATGTGTTCTCCAAATTTGATTTTTAACATATACATTTTACTTGATTATATTTATACATAATTTAATTTTATAAATAATTTTTTACTTTCTTAAATTGTATAGTATAGAAATTACTCATTTGTTCTAATAACACCATATAATTATTATCTCATTAGAATTATTTTTTAATAATATTTATCTAATAATATATTAAATTGAAGATTTATTTAAGTTTATTATAAAGCTAAAATAAAAAATTATTCTATTTTTTACTAGCTTTATAGAGATTTATTTGATTTTTAAAATATTAAAAACTCTCCCACTCTTCATCTTTACTATTGTCTTTTATAACTGTTGGTTTTGAAGATTGAGGAGTTGATAATTTTTTATTATTTGTTGTTTGTAACTCTTTTGTAATTTTTACTTGATTTCCTATCTCTTTTGCTTTTACTTGATTTTTACCAATAAAATCTTTATTGTCTACATCTGTAACTATAAGTTTTGCAATATCATCTGTTAATATTGCTATATCATGTGCTTGAGATGCAACCATAGCATTTTGTTGTGTTTGTTGGTCTAGTTGATTTACAGCATCATTTATTTGTTCTATTCCTAAGAGTTGTTCATTTGAAGCATTTTGAATATCAGATATTAAATTCATAGTTTGAGATATACTATTATTTAAATCTTTATACCCTTCTATCATACTATTTGCAATACTTTTCCCATCATTTGCTTTTCTTGTAGCAAGTTCTACTATATCTTTTATCTCTTTTGCTGCTTCTGCACTTCTTGATGCTAGATTTCGCACTTCTTGTGCTACTACTGCAAATCCTTTTCCTGCTTCTCCTGCTGTTGCTGCTTCTACTGCTGCATTTAAACTTAAAATATTTGTCTGGAATGCTATATTATCAATAACACCAATAGCCTCACTTATAGCTGCTACTTGTGCATTTATCTCATCCATTGAAAGATTTGTTTGATTTGCTAGTTCTTCACCTGAATTTGCTGAATTTGTAACATTTTTTGAGAAATTTGCCATTTTCTGAATACTCTCAGTATTATTTCTAATATTTGAAGTAATCTCTTCTAATGCTGCTGCTGTTTCTTCTAAAGATGCTGCTGCTTCATTTGAAGATAGATTTAACTTATCAACATTTGCTAAAAGAAGATTCGAACTTTTATCTAATGTTAAACCATTTGATTTATTATCTATCAACATTTGTGTTATTGAATCACCTAAATGATTTACACCAGTTGCTAGTTTTAATAAATGCTCTTTTAAACCTTTTTGATCTATTTTATTCAAATAGCTATAAGTTGAATACTGTTCTAGTATATTTAATACATTATCTATATTATGTTCTAAATTATCAGCCATTTTATTTAATACTGATTTTAGTTCCATTAATACTGGATTATTTACACTTTGATTTAATCTTTGACATAAATCTCCTTGTTCAAATTCTCCTAAAACTTCTATCGTCTCATCTATTAATCTTCTATCTTCTTCTATACCTTTTTTTGTCTTTGTAATATTTGCATTTACAATTTTTGCCATTTCACCAAATTCATCTTTTGCAGTATCATTTAGTAACATAACGTCTTTTTGTTCTAAATTTAAGTATCCAAAAAATCCAAGAAGACCATTTTTAAATTGATTTATAGAATTTACTATCGAGTTTGAAATAAGAATAGAAAAACTTATAAATACCAAGATAGAAACAACAGCTATTTCAATAAGTCCAATATTCAAAGAAGAATACGCTTCATCTCTTAATTCTAACGCACTATGATTAATCTCATCTATTTTTTTTGCTGCTTCTACACCTGTACTTGCCATTTTTGTGATAGTTTGTAGCATTTCTTTACTATCTTGGGTATTTGTTTTTAGATTTTCTATCTTTTCATTTGCTAAGTTTTCAAAAGATTTTAAATAAGCATCGATCAAAGCAAGGGCTTCATCACTTAAATCTTGATTCTTTTTAAGTGTAAATAACTTTTTAACTTCAACGATTTTATTTTCTAAATCTTTCATAGCAGTAACAGCTTTTTGTTTGCTATCTTCATTGGCATCTCTTAAAAATGCTGCCACAACCAATCTTGTTTCTAAGATACTTTGTATCAATTTTTCAGTAACAAATGCAGCATTACTTCTCATATTTGCTACGTTACTATAGTAATTATACATGAATCCTGAACCTATAATAATTAAAAGAAATATCATAGGAAATAAGATTAACTTCGATTTTGTACTAATTTTATTTAACATTCTCTGCCCCTTTTTTTATGTTAGATTTTCACTTTAGTTGTTCTACAACTCTTCTCATTTCATGAAGCTGTGCTATGACATCTTTTAAGAAAAACTTTTTTGATATATCATCAAAATCGTAGTTATATTTACTATTTTCATTTTCAACATACTCTAACAACTTCAAAATCATATTGTAAAGCTCTAAATTTTTTTTGTTCGTCATTCTGCTAATCCTTATTAAGAAAGATAAAAATCTTATCTTATCTTATCTTTCAATTATAAGACCAAATTAATTTATAAGTAAATCTTAATATTTTGCTACAATTCGATTTATGAAGAATATCTCATTTTATTTAATTATGAATAAGCTATATGTTATGACACTCGATAAATACATACAATACATAAAAGAGCAAATTTTAAATACACAATGGTTTAAAAAAGCTTGTAAAGAAAGAAAAATAGTCATTAAGTATTTATCAAAAGATTATTTTAAAAGTATATCTTATAATATTTACTTTAAATACGAGAATACAAAATATTATTTTTATAAATTACTTTTATTAAGATTTGAATATATAGAAGAATTAGAAAATAGTAATCACTTAAAACTTTTAAATATAAATATTATCAACGAAACAAGATTTAATGTAGTAAAACTTTTATTGTCTTTACAAAAAAACTTTTTAAATACAAACCATTTTTTAAATATGTCAATTATTAAAAGAGCTGATTTTATAAATAAGTATATAAAGATTTATGATAAGTACTTAGATACTTCACTATTATCAAAAATACTAAATAATACTTATTTTTTATTTAATACATATATACATAAATTAGATTATTTGGTACCTAAAGAAAGGTTTATATACTCAATATATATAAAAGATATTATAAATACTCATATAAATATTTTAAAAAGTGATGAACAAATCTCAAAATTAATATACAAAAAATACAATATTAAATTGTCAAGAAGAGTTATATGTGATATCAGAAATAAATATTTGATAGCAAGAGTTAGGAAAATAGATAAATGTGATTCAGTTTTACCTGATACAAATTTTTTTTCAAATAAAAAACTATTAAATAAAAAAAATATATCCTTACTTCCAGATAATATAAAAGGAGTTTATGAACTGTCTTCTAATAAAATTGAATTTTATCCATTTTTAAAAAATAAAGTTTTATATATAGGATCTTCGAAAAATATAAAAAAACGCCTTAGAGCATATACTACACAATATGCTCATACAAAAGAGATACAAGATTTTATTAGAAATGGAAATGACTTATATTTTAGATTTATTAGAATTTTAGAATATAGAGAATTTGAAAGGAAGTTTATTAACAATTTTATATATACTCATGGAAAATTACCAAGATTAAATACTCAAAGAGTTTTATAGATTAATTATAAAATAGTTTTTACCATCTTTATGTTCATAAGATAAAGTAAATTTATGTAAATTTGCAATAGTTTTTACTATATAAAGACCTAAACCAAAACCATTACTTCTTTTTTCTTCTTGATAAAAAGCATCTGTATAAAAAGATAACTTATTCTTAAGAGGTTCTCCTATAGAACCTATTTTTATAAAATCTTTATTTGCTTCTACACTTGCTTTTTTGTCTTCACCAAATTTTATAGCATTATCTATTAAATTTTTTAATGCTATTGACATCATATAAATATCTACTTCAAAATTAAAATCTTCAATTTGAGTTTCTATACTTTGTGGAGATATAAGCATCAAATCAATAGTTTTATCAAAAATAGTTAAAAAATTTACTCCTTCTCTATAAATCATAGTATTTTTTGAAGTTAATTTTTCAACAGTAGCTAACTCTTTAATAATATCATCCATTCTTTTAAAAGCTCTTTGTAAATTGTTTCTTGCTTTTTCATCTTCTAAAGTTTCAGCAATAAACATAGCTTTTGTAATAGGTGTTTTTAACTCATGCATCATATTTCTCATAAATAAATCTTTTGATTTAGATTGATTATTTATAATATTTATAGCTTCATTAAAATTTTTCGCAATAGTTCCTACCTCATCACGACTCTTATAGTTTAATTTTACATCTTTATTTCCATTTGAAAACTCTATAATTTGTCTGTTTAAAGTTTTTAAAGGTCTCAATTTACGATTTAAAATTTCATATAGAAGTAAGAAAGTTGTTAACGCAATCACAAATCCAGCTACAATAAATGCAACATTATAATTGTGTGATTTTATATCTCTTAGCATAATATTATAACCATATTGTTGTACATAGATATAATATGCTTCATTATATTTATAAACCCTATAAGTTCCTAAATAATTTTGATTTATTGTAAGTTCTTGAGCATATTTTATAATTTCAAGTTTTCTATTTCTATCTTCAATAGGTTTTACACTAAATTTTTTATAAAGTTCAGTTAATCTTGTAGAAGTGGGATGATCTTGAAAAAGTATTAAAAAATTTTCTGCTATGAGCTCATATCTATTTTGTATATTAAGTTCATGTCTTTGCTTATCATAACTAATAAAAGTTGCAAATGTTAGGAAAATCCCCATAAAAGCAAAGAAGAAAATAATATTTACAAAAGTAGATATAGAGATATTTTTTATCATATTAGTTGATAACCAATACCTCTAACTGATTTTATATATTGTCTGCTATTATCAATTTTTGATAGTTTTGTTCTAATTCTTGAAATAATAACATCAATATTTTTTAAAGATGAATCATCTTCAATATTGTCACTTGTATAAATAAAGTCTTCTCTTGATACAACACCATGATTTCTTTGAATCAGTAGTTTTAAAATGTCATACTCAGCTAAAGTCAATACTAAAGAAACACCTTTAAAAATTATTTGTAAATCACTTTCTCTAATTTCAAAAATTGTATCTTCTTGATCTTTTTTAGAGTCATATTGATTATCTACTCTTTTTAGTATAGTTTTAATTCTTGCTTGAAGTTCTCTTGGGTTATATGGTTTTGGTAAATAATCATCAGCCCCACGTTCTAACCCCATAACTTTATCTAAAATATCATCTCTTGCTGAACTAATAATAATTGGTATTTGAGATTTTTCTCTAATTTTTGGAATTAGTTCTAAACCATCAATTTCAGGTAAAGTTAAATCTAGAATAATTAATTGATAATCTTTACTTAGGTTCAACATTGATAGTCCATTATAAGGACTATCTGTTGTAGTAACTTCTATATCAAATGACTTTAAATAATCCGCGATGATTTGTGCTAATTCTAAATCATCTTCAATCATAAGTATCTTAATAATGGTATATCCTTTTTATTGAATTACAAACATTATAGTTTGTCCATATCTATTGACATATACTCTTTTATGTTCATTATTATATCTTTTTAAAGCTGTTTCTATATCTGTAAAGTTTTTAACTTCAATATCTTCTATTTGAATAATAACATCTCCTGCTTGGAAACCAGATTTTTCAGCTTTTGATTTTGGGTCAACAGAAGTTATCAAAATACCAGCAACATCTAAAGGCAATCTATATTGATTTATAACCTCATTAGTTATAATACTTACTTTTAATCCACCTAAAATAGTTTTATTATCAGCTTCAGCTCCTAAAATAGAAGATCTATCTCCTAAAACTATATCTAAAGTCATATCTTTTTTATCTCTTTCTAACTCTACTTTTATTTTATCATTTGGTTTAAAAGAGGCAATTGCATTTTGTAATGATGTTCTATCTTTTACATCTTTACCATTTATTTTATATACTAAGTCTCCTCTTTTTAAACCATATTTAAATGCTGGTGTATCATTTGAAATATCTAAAATTATAGCACCGTCTTTTCTTTTATAAACTTGTTTTGAGTCTTTACCTAAATCAGCTATTACAACACCTAAATAACCTCTTACAACTTTACCATCACTTACAAGTTTACTTACTACATCTTTTACCATTTCAACTGGAATGGCAAATCCAATTCCATCATTACCTCCACTTTTAGACAAAATTGCAGTATTTATTCCTATCAATGCTCCTCGGCTATCTACTAATGCACCACCACTATTTCCAGGATTTATAGAAGCATCAGTTTGTATATAGTTTTCATATTTATTTATACCAACTTTATTTTTATTAAGAGCAGAAATTATACCCATAGTTACAGTATTTCCAACTCCAAATGGATTTCCTATTGCAAAAGTTAAGTCTCCAATTAAAAGAGAATTTGAATCTCCTAATTTTATAGGATTTAAAGTTTTATCTGATTCTATTTTTATAACAGCAATATCACTATCACCATCTTTTCCAATAAGTTTTGCACTATATTCTGTTGGATCCTCTCCTATAGTTACCGTTATCTCTTCAGCATTTTCAACAACATGGTTATTAGTAACTATATAACCATCTTTTGTTACAATAACACCTGAGCCTAAAGATCTTTGAACTCTACTTTGTTTAAATTGATTTGAAAAATCTTCTCCAAAAAACCTTTTGAAAAATGGATCATCGAACATTTGTAATGGAAGATTATTCATATTTGTATTGACATTTCGTTTTGCAGAAATATTTACAATAGAGTTAATTGAGGATTTAAGACTATTGTTAAAAGATAAAACTTGATGCATAGAGTTTGGAGTTATCCTATCTGGGTTTTTATCCATTTCCTCAAAATCAATACTTTTAGCAACCATAGTTGTTACAGTTAAAGTAAAAATCAATAAAATTTTTTTATACACTTTTTATCCTTATTTATGAGTTTATATTATTTTAAAACAATATCTATTTTATGTAAACTATTTTCCAATATAAGGTTAATACAAAGTTAATATTTGCTTAAATTTAGAAATCCCTTAAATTAAAGGGAATTCTATTTTAATATAAATCTGTTTTTAAAACAGCTCCACTACTTGCATTTGTTACCAAACTTCTATATTGTCCAAGCCAAGAAGATGTAATAGGTTTTTTTATAGGTTTAAAATCTGCTTTTCTTTTTGCAATTTCTTCATCAGTTAAATTTACAGACAAAATATATTGGTCAACATCTATATGTATTTCATCTCCATCTTTAAGTAAACCTATCATCCCACCTTCAGCAGCTTCAGGACTAACATGTCCAATACTTGCTCCTCTTGTTGCTCCACTAAATCTTCCATCAGTAATTAAGGCAACTTTATCTCCTAATCCCATACCCATAATTAGTGACGTTGGTGCTAACATCTCTTGCATTCCAGGACCTCCTTTTGGTCCTTCGTATCTTATTACTACAACATCACCAGCTTTTACTTTTCCTCCAACTATACCTTTTATAGCTTCTGCTTGTCCATCAAAACAAACAGCTTTTCCTGTTAATGCTCTAGCACCAGTAATACCAGCAGTTTTTATAACTGCTCCTTGCTGTGCTAAATTTCCATATAAAATAGCTAAACCACCAACTTCAGAATAAGGATTATCAATAGTATGAATAATATTTGTATCTTTTATATAAGCATCTTTTATTCTTTCTAATAATGTTTCACCTGTAACTGTAAGATTATCTAAAAGGATATCATCTCCTCTTTTTGTCATCTCTTTCATAACAGCACTTACACCACCAGCTTTATTTATATCTTCCATATGAACTGTTGTTAGAGATGGAGATATTTTTGCAATATGTGAAACTCTTTTTGAAATAGCATTTATATCTTTTAATTCAAAATTAACTCCAGCTTCTTTTGCAATAGCAAGCATATGTAAAACAGTATTTGAACTTCCTCCCATTGCCATATCAACTGCAAAAGCATTTCTAACAGCTTTTTCATTTAAAATATTTCTAACTTTGAATTTTTCAAGAGAAGCTTTGTCAAGTGCAATTTCACAAATTCTTTTTGCTGCTTTTCTATATAGTTCTTCTCTTTCTTTTGTTAAAGCTAATATTGTTCCATTTCCAGGTAAAGCAATTCCCATTGCTTCCATAAGAGTATTCATAGAGTTTGCAGTAAACATTCCAGAACATGAACCACCACTAGGACAGGCATTACACTCGATATCCTTTAACTCTTCTTCACTAATATCTCCAGCTTCAAACTTTCCAACAGCTTCAAACGCAGTTGCTAAATCAATAGGAGTTCCTTCTTTTGTATAACCTTTTTGCATTGCTCCACCACTTACAAAAACAGTTGGTACATTTACTCTTAATGCACCCATTATCATACCTGGAACTATTTTATCACAGTTTGGAATAGCAATCATAGCATCTAGTTTATGTGCATTCATAACTGTTTCAATAGAGTTTGCTATTAGTTCTCTACTTGGAAGAGAAAAAAGCATCCCATCATGTCCCATAGCAATACCATCATCAACACCAATAGTATTAAACTCAAAAGGAACACAACCATTTTTTCTAATTTCATCTTTTATAATTGCTGAAACTTCATCTAAAAAAAAGTGTCCTGGTATCAACTCAATAAATGAGTTTGCTACTCCAATGAATGGTTTATTAAAATCTTCATCTTTTAATCCAGTTGCTCTTAATAGAGACCTATGTGGTGTTCTATCAAAGCCTTTCTTTATCTCATCACTTCTCATATTTATCCTTATAAAAATCTAAAAAAATATACTTTGATTATACAAATATTACTTTTCAAATTTCATTAAATATTATATTTTTTTACAAATTATAAAAATTTTTCAAAAACCTCTTGACAAATAAAAAAAAACCTATTATAATTCCAGTCCATTTTAAGTAGAAGCTTAAAATTGAGTTCTAAAATTTTGTGCGAGTGTGGCGGAATAGGTAGACGCGCGGGACTTAAAATCCCGTTCCGGTTTCGGAGTGTGAGTTCGATTCTCACCATTCGCACCATTTTTATTTATAGAGAGTTGACAGAGTTGGTCGAATGTACCGGTTTTGAAAACCGGCGAGGTGCAAGCCTCCGAGGGTTCGAATCCCTCACTCTCTGTTGTTTTCAAAATCTATCACAAAAATCATGATATATTTATTCTTAAATGGAGCTATAGCAAAGCTGGTAATGCCTCGGATTGCAAATCCGACATGCGTTGGTTCGAGTCCGACTAGCTCCTCCAAATCTATATAATTCTTTTTTTATTAAAAATAAATTTTATACACAATTATTCCACAGTTAATTTGATAATATTCCGAAATTTATTTAACAAAAGGATTAAAATGAAAAAAGTATTATTAGCAACAACAGTAGCATTAGCATTATTTACAGGTTGTAACGAAGATAAAAAACCTGAGGCTCAAGCTGAAGCTCCTAAATCAGAAGTAACAAAAACAGTAGAAGATGTAAAAGCAACTACTGAAGAAGTAAAAAACAATACAAATGAAGCAGTTGAAGCTACAAAAGAAGTAGTAGATGAATCAGCAAAAAATGTAGAAGAAAAAACTGAAGAATTAAAAGATGCAGCTTCTGAAAAAATTGAAGATACAAAAGAAGCAATTGAAGATGCTAAAGAAGAAGTACATAACCACGAAAAAAATTAACTTTTTATATGTAAATCCGTTATATACGGGTTTACATAAAATATTTCCTACCAAAATAAAACTTTAAGTTAACTAACTAATAAAAATAGATATAATCTCGATTTTACATAAGGAGAGATTATGGCCAATAAGACTCAAATAGATGAATTAAAATCAACTTTATTAACTAGAAAAGAGACTATTCTAAACAATGTTAGAAATAGTAGAGAAAATATTGATCAATTAAAAGATCAAGATATAAGTGATGAACTTGATTATGCAGATTTTGTAAGTGACTCATTTACAGAAGGGATGATTGCTAATCATCAATTAGATGAATTAAATCAAATAGAGACAGCTTTAAAGAAAATAAATGCTGGAACATATGGAATCTGTGATATGTGTGGAATCAATATACCTATTGGAAGATTAAAAGCGAAACCTTTTGCAAGATATTGTACTGAATGTAGAACAGTTTATGAGCAAGAGCAATTAAAAAGAGCTTCTCATTGATAAGAAGATTTTATCCACTAAATGATAAAACTCTAAATTTTAAATTTTTACAAAATGAAGAGGATTTTATAGTTGAGGAAGATCCTATAAAATTCTCTAATAATGGTAATTTTTTAGTTTTAAAAGTAAAAAAAAGAAATTGTGATACTTGGGAATTAATAGATAGATTCTCAAAATTCTTAGGTATATATTCTAACGAAATAGGTTATGCTGGACTAAAAGATAAAAGAGCTACAACAACTCAATATATAACTATTCCTAAAAAATACTCAAAAGATATAAATAACTTCAAATCAAAAAAAATAGAAATTTTAGATAGTTGCTTACATAATAAAAAACTAAATATTGGTGATTTAAAAGCAAATCGGTTTAAGATAAATTTACATGAAGTTGAAATACAAGAACTTTTCCATATAGAAAAAATTTTAAAAATTATATCAAAAGATGGAATGCCTAATTATTTTGGTTATCAAAGATTTGGAAAAGAGATAAAAGAAAACCTTTCAAAAGCTAAAGAATTGTTATTTGGAGAATCTAAGATAAAAGATAAGAAACTAGCAAAAATGTTAATTCTTGCATATCAAAGTTCATTTTTTAATGCTTGGCTTGTAGAAAGACTAAAATTAGATAAAAATACTTTTAAGCTTTTAGATGGAGATATTTTCTTCACTATTGAAGATCAAAAATATTTCACTTCAAAAATAATAAATGAAAAGATATTAAATGATTTTAAATCACAAATAATAACTCCAACAGGTCTTTTACCTGGTCGTGATGTTTTTAGATCAAGAGATAAATCATTAAAAATTGAACAAAAATATGATGATAGTGAAATATATGAAAAAGGCTATAGAAGAGAAGCTATAGTATTTCCAAAAAACATTACTTGTAAATATAATAAAGAAACAAAAGTTTGTAGTTTAGATTTCGTTTTACCTAAAGGATCTTATGCTACAGTTTTAATAGAGTTTTTAGCAAATAGAAATTTATCTTAATAGAGGAATTCCCTCTATTAAAATTAAGGAAGAGTTATATAATCTGAGTTAAAATATATTTTATTATCTATTGCAATAAGTCTTTTCTCATTATCAAAGCTAAACTCATAAACTGTATCACTTGTAAAATCATCATTAATATTTATTAAAAAGCCTTGAGATTCAACTGCATATAATGAATCACTATATGCTAAAGCATGAAATTTTGCATATTTGTATTTTCTTTTTTCAAGTTCTTCTAGTCTAGTATTAAGTTTAATAATATGTCCATCAACAGTTGCAATGTACACATATCCATTTTTTACAATAACATCTCTTAATTCATAATCTTTACTTGAAACTTCTCTTGCTGAAACAGATACTAGTTTATTTGGACTTGCAATAATTAATGTTTCACTATCTCTTTCTACTTCTAAATTTATAATATTATTAAATTCACCATCTGGATCAACAGCTATATTTCTAACAGCTTCATTTGTAACCAAAGATACAATAATAACTTTACCATTCAAAGTTGGAAAAAGAACCAAACTTCCCATAAAAACTGGATTAGCAATTCTTGTATCATTTGCTAAAGAAAGTGTTGAATACTCTTTAAATAATGTTTTCGATGAATTATCATCTATAAGTTCAACTGTATTATTTGAGTATAATAATGCTAATCTATCACCTCTTTTAGAAGCTCCAACAACTACATCACTCACACTTCTTTCTTGATCACCAATTAAGATTTTATCAATATAGTTTGTAGCAATTATTTCACCTTCTTCACTAAAATTTATAAATTCAAATCCTTCTGGAAGTTTGTTTTGAGATACACCTTGTTTTGTTACAACTTGATTATCGTTAAGTGTAGCACCAACTCTATTCATAGATTTGATAGAAGAAGACATAGATTTTTTATTTAACTCTATATTATCACTTGTATTTTCTGGTTCATAATATTTTTTACCAGAACAAGCTGTAAAAAGAGCAACTGCAAGAATTGAAAATATAATAGATTTCATTTTTATTCCTTATTTTGTAACTAGATAATGTTTTAAAAGATTAGATAATTCAGCTGCTCTTGATTCTGGTGATATTTGATTTAATAATTCTTTTGCTTCTGAATATTTTTCATTATTTACTAAAATAAGTGCTCTATTAAAAATAGCATAGTCTTTTAATAAAAAATCACCTTTTTTTGATAATAAATTTAAATCAGTTTCACTCGAATTTAAAACTGCAACTTGATAATCAAGTATATCTTTTAAATATTTTAAAGATATATCAGCACTTTTTAGCTCTTTTTTAGCTTCTAAATATAAAGCAACTTCATAAAGATTCTTATTTTTTTCTTTTAAAATATCTAAAGCTTCTTTATCACCACTTTCTAAATAACTATTTAAAGCAACATTTGCATCATACAAGTTTGCCTTATCAATACTATTTTTTACAAAATATCCAATAGTTCCAACTACAAGAATTATAACTAAAGCCAAAATAACAATCTTGTATTTTTTTAAAAATCTTTCAGTTTTTACAAAACTCTCTAAAAATTTCTCTTCATTACTCAGTTCATTTTTGATGTAATTTACATCATCTTTTATACTCATTTGTCTAACCTTTTTTAAAAGTAGTTGATATATTACAAAATTTTTAATAAAATATTACTTTTATAATCTTTTTTGTATAATTGTCACCTATAAATTTTAAGGATTATTGTACAATGAATAAACTATTAATAGCTTCTACTATTGCACTTGTGCTATCACAAAATATATTTGCAAAAGATACTCAAAAGAAGGAAACTGAACAAACAAGATTTGAATCTTTATCAAAATTAACAAAGGTTATTGGTACTGTTGAGAAATATTATGTTGATGACATCAAATTACAAGAGATCATTGACAAAGCATTAAAAGGGTTAATGCAAGAACTAGATGCCCACTCAAGCTATTTAGATAAAAAAGCATCAAAAGAGATGAGTATTGCTACTTCTGGAGAATTTGGAGGTTTAGGAATAACTGTTGGAATGAGAGATGGGGCATTAACTGTTATATCTCCAATAGATGATACACCAGCATTTAAAGCAGGAATTAAATCACTTGATATCATTTTAAAAATAAATGATACTTCAACTATTGGGATGACTTTAGATGAAGCAGTAAATATGATGAGAGGTGAACCAAAAACTGATATCACTATAACTGTTGTAAGAAAAGGTGAATTAAAACCACTTGAATTTAAACTTCAAAGAGATATTATAAAAGTTCAATCAGTTTTTGCTAAAAAAATAGAAAGTGAAGATATCTTATATCTTAGAATTTCTAGCTTTGATACAAAAGTTTCAACAGAATTAGAAAAAGCAATAAAAGAAAATAAAAATGCAAAAGGAATTATTTTAGATTTAAGAAATAATCCTGGTGGTTTATTAAATCAAGCTATTGGTGTTGTTGATATGTTTGTAAAAAGTGGAGTAATTGTTTCTCAAAAAGGAAGAGATGCCTCTGATGAAGAAAAATTTGAAGCTTCAAAATTTGGAACAAAAACAGATTTACCTTTAGTTGTTTTAGTAAATGAAGGTTCTGCTTCTGCTTCAGAAATTGTAAGTGGTTCTCTACAAGATCACAAAAGAGCAGTTGTAGTTGGAGAAAAAACTTTTGGAAAAGGTTCAGTTCAAGCAGTATTACCAATAGACAATGATAAAACAGAAAATATAAAATTAACTATTGCAAAATACTACTTACCAAGTGGAAGAACTATTCAAGCACTAGGAGTAACTCCTGATATTATAGTAAGTTCTGGAAAAGTAGTACAAAATGATGATAACTCTTTAAGAATTAAAGAAGCAGATTTGAAAAAACATCTTGAAGGTGAACTTGAAAAAGTTGATGAAGATATCAAAAAAGAAGAAAAATCTATAAAAGATGAAAGTAAAACGACTATTTCAAAAGAAGATTTACTTGAAGACAATCAATTAAATACATCTTTAGCAATTTTAAAAAGTTTAATTATAATGAATAAATAGGAAGTTTAATGGAAATTGAAATTATTAAAAAACTTGGTCTTTGGCCAGAATCAAAAAAAACAACAACTAAAAAAGGGATAGATGAACTAGAAAATATTGGTTATAATCTATTTTATATAGGTAAAAACGCAGATTTATACACTTGCCCTACTAATGAAGCAAAAGTTTTACTTGTAAGAAGTGATAGAACTTCTGTTTTTGATATACCTTTAAATTTAGAAATTGAAGGAAAAGGTATAATTCAAACTTCAATTTCAAATTTTGGAGCAGAATTTGCAAAAAAATCTGGTATAAAAACTGCAATTTTATCTCAAAACGTTGATAAAACTCTACAAATTTACCCAAGATGTCAGATGATGGAACTTTGTAAACCTTTAGAAGCAAATATTGATGGAGAAGTTGTACAATTTGAATTAATATTTAGAAATTACCTAACTGGTTCTTTATATGATGCTTGTCAAAATGGAATAGACCCTTATGGATTAAATTTACCATCAAATTTAAAACAATGGCATAAATTTGAAACTCCATTATTTACTCCAACTACAAAGGGATTAAAAGATATTCCATTAAATTCACAAAAAGTAAAAGATACTTTCCCTGAAATAATCTCAAGTTTAGAAAAACTATTCCAAAATTTTACTAAATTTGCTTATGAACGTGGAATAGTTGTAGTTGATACAAAATTTGAAATCTTTGTAAATGATAAAGGAGAATGGGTTTTAGGAGATGAAGTCCTAACTCCTGAAAGTTCAAGATTTATTGCTAGAGAAGATTTTGAAGAAAATAACTTTACTTCTATGGATAAACAAATTTTAAGAGATTTTGGAAAAGCAAGTAATTGGAAAGAGCAATCAAAATCTTTAAAAATTGGAGAGAAACTTCAAGTTAATGTACCAAAAGAGATAAAAGATAAAATCTTAAATGGTTATAACACTATTTTAGAAAGATTAAGCAAATAAAAAATTAGATATAATCCAAAAAAACAAGACAAAAGGTAATAAAAGAATGAAAGCAATAGTAAATGTAGGTTTAAAAAAAGGTGTTTTAGACGATCAAGGAAAAGCTATTAATCACGCTTTAGGAACATTAGGTTTTAAAGAATTAATAAATGATGTTAGAGTAGGAAAACAAATTATTATTGAATTAAATTCAACAGATAAAGAAAAAGCTAAAGAGGAAGTTACACAAATGTGTGAAAAACTTTTAGCAAATACTGTAATTGAAGATTACACAATCGAAATAGTAGGTTAATTATGAAAGTAGCAGTTCTACAATTTCCAGGAACAAACTGTGAATTCGATGCAAAATACGCTTTTGAGAAATTAGGTTGTGAAGTTTTTGTTATTTGGCATAAAGAGACAAAACTTCCAGAAAATATTGACTTAGTAGTAGTTCCAGGTGGTTTTTCTTATGGTGACTATTTAAGAAGTGGAGCAATTGCTAGATTTGCAAATATTATGGAAGATGTTAAAAAATTTGCACAAAATGGTGGAAAAGTTTTAGGAATTTGTAATGGTTTTCAAATATTACTTGAAGCTGGATTATTACCTGGAGCAATGAAAAGAAATGATACTTTACATTTTATCTCTAAACATCATAATTTAAAAGTAATAGACAATAATAATACATTTTTAAAATTGTTAAATGTAAATGATGTTGTAAATATACCTGTTGCACATCATGATGGAAACTATTATATTGATGAAGTTGGATTAAAAGAGTTAGAAAAGAATAATCAAATTTTATTAAAATATTGTGATAAAAATGGGAATTTAGTAAATATGAATGGTTCTGTTTCAAATATTGCTGGAATTTGTAATAAAGAGAGAAATATTTTTGGACTTATGCCACACCCTGAAAGAGCTATTGAAGAAATTTTAGGTTCAACAGATGGTGTAAATATGCTGAAAGGCTTTTTAAAATAGAGTAATTTCTCTATTTTAATCAATTATGAAAAAAATACTTTTACTCCTAACAGTTTTTTCTATCTTTGCTATAAATTTATTTGGAGCAAAAAATTTATATTTATCTTACACAAAAATTCCAACTAATATACATAAAAATCAGAAATTTGAAATAAAAATTGAAGCATTAGTAACTACAAATAATTTTACTGATTTGAAAACAAATTTTTCTAACTCTTCAAATATTGAAATTTTAAATCCAGATTCAAAATGGAAAGCAATTTCAAATGATAGATATACAAATAGCTACTATTTTAAAGTTAAATCTCCAAAATTTTCATTGCCTACATTTAATGTTAGTTTACTAAACTTAGATGATACTATTGATTCAAGTGCATTAGAAGTTCCAACTATTAAATTTTCAAATATTGGAAAAAGTGATGAAAGATATGCAAATATAATCGCTGAAAATATTATTGTAAAAGCATATAAAACAAGACAATATAACAATAATGATGCTCTTACAATTATTGATATTGATGCAATTAACTCCAATTTAGCTGATTTTTCTTTAAATAATATTGAAGAACAAGGAGTTTCAAGTTTAAAGGAATGGGAAAACATAGAAAATCTTGTTTATTATTTCGTAACTCCAATTTATCAAAAGAATTTGGTTTTCACATATTTTAACTCTGTTTCAAATAGCTTTAAAGAAATAAAAATACCACTTGTTTTACAGAATGAATTAGTAAGTACACAAACTGATTTAAATCCAAATGATTCAACTTTTGAAAAATATAAAAAAATAGCAGCAATTGTTGTTTTTGTAATTTTCCTAATTTTATTTATTTGGAAGAGATGGAAAATTTTATTAATTCTTACTTTAATTTCATTAATTTTTGCTGTTCTTTATAATTTACCAAATCAAGTTGGTATGATAAAAAAAGATTCTCTTGTATATATTTTGCCAACAAAAAATTCAACTGTTTTTTTTAAAGCAGATAATGATATGAAAGTAGAAATTTTAGAGAAAAAAGAGCATTTTATAAAAGTTTTATGTACTGAAAATGGCTTTATTGGTTGGATAAAGGAGGATAGTTTTGAAAAAAATTAGAGGTTTAATTGTTTTTATTCAATTTTCTATAAGTGTTGCTATTGTTGTATTATTTATGTATATTCTTAGAAATCACACACATAAAGTAATTAAGATTTGGATGAAAGTTCAAATGTTTTTCTTAGGAATCAAACTAGTACAAGAAGGCACACTAGATGAGAGTTGTGATTTAATAATTATAAATCATCAATCTATGCTAGATATTATAGTAATGGAACATATTCATAGTAGACACATTGCATGGGTTGCTAAAAAAGAGATTACAGATTTATTCTTTTTTGGACATATAATTAAAGCACCTAAAATGATAAGTGTTGATAGAGAAAACAAAGCTGGACTTATACATCTTTTAAGTGAAGTAAAAGATAGATTAGAAAAAGGACGACCTATAGCTATGTTTCCTGAAGGGACAAGAAGTGATGGAACTTTTATGGGAGAATTCAAAGCTGGAGCAAAAATGGTTGGAAATAAATATAATTTAAAAGTTCAACCAGTCGTTATGTTTAATACTAGAAACATTATAAACTCTCAAAAAATGGAAGCATCTCCAGGAGTTGTAAAAGTTATATATTTAGATCCAGTTATTGCTAGTAAAGATAGCTCTTGGTATGAAGATACTGAAGTTAAAATGAGAGAAGTTTTTGAAAAAGAGTATAAAAACTATGTTTCCTAATTATCAAATCATCCTTGCCGTTGGAGTTGGTGGAGCATTAGGCTCTATTTTGAGATATTTTACAGTATTTTTTCAACAAAAGTATTATCCCGTTGATTTTCCTCTAGGAATTTTAATTGTAAATTTATTTGGTTCATTAATAATTGGATTTTTGTACATATATTTCTCATCTTACATTGTTTCAGACAATATCAGATTTCTTCTAATAACTGGTTTTCTAGGTGGTTTGACAACTTTTTCCACATTTGCATTAGATAATTATCTACTATATCAAACTTCATTGAACCTTGCAATATTAAATATTTTAAGTAATTTATTTGGTTCAATTTTTGCTGTTTTTATAGGTGTTAAATTAGCACAAATAATCTTTAAATAGAAAATTTTTTAAGCAATATGAAGTTATAATATTTGCTATATCAAAAATAAAGGATAAATTATGGGTATGCCAAGTGGAATGCAATTGTTAGTAATTGTTTTAATAGTACTAATTTTATTTGGTGGTAAAAAAATACCAGAACTAGCTAAAGGTTTAGGTAGTGGAATTAAAAACTTTAAGAAAGCTGTAAAAGAAGATGACGATGAAGTTGCTACAGCTACAAAAGTAGATGAAGTTGAGAAAAAAGCTGAAGTGAAACCAACTTCAACAGAAGCTAAACCAGAATCTAAAGAAGCGTAAGAGAACAACATTGCAAAATTTAGTAAAAGAGTATATAGAAAATATTTTACAAACAAATATTGTTTTAGAAAAGCCAAAAGATATTTCTTTAGGGCATTATGCAACTCCTATAGCTTTTAGTTTAGCTAAAGAGTTAAAAAAATCTCCTATGCAAATTGCTGATGAGATAGTTGTAAAACTTGAAAATAAAGATTTATTTGAAAAAATTGAATCTGTAAAAGGTTTTATTAACTTTACACTATCAACAAAGTTTTTACAATCTTTAGTTGATATTGCATTAAAAGATGGTAGTTCTTTTGCAAAAGAAGATAAAAAGAATGAAAAAATATTGCTTGAATATGTTTCAGCAAATCCAACTGGACCATTACATATAGGACATGCAAGAGGAGCTATATTTGGTGATTCTTTAGCTAGAGTTGGAAAATATTTAGGATATGATATTACAACGGAATATTATATAAATGATGCTGGAGCACAAATGGACTTACTTGGGATTTCAGTAAGTTTAGCAGCAAGAGATTTTATCTTTAAAGAAACTGTAGAATACCCTGAAAGCTACTACCGAGGAGAATACTTAGTTGATATTGCACACCAAATTATCGAGAAATTTGGAAAAGATATTATCTATGATAAAAGTAGATTTAAAGAATTAGCAATATTTGCTAAAGATATTGTAATGCAAATAATTATTAAAGACTTAAAAGATTTAGGTGTTGAATTTGAAAATTTTGTATCTGAAAAATCTTTATATAGCTCTTGGGATAATACAAAAGATGTTTTAGAGAAAAATGGTTCTTTATATACAAAAGATGAAAAAGTATATCTTCAATCAACAAAATATGGTGATGATAGTGATAGAGTTGTTGTAAGAGAAAATGGAATTCCTACATATCTTGCAGGAGATATAATATACCATAAAAATAAATTTGATAGAAATTTTGATAAATATATAAATATTTGGGGCGCTGATCACCACGGATATATCACAAGAGTAAAAGCTGCTATTGAATTTTTAGGGAATGACTCTTCAAAATTAGAAGTTATTTTATCTCAAATGGTACAACTTTTAAAAGGTGGTGAACCTTATAAGATGAGTAAAAGAGCAGGAAATGTGATCCTTATGTCAGATGTACTTGAAGAAATTGGTAGTGATGCTTTAAGATTTGTATTTTTAACTAAAAAAAGTGATACTCACTTAGAGTTTGATATTGATATGTTAAAAAATCAAGATTCATCAAATCCAATTTTTTATATAAACTATGCACATGCAAGAATAAACCAAGTTTTTGTAAAATCTGGTATCTCAAGTGATGATATAAAAAATATAAGTTTTGAAAACTTAAATAATGATGCTTTGAATTTAGTGTATGAAGCCCTACTTTTACAATCGATTTTAGTTGAAAGTTTTAATAAAAGAGATATACAAAAAATTACTGAATATCTATACAACTTAGCTTCAAGTGTACATAAATTTTACAATGAACACAAAATCATAGGAAGCGATGATGAAAAAACATACTTAAAAGTTTTAAGTATGGCAAAACTAAGCCTAAATGTAGGATTGGAACTACTTGGAATAAAAGCAAAAGAGATTATGTAATCTTTTTTGTTTTTTTATTTTTTTATCTCTTTATATTTTTCTAAAAGTTCAAATATTTTATATGTAAATTCATCATCTTTTCCTAAAAAATATCTTTGCATAAGAAGTGATTTTAAAAAATCAAAGTTATTTACATATTTTTTAGTATCATTTTTCATAAATTCTTCAATTTCAAGATTATGTTTCAAAGCAAATAAATCAGCTTCTCTTTTTTCTTTGTCTTTTTTTTCTGATAGTTCATCTGTTTTATGTATTTCTTTGTAAGTTTGTGTTGTTGAAGTTTCCAAATTATCTATCCAATCTCTTTTTTCTAAACCAAAATTTTCTTCTTGCCCTATATCATAAAAACTTCCATTTTTATAATCAATTGAAAGTATCATATCAGAAACACTATCAAATCCATTTTTTGCTAGATTTGATAATTTATCTCCAAAGAAGTCTATTACAAGTCCTTTATGCTCATCAGGAATACTATTATCACTGAATATTCCTTGCTTATATATTTCAAAAACATCTATCCCCTCAGGAGTTAAAAACTTTCCATTCGAATTTTCTAAATCTCTTAAATCATAAGATGTTATTTTTTTAACTTCATGAAAAACTGACTGCTTATCAAAGTTTTCATTATTTAACTGTTCATTTTTATATGGAGAATAACTTTGATAAATATGAAAAAATAACTCTTTTGAATTATTAGCTGTATTAAGTGTATCTTCTATTAGATTAGTTAAATTTATATCATCTAAACCACTAACACTTACTTTATAATTGTAAGGCTCAATAGTAAAATTTATATTAACATCTTTTGGAATTTCTATACCATATCTATTTAGTAAATTTTGAAATTGATCATTTACTCTATCTCGATCAAACTCTTTTTTTCTTGCTTGATCTACCATTGCATTTATTGATTTCATATCTTTAATAACATAATCTTTTAAAGAGTAGGTAACATTTTTTCCATCCAAATAGTTTGTTTCTTGTTTATAAGCAATTTCCTTTTCTATCGTATTCATATGTTTTGCATAATATTCATATTTTGGATTATTATATTTATTCCATATATGTTCTTTTGGATTTGAGAATTTTTTGTTATCTTCATTTGTTTTTTTATAATGCTCTTCTAATACTATATTTGTAGCTTTTTTTTCTGGATGTATATAACTATTGTCATAAGCTTTTATAAATGTAGTTTCTTCCAAAGATGATAGTTTATCTAAAGTATTTAGTGTATTTTTGTTGATATTTAAAGATATAGATTCTGAGTTCTTAATTTGTTGTACATCATTTTGAGATACTTTTATTCCACTATTTAATGAACTAAATTGTTGTATTTGATTTGTATTTATTTTCATAAATCCCCCAATATTTCTTAAAATAATATTATATGATTATTATGTTTAAGATTATAATAAGAATAATCATATATAAGAAGTTATTATGTTTAAATTAAAATGTTTTCAAAAATCTATTTTGGCTATTTTATTTGTTTTTTTAATTACAACAAAGCTTATGGTGTAATTGAAAATAATACAACTTTTGATACTGCTTATCCATTTGGATATTGGTTTATGAATCCTTCTGGAACAACATTAATGAAAGATGGAGTAACAGATGCTTATTACAAATTTACAATAAATAAAAATGATAAAGTATTTATTAAATTAGGATTTAACCCAGAATATTTAAATAGCGGTTTTAGTATTCAATTAATTAGATATGATAGAGTTGAAAAAACAGGTCTAAAATCAGATATCAAGGATTCAAATACCAATTATCCATTTATTTATGATAAATTAGATGAAAAAACAAATGAAGAAACATTTTTTATAAAAGTGAGTAGGACAAATCCAAATGGAATAGCAATTTTTTCTATAGGAATTGATGAGAGAATAAAATCTTCTAGTGGCACATATTTTTTTACTGGAACAGCATCAAATCTTGGGAGTCAGGATATTTATAATCAAAGATATGTTGAATCATCTACTATTTCTATCAATTTAAGAGAGAACAGATATTATTATAAAGACTATATTTATACATCAAGTGATAATACTAATGCGCAGGTGCCAGAGCAATTCATTATTTATCTTCAAATCAAAATTATACTTGGTATTCTGGTGCAGGTGGTAATTTTTATCCTATAGAATTAAATAATAATTTAGCTTTTAAAAGTATTTGGAATTTTAAATATAGTAACAATTCACCTTTTTCTAATTATAGGAGGAATTTTAAAGCTACTATTTTTTATCAGTATGATTTAACAGATGGGTTCTGATTAAAATAAAGAAGGATAAAATAGTTTATCCTTCTTTATTTTTCTTAATTTTTAGGTTTTTGAAAATCTTTTAAAAAGTCTTCTATATTATATTTTTCTCTATATTTTTCACTCATTAAATGAATAAAAATATCCCCCATATCAACAACTGTCCAATTTTCATCTTCATCAACTCTTAAAAACTCTTCACCTTTTGGTTTTAACTCTGTTTTTAAATTATCCAAAAGTGCAGATCCATGTCTTGGATTTAGTGTTGTTGCAATAACAACATAATCAACTAAATATTCTTTGTCAGTTAAATCAAAAACTTCAATATCGACTGCTTTTTTATCATCTAAAATATTTTTAATATTTTCTACTCTACTACTCAATTTTTCTACCTTTTTGTAAATTTAATATATCTTCTTGTATTACTTCTGGAACAAAATTTAAATCAATTTGCTCTCTTAAATTTGTTGAACTAATATCAATATTTATATCTAAAATTTTAAAATCTTCTATATTTTGATTAAATCCAACTCTTGTAACAACAACAAACTCTAACTCTCTTTTTAACTCTTCTATTTTATACCATTTATGAAGATTTCTTACATTATCTTCACCAATTATAAAATATATTTTTGAAGGTTTATATAAAGATTTTATATAGTTAACTGTATCATAAGTATAACTTACTTTATCTCTTTTTATTTCATAGTCACAAATTTCTACCTTCGTAAAATCTGCAAAAACCTTTTTTAATAATTCAAACCTAATTTTAGGTTCTAAATAAAAACTACTTTTAAAAGGATTCAAATATGTTGGAACAACTATTAGTTTATCAATATCCAACTTTTTCAATGCAACTTCAACGATAGTTTTATGTGCTATATGAACGGGGTCAAAACTGCCACCAAAAATTGCAATTCTCAATTATTTAAAACCTTATATTTTATAATTAAATATTATATCATTATTTAATTTAGTCTTTTATTTCATTAACAGCTCTATGAGCTTGGTCTATTGCTGCATGCATATAAGCTTGCCAATCTGAATCTGAATTTGCAATAGTTATATTTCCAAAAGGCTTTCTAGCCTTTTTAATAATTTTTTCACTTTCTTCTTCATCATCAAATAAAGAATTTTCTGAATAAGCATAACAATGTCCCCATCTGTTTAATACTATTCCTAAAATATCTTTTTCGTGATTAAATCCACTATCTCCTAACATATCTTGAAGTTGTTTTCTTATAATTTTTTCATGTTCTTCAAAACTCATAGTATATAATTTACTTCTACCTACTCTAGCTATTGATCTAGCATCCATTCCTTCAAAATCCAATCCATCTTGTGCTGCAAAAACTAAAGGAGAACAAGACATATGCAAACAAATTGGTTTATTTGGATCTCTTGGATGTCTATATACCCCAATATCTACTGGATAATCAAGTTTAACTCTAGCATAAGGCATCTTTGGTGAATAAAACTCATGAATTCCTAATTTCTTAAAAGTTTGCCAATTTTTTATAATAACTTTTGTATGAATTAAAGATGTTTTAACATTTTGAGATAAAGCATCTTTTTGTTCTGTAGGTAGTGTTGGGATGATATATGGAATCATACTATTATAATTTGCCATAATAACATTTTTTGAATCTACTCGGTACATCTTCTGATCTACAGCATTCATATAAATAACTTTTGCACCTTTTTGTGTATTTTCAACATTTATAACAGTACTTCTCAATCTTAATCTTACATTATTTGAATCAATATCTAATTTTGAATAATCAAATTTAGTATTTATAATACTATTCATATCAGACATTCCACCAGCAGCAATATTTGGGATTAGTTTTTTTACCATTAATCTTGCTACACTAGAATTTCCATCAGGGAAATGATAAATATATGGTTCTTCCATTTCAGCTAAATCATCCCCCTCTATTGGATCTAATCCCATATTATCAAATCCTGGTAAATAACACATTCTAGCATCACTACAAGAAGTTGCATCTATACCTAGAGCTAAGAAATCATCTGTTGAACCTTCAAAATATTTTATAGCTTCATCTGATAATTTAACTTTTTCTCTTAAAAAAGATTTATAATTTGTTTTATTAAGATATTCTTCTTTATCCTCTTTATTCATATTTTCTAAATAATCTTTCGGATTTTCAAAAAGTTCAATTAAATCATTTTTATCTTTTTGTGATAATGGAAACTCATTTATAAAATCTTTAAGTGGTTTACCATTTAATCTATCTTTTGGAATATCATCACAAACAACCTGTCCTGGATTTCCATTTACTATCTTTTTTTCACCGAATATATCTTTTGAAAAATATACACCTCTACTAAGACCCAAATCAGGATAAAAATTTACATTAAATTTTTGTGCTAATTTATCTATGTCTATATTTAAAGAATTAAGAAGTTTTATTACATTTTCTGAATATAAGTGCTTTGGTGATTGAAAACTTTCACTTCCCCCATATCCTAAAATCATTCCACCTTCAAATTCTATCTCATTTCTTCGGGCATGCCCTCCAAAATCATCATGGTTATCAAGAATTAAAATTTTTTTATCTCTTCCAAACTTTTCTTGATAAAAACAAGCTGCAGCTAATCCACTAAGTCCAGCTCCTACAATAACTAAATCATAACTCTCTACTTTTTTTACACTACTATAATCAAATTTTTGACCATCTCTCAACATATGAGCAAACTCATATGCTTCATCTGTACTTCCTCTTAATCCTTGCCATTTTGGAGGATAATACTCTTTTAAATCTATTGCATCTTTTATACTTCTTTGATCTTTTATTTCACCAGCTAAAAGCAAATCTAATGGAGTCATTCCAGCCATAATAGTTAATGCTACTCCATTTAAAAAATCTCTTCTATCCATTTTATAACTCCTTAATATTAAGTATAAAAATAGTGTGACTAATAATTAAATTTTTAAATTATTTTATACTTTTTATTTTACAATTAAATATTATTATAGCAACTTTTGGATAAAATATTTATCGTTTAGATTTTTAACAAAGGGTAAAAATGGCTATTAAAGTTGCAATAAATGGTTTTGGAAGAATAGGAAGATGCGTAGCTAGAATTATAGCTAACAGAGATGATATTGAATTAGTTGCTATAAATGATACAGCAACACCTGATATGCTAGAATATATTACAAAATATGATACGGTTCATGGAACTTTTGATGGCGATGTAAAAGTTGAAGATGGGTATTTAAAAATGGGTAAAATCAAAGCTAAACTTTACTCAACAAGAGATGCTAAAGAACTAACTTTCACTAAAGAGTGTGGAGCAGAAGTTATTTTAGAGTGTACTGGTGCATATTTAACAAAAGAAAAATGTCAAGTTCATATAGACAATGGTGCTAAAAAAGTTGTAATGAGTGCACCAGCAAAAGATGATACAAAAACTTATGTACTAGGCGTAAATGAAAATACTTATGCTGGAGAAAACATAGTTTCAAATGCTTCTTGTACTACAAATTGTTTAGGACCAATAGCAAAAATCATTGATGATGCTTTCGGAATTGAAAAAGGTTTAATGACAACTATTCACTCTTATACAAATGACCAAAATATCTTAGATGTAAAACATAAATCAGATAAAAGAAGAGCAAGAGCTGGAGCTTCTAATATGATACCAACAAGTACTGGTGCAGCAAAAGCCATGAAGCTTATTATGCCTCAACTTGAAGGAAAACTTCATGGTCAAAGTGTAAGAGTTCCAACTCCAAACGTTTCAATGGTAGATGTAAACTTTTTGGTTAAAAAAGATACTACAAAAGAGGAAATAAATGCTTTATTTACTCAAAAATCAAAAGAGTTAGCAGGTATTGTAAGTGTTGATAATGATATGTTAGTATCTAGTGATATTATTGGTAATACAAATTCTACAATTGTTGCTTCAGATTTAACTCAAGTAATTGGTGGAAATATGATAAAAGTAATGAGTTGGTATGACAATGAATGGGGATATTCAGCTAGATTAGTTGACTTAGCTGTTTATGTAGCAAATAAATAAGGCAAAATATGAAACTGCAAGAGATTAAAAATATAGATATTAGTGGTAAAAAAGTATTTATAAGATGTGATTTTAATGTTCCTGTTGATGAGGATAATAATATTACAGATGATAGAAGAATAAGAAGTGCATTAAATACAATTAGATTTTGTATAGATAATGATTGTTCAGTTATTTTAGCAAGCCATTTTGGAAGACCAAAAAGTGGTTTTGAAGATAAATATTCACTTGCTCCAATAGCAAAGAGATTACATATTCTATTAAAACAAGATATTAAATTAGCTCCAAGTGTAGTTTGTAATGAAACTTTAAAAATGGCAAAAGAATTAAAAGCTGGTGAAATACTACTTTTAGAAAATATGAGATTTGAAGCTGGTGAAACAAAAAATGATGAAGAATTATCAAAAAAATTAGCTTCAATGGCTGAAATTTATATAAATGATGCTTTTGGAGTTTCACATAGAGCTCACTCTTCTGTTGAAGGAATAGCAAAATATTTTGATATGGATAGTAAAGCAGCTGGATTTTTACTAGCAAAAGAGATTAAATTTTTTCATCATATAGTTGAAAACCCAAAAAGACCATTTGTTTCAATAGTTGGTGGTTCAAAGGTGTCTGGAAAACTTGAAGCTTTATATAATCTCGTTCCAAAAGTTGATAAAATTATCATTGGTGGAGGAATGGCATTTACATTTTTAAAAGCATTAGGGTATGAAATTGGTAAATCTCTAGTTGAAGAAGATTTAATACCTGAAGCTTTAAAAATCATGGAACTTGCGAAACAAAAAGATACAAAATTATATTTACCAGTTGATATTGTTGCAGCTGAAGCTTTTGATGCAGAAGCAATAGCAAAAATTGTAACTATACAAGAGATGCCAAAATCTTGGATGGGATTAGATATAGGTCCTGCAAGTGCACTTTTATTTAATGAAGCTTTAGCAGATGCAAATACTATTTTATGGAATGGACCAATGGGTGTTTATGAAATGGAAAAATTTGCAAAAGGTAGTACAAAAATATCTCATGCTGTGGCTAGTTCTTATGCAACAACAGTTGTTGGTGGTGGAGATACTGCTGACTTAGTAAGAATCACTGGTGATGAATCTGATATGACATTTATATCTACTGGGGGTGGAGCTTCTTTAGAATTAATAGAAGGAAAAATTTTACCAGGAGTTAAAGCATTAGTTATAGAGGAAGATAACTAATGGCAATAATAGCTAGTAACTTTAAAACTAATCATACTAGAAAAACAACAGCTATATTTATTAATAAATTAAATGATTATCTTTTAAAAAATAGTATAAAAAATGAAGTTATTGTATTCCCTACTTCTACTTCACTTGACTCTTTTAATACTGTTTCAAACCTTGTAATAGGAGCACAAAATGCTTATGCAACATCAAGTGGTTCATTTACAGGAGAAATAGGTACTTTTCAATTAAATGAATTTGAAATTAAAACTATTTTAATTGGACATAGTGAAAGAAGACATATTTTAGGAGAAACTCAAAAACAAATTTCAAAAAAATATGAGTTTTATAAAAGTTTAGGATATAAGATTATTTACTGTATTGGTGAACCTTTAGAGGTAAAAAATTTAGGATTAGAGAAAACTTTAGAATATATTTATGAACAATTTTTAGGAATTGACACAAATTATGAAAATCTAATTCTTGCATATGAACCAGTTTGGGCTATTGGTACAGGAGTTACTGCTACAAATGAAGATATCAAACAAGTTCATACAGCAATAAAACAAAAGATAAATAAGCCTCTTTTATATGGTGGAAGCGTTAAAGTAGAAAATGTAAAAGAGATTTGCCAAATTGAAAATGTTGATGGAGCATTAATAGGGACTGCTTCATGGATTATTGAAGATTTTATACAAATAATAGAAAATACAAAGGATTTATAATGTTGATGAAAGGTAAAAAAGGTGTAATTTTAGGTGTTGCAAATGATAAATCAATTGCTTATGGGATTGCAAAAGCTTGTGCAGCACAGGGTGCTAAAATAGCTTTCACATATCTAAATGATTCACTAAAAAAAAGGGTTGAGCCAATAGCAGATGAATTTGGTAGCAAAGATTTAGTTTATCCTTGTGATGTTTCAAATCCTGAAGAAATAAAAGCATTAAAAGTTTCTTTAGAAAAAGATTTAGGAGAAATAGATTTTATAGTACATTCTATTGCTTTTGCTCCAAAAGAAGGACTTAGTGGAAGATTTCATAATATTACAAGAGAAGCATTTGATATAGCTATGGATATATCAGTTTTCTCACTTATCGAAGTAACAAAAGAATTAAAACCACTTTTATCTAAAAATTCTTCTATCTTAACTTTATCTTATTATGGTGGAGTAAAATATATTCCAAACTATAATCTTATGGGAGTTGCAAAAGCAGCTTTGGAGATGACTACAAAATATCTAGCTGAAGATTTAGGACAAGATGGTATAAGAGTAAATGCTATTAGTGCAGGTCCAATTAGAACTCTAGCAGCCGCTGGAATTAGTGATTTTAGATTTATGCTTAAATGGAATGAAGCTCATTCTCCATTAAAGAAAAATGTTACTATTGATGAAGTTGGTAATTCTGGTATGTATTTACTTAGTGATTTAAGTAGTGCTGTTACAGGTGAAATACATTATGTTGATAGTGGATTTAATATCATGGGAATGCCTGCTGTTGATTTTTCTGGAGATAAACCAACAATTGCATGGAATGGTACAGATAAATAAATATTAGTTTTAAGAAGGAAGAAAGATGAATATAGATTTTAAGACATTGGCAGAAAAATATCAAACACCATACTATGTATATGATTTTGATCATATTACAAAACAGTATGAAGAGTTAAAAAGCTCTTTTAGAGCAAGAAAATCTTTAATCGCTTATGCAGTAAAAGCTAATTCAAATTTAAGTGTAATAAAACATTTAGCAAACCTTGGAGCTGGAGCAGATTGTGTTAGTATTGGAGAAGTAAAAAGAGCTTTAAAGGTTGGAGTTCCTTCATATAAAATTATTTTTTCAGGTGTTGGGAAAAGTGATGATGAAATAAAACAAGCACTAGAACTTGATATTTTAATGATAAATATTGAAAGTGCTGCTGAATTAAATAGAGTTGAAGATATAGCTAAAAGTTTAGGAAAAATTGCAAGAATTTCTATAAGAGTAAATCCAAATATTGATCCTAAAACTCATCCATATATTTCAACAGGACTTCACGAAAATAAATTTGGTGTAGATATTGATACAGCAAAAAGAATGTATATTCAGTGTAAAAATAGTGAATTTTTAGAGCCAACTGGTATTCATTGCCATATCGGTTCACAATTAACTCAACTTCAACCAATCAAAGATGCAGTAAAAATAGTAGCTGAATTAGTAAAAAATCTACAAGCTATAAAAATAGATTTATCATTTATTGATGTTGGTGGAGGATTAGGGATTATCTATGATGATGAAAAACTAATTGATACTTATGAATATGCACAATCAATTTTAGATGCTATGTTTGGACTTGATTTAACAATTATTTGTGAACCAGGAAGATTTATAGTAGGAAATTCAGGAATTTTTGTAACAAAAGTTTTATATGAGAAAATAAATGGAAATAAAAGATTTGTTATTGTTGATGGAGCAATGAATGATTTAATAAGACCAGCTCTTTACAATGCTTATCATAAAATTGAAGTTTTAAATAACAATAAAGATTTTTGTGATTGTAACATAGTAGGGCCTGTTTGTGAAAGTGGAGATTTCTTTGCAAAAAATATTGAACTTCCAAAAACAGAACCAAATGATTTAGTAGCAATTTATAGTGCAGGAGCATATGGTTTTACAATGGCAAGTAACTATAATACAAGAGGAAGAGTAGCTGAAATTGCTATTGAAAATGGGGTAGATAGATTAATTAGAAGAAGAGAAACTTTTGAAGATTTAATAGCTTTAGAAGAAGAGTTTGTAAAATAAGGTAAATTTATATGTCAAATGAAGATGGATTATTGGAGCTTAGAAATCAATTAGATTCAATAGATAATAACATTCTTGAGTTATTAAACAAAAGAATGGAATTGGTTCATAAAGTTGGAGCTTTAAAAGCTAAAAGTGGTGGAGCCATTTATAGACCAGAAAGAGAAAAGTCTATTATTGATAGGTTAGATAAAATAAACCAAGAAAAAAATGGTCTTTTAAATAGAAGTGCAATTGAAGCTTTATTTTTAGAAATTTTTGCAATTTCTAGAAATATTGAACTACCTGAAAATATCGGTTATTTAGGCCCACAAGGAAGTTTTACACACCAAGCAGCAGAAGCTAGATTTGGTGCAATGAGTTCTTATGTTTCAATTAGTTCAATAAAAGGTATTTTCAAAGAACTAAATTCTAAAAAAATCAAATATGGTGTTGTTCCTATAGAAAATTCTTCAAATGGTATAGTAAATGATACAATAAATGGTTTTAGCAACTTTAACTCAAAAATAGTTGCTGAAGTTATACTAAATATCCATCATACATTAGCTACAACTTGTGATAAAATAAATGATATAAAAAAAATTTATTCAAAAGATATAGCTTTTGATCAATGTAGAAAGTTTTTAACAAATTTTGGGCTTGATGAAGTAGAATTAATTCCAGTTGAATCTACAACAAAAGCTGCCAAATTAGCTGCTAATGAACCAAATAGTGCAGCTATTTGTGCTCATGTTGCAGCAAAACTTTATAATCTTCCAATTTTATTTGAGAATATAGAAGATAAAGATAATAATAAAACAAGATTTTTTATCTTAAGTGATTTTGATAATGCTCCAAGTGGAAATGATAAAACTTCAATTTTAGTAAATTTTCCTGATGAACAAGGTGTATTAGTAAAATTTTTAAATGATTTTAATGATGCAAATATAAACTTAACAAAAATAAAATCTCACATAGTTGAAGGGAACTCTATATTTTTTATAGATTTTGATGGTCATCAAAATGATGAAAATGTTAAAAAAGTACTACAAAAACACAAAAGTAGTATTAAAATTTTAGGCTCTTATGTAAAAGAGATAAAAGATATATAAAAACAAGGATAAAAAAATGAAATTTAACAAAGTATTAAAAAACTTATCAACATATGAAGCAGGAAAACCTATAGAATTAGTTGTAAGAGAATATGGAATAGACCCTAAAGAAGTAGTAAAACTAGCTTCAAATGAAAACCCTTATGGAACAAGTCCAAAAGTTGTTAAAAAGATATCAAGTTTAGCAAAAAATATGTATTTATATCCAGACGATTCTATGTTTGAATTAAAAGAAGCATTAGCAAATAAATTTCAACTTAATAGTAAAAATGTAATTATAGGTTCAGGAAGTGACCAAATTTTAGAGTTTTGTATTCATGCAAAATGTAAAACTGGTTCAAATGTTCTTATGGCAAAAACAACTTTTGCAATGTATGAAATTTATGCAAAACAAGTTGGTGCAAAAATTATAAAAACAAAATCAAGCCAACATAATTTAAAAGAGTTTAGTAAACTTTATAAAAAACATGGTGCTGATGTAATATTTTTATGTATTCCAAATAATCCTTTAGGAGAATGCTTAGATAAAAAAGATGTTTATAAATTTTTAGAATCTATAGATAAAAATACTTTAATTGTTGTTGATGGTGCATATCAAGAATATGCTTCTTTTAAAGATGAAAACAAAAGAATTTGTCCAAAAGATTTAATTAATACTTTTCCAAATGCTGTATATTTAGGAACTTTCTCGAAAGCCTATGCACTTGGAGGAATGAGAGTTGGTTATGGTTTTGCACAAGAAAAGATAATATCAACTTTTTATAAAATAAGAGCACCATTTAATATTACAACTTTAAGTTTAGCTGCAGCTATAGAAGCGCTAAAAGATGAAGATTTTGTACAAGATTGTATTGCTAAGAATTTTGAAGAGATGAAAAGATATGAGGATTACGCAAATCAAAAAGGTTTTGAATATATTCCTTCTTATACAAACTTTATCACTATAAAATTTGAAGAGAATTTAGTATCTAAAGTTGTGGCACAAAAACTATTAGAAAAAGGTATGATTATAAGAGATTTAACAGGTTATGGAATGAATGCAATAAGAATAACTATTGGAACAAATGAACAAAATACAAAACTATTCACACTTTTAGATGAAGTTTTAGAAGAGTTAAAATAGAGATTATTATGGAAGTAAAAGGTAAATCACTAAAAGAGTTAGAACAAATTTCTCAAAATATTAGAGAAAGAATTATAGATGTTGTTTCAAGGAAAGGGGGCCATTTTTCATCAACTCTTGGTGCAGTGGAGCTAACACTTGGAATGCATTATGTTTTTGACATAAATAGTGATCCTTTTATTTTTGATGTTTCTCATCAATGTTATCCTCATAAACTTCTTACAAATAGATGGGAAGAGTTTGAATCAATTAGACAATTTGGTGGACTTTGTGGATTTACAAAACCAAATGAAAATAAAGCTGATTACTTTGTAGCTGGTCATAGTTCAACTTCTATCTCTTTAGCTGTTGGTGCTGCTAAATCAATAAAATTAAAAAAAGAGTCAAGAGTTCCCGTTGTTATGATTGGTGATGGTTCTATGAGTGCGGGGATGGTATATGAAGCATTAAATGAATTAGGAGATTTAAAACTACCTGTTGTAATAATTTTAAATGACAATGAGATGAGTATTGCAAAACCAATTGGAGCGATATCAAAATATCTATCAAAACTTTTAGCTGGAAAATTTTATCAAAGTTTTAAAACAAGTGTTGATAAATTTATACGAAATAATATGCCAGAAGGAACAACTTATTTAGCAAAGAGAGTTGAGAACTCTATTAAGTTAATTACTCCTGGAATTTTATTTGAAGAAATGGGAATCGATTATATTGGTCCAATAGATGGTCATGATATAGAAGAGATAATTGAGACTTTACAAATTGCTAAATCTATGAATAAACCAGTTATTGTTCATGCAAGAACAGTAAAAGGTAAAGGCTATAAAATAGCAGAAGGTCATCATGAGCACTGGCATGGAGTTGGACCTTTTAACATTGAAGATGGAGAATTTATTAAAAAACCTTCTTCAAAAAGTGCTACTACAATATTTTCTGATGCTTTATTAAATCTTGCTATTGAACATGATAATGTTGTTGGTATAACTGCAGCAATGCCAAGTGGAACAGGAATGGATAAATTAATAGATAAGTTTCCAGAACGATTTTGGGATGTAGCTATTGCTGAACAACATGCAGTTACTTCTATGGCTGCTATGGCAAAAGAAGGATTTAAACCTTTTGTTACAATTTACTCTACTTTTTTACAAAGAGGATTTGATCAAATAATACATGATGTCTGTATCATGGCTCTACCAGTAGTATTTGCTATGGATAGAGCAGGAATTGTTGGAAATGATGGAGAAACTCACCAAGGCGCTTTTGATATAAGTTTTTTAAGATTTATTCCAAATATGATTTTATTTGCTCCAAGAGATAATAAAACTTTAGAACTTTCATTAGAATTTGCATATAACTTAGATAAACCTTGTGCTATTAGGTATCCAAGAGGCTCTTTTAAAGAGTTAGATTATGAATCTTCTAAATTTGAATTAGGAAAATCTGAGCTTTTAAAGAGTGGTAATTCAAATAAACTTTTTATTGGTTATGGTAATGGTGTATCAAAAGCTATTGAAGTTGAGAATCTACATGATGAAGATATTGCTATCTTAGATTTAAGATTTGTAAAACCATTGGATACATATACTTTACTTAATCTTTCTAAAAAATATGATAGTTGGTATATTTTTAGTGATTCACAAAAACAAGGTGGAGTTGCTAGTGCAATTTTAGAATGTTTAAGTGAGAATAATATATCAGATGTAAGTATAAAATCTTTCGAATATGAAGATAATTTTATTGAACATGGAGATACTTTAAAAGTTGAAGAATCACTAGGTCTACTCCCATCACAATTAGTAAAACTAATTACAAAATAGGACAAAAAGTATCCTATATTATAAGAAAAATTTATAATTTTCTTTTAAAAAATGTATATTTTTAACTTCCATTTAATAAATTTTATCCTATGATTATACAAATCATTTAGGAGGATTTTACTATGAAATTAAAAATTTCTTTAGCGTTACTTTTAGGTGCAAGTTCATTATTTGCAAACCAAGCTTTAATTCAAAAAGCTAAAAATGCAGGTTTAGAACCAATTCCTACTGAAAAAAAAGAATGGATGAAGTTGGTTGATACAGACAAAAACAACCCTATCACAGATGCAAAAATTGAACTTGGTAAAAAATTATATTTTGATCCAAGATTATCAAGAAGTAATCTAATCTCATGTAATACATGTCATAACTTAGCTCTTGGTGGAGCAGATGGAGTTCCAGCTGCTATTGGACATGGTTGGACAGCAAATCCACACCATTTAAACTCTCCAACAGTTTATAACTCAGTATTTTTTAAAGCACAATTCTGGGATGGAAGAAGCCCTCACTTAGCTGATCAAGCTCAAGGTCCAATCCAAGCAGGTCCAGAAATGGCAGCACCTCCAGCACTTGTAGAAGATAGAATAAATTCTATTCCAGCTTATGTTGAAGAATTCAAAAATGCGTATGGTAAAGATGTAAAAGTTGATTTTGAGAAAATCACTGAAACTATTGCACTATTTGAAAAAGTTCTTGTTACACCATCAAGATTTGATAAATTTTTAGAAGGTGATGCAAAAGCTCTTACAAAAGCTGAACAAGAAGGTCTTGATATATTCTTAAGTAAAGGATGTACAGCATGTCATACAGGAATTGCTCTTGGTGGAACTATGCAACCATTCCAAATTGCTAAACAATATCAATTTATCAATGTAGGTGATTTTACAGGTGATGAAAATGGTATGGTTAAAACACCTTCTTTAAGAAATATTACTGAGACAGCTCCATATTTCCATAATGGTCAATTCTGGTCATTAAATGAAGCAGTTAAAGAAATGGGTTCTGTTCAATTAGGTATTAATATTAGTGATGTAGATGCTGCAAAAATAGTTACTTTCTTAAAAGCTTTAGAAGGTAAAAAACCAGATATTACATATCCAAAATTACCAGCTTCAACTGATAAAACTCCAAAACCAACTTTTGATTAATTAAATCAAATAAGTTTTAAACTAATTCCCAAGCTATAAGCTTGGGAATTTTACTTACTTAACTATAAGAATGGAATTAACTTCTCAATACTAAGACCCATAGCTGTACTTTCTAAACCAATTACATTTTTTATATATGGCTTACAAAATCCTTCTACCATTATTGCTCCTGCTTTTCCAAAACACTCTTTACTATCTAAATAATTTTGTAAATCTTTTTTATCAAATTCCTTAAAATTATAAGTTGTAATAGATATATCAATAAGCTCTACTTTTTTTGATTTATATATCATACAAGATATTACACTTGTTTCATTTCCGCTTTGAAGTTCTAACATATACTTTGCATCTTCATAACTTTTTGCTTTTCTAAGTAATAATCCTTCACAAGTAACTACACTATCAGCAACTAAAAGAGGCATATCTTCTACTCCATATTTTAAATAAAGTTCATCAAACTTCCCTTTTGTGGCAAGATAACAAAATTCTTTTGGATTTGTAGTTTTTATGCTATCTTCATCAAAACTACCTCCATTTTGTATAAAATCTATTTTAAAATCTCTTAAAATCTTTGCTCTTGTAGGTGAATTAGAACCGAGTCTTATCAAAATCTATCCTTTTTTATCTCAATTATACTAAGTTTTTATATAATACGATTTTAATATTTTATTAGGATTTATAATGAATGTCGTCCAAAGAGTTTCTGGAGTTTTAATATTCTTTTCATTTATATTTACAATTTATGCATATTTTTTTCAAGAAAATATATTAATCTTAGCTATTAGCTTTATCTGGCTAGCTTCAATTTTATTGTTTTTTACTTTGGAGAAAAAAAACCTTATATATATACTTCTTTTTTGTAGTTTTATATCTTTTCTATATAGCTATATAAATGGATTTTATATTGACTTTTTCAAAGCTTTAAGTGTAAATCAATATCTTCTTACACTTTTAATTGCTGTTGGATTTTTAAAACTTATTGCAACTCCAAGGAAAGAGAAAAATACAGAACTTCCAAAAGGTAAGAATTCTTTTTTGAAAACATATTTGAGTGTACATCTTTTTGGATCTGTTATCAATCTCTCTTCACTACTTCTAGTTGCTGATAAAATGTATAAAAAAGCACCTTTAAGTCCTTCTCAAATAGTATTATTAACTCGTTCTTTTGCTAGTGATGCTTATTGGTCTCCATTTTTTGTAGCATTTGCAGCAGCTATAACTTATGCTCCAAATCTACAAACTTATACAATAATATCTTTTGGACTATTCTTAGCTTTTTTTGCTTTTCTAATAACATATTTTGAAGTAATTGATACTAAGAAATTTAATTTAGATGATTTTTATGGTTATCCACTATCTTTACAAACATTATATTTACCATTAGTTTTAGCTTTTTTTGTACTTTTAACTCATTATTTCTATGAAGATTTAAAAATAATAGTTTTAATATCTAGTTTTGCATTTTTAATGACTATTTTTATACTTCCAATAAAAAAAGGTTTTTTTGAAAGTTCTAAGATTTTGAAATTCTATATTTTAGATGAGTTACCAAAAATGAAAAGTGAAATATCTTTATTCCTAGTTGCTGGATTATTTGGAATATCTATGGGGTCAGTATTAATAGGATTAAACTTTACTCTACCTTTTGAAGTTTTTGATTATAAAGTAGCTTCAATACTACTTTTTATTTTTATAAGCCTATCTTTTATAGGGATTCATCCTATTATTTCTATTTCAATTTTAGGAGACTTTTTTGTAGATGCAAATCATACTTTACTAGCTATGACATTTTTGATGTCTTGGGCAACAACAGTTTCAACTTCTCCAATATCAGGATTAAATCTTACAATGAGTTCAAGATACTCTTGTAGTGCAAAAGAGATTTTTAAATTAAATATTTTTTATGCTTTTAAAATGTATATTATTTGTGTGATTTGTCTTTTTATATTATCAAAATTTTTAGAGATTTAAAGTAAAGTTTAGAGTTTATTTTAGAACTCTTTTTGCTGTCCAGTATCTATTTTTAAAATAAATATTATCAAGTTCAGAAATAGTTACTCCAATTTTTGTAGATGAGTGCATAAATTTTCCATCTTCAATATATATACCAACATGATTTGTTCTTCCTGTTTTGAAAAATACTAAATCACCCATTTGTAAATCACTCTTTTTTATAGTTTGTCCTACTTGAGCTTGAGATCTTGTATCACGGGGTAACTGTAAATTAAATTTTTCTGCCAATGCTTTTTGTACAAATCCAGAACAATCAATCCCTTTTTTAGTATCTCCACCCAATCTATATTTTACACCCTTCCATTCATCATAAAAGCTAAATAATTTATCATTTATCTTTTTATTTTTTGATATATAATTTGAGTATGTAATATCTTCTATAAAGTTATGTGTTTTTAAGTGAGTTTGTTGATCTTTATCTGAGCTATAAATACTATTATTAGGGAATTTTGCCATATCTACAGTTTTTTGACTAGTTGTAGTAGCACATCCTGTGAATATAGATGAAAATATTACAATAGATAAAAAACTTTTCCTAAGCTTCATAATTTCCCTTTTATTTAAAATGACATTTTTGAGTATATAAAAAAAATCACTATTTTGTCAAGTAAATTTATCAATTTTTATTTAAAAATAAAAAAGGTAAGGAAATTCCTTACCTTTAAAATATTTTGAAGAAGGAATTAATTTGTAATTCCATCAGAAATAGGTTGTTCAACTTTAACGTGAACAGTCTGATCTCCAATAATTCCACTATAAACATCAAATGTTTTATCACCATCAGTTATAGATTGTTGTTTTTCCCAAACTTTTCCATCTTCATTTTTAAACTCTACTTTATCAAATTTATCTCCACTAATTTTGATAGTATTATCATCTCCACTTAATTTTAAAACATCATCTAAAGTTAGACTTAGTTTATTCTCTTTATCATTAGTTAGATTTATTTCTTTCAAATCTTTTATAATACCTTTTAGATTTGATAAATCAATATCTCCTTTACTATCAAAAGAAATAGTATCTTTTGTTACTATTGTTGTAGCACTATCTGTAAGTACTCCATCTTTATTCTTTTCATATGAAGTAGCTTCTGCTTGGATAGCATTTAATTCTATATCTGAAAAATCTTTCCCTTTTAAAGAAAGATTTGCTTCACCATTTGAATCTACTTTTACAATATAACTTCCATCTTCATTTGAAATAATCTCTTGTCCATCACTACCAAATAATTTTGAACCATCAGGAATATTTTTCAATGTTATAATTGTATTTCCAACACTATCTTTTTTTAGAATTTCACTTCCATCTGTATCTGTAAGTTGTACATTCACTTTTATAGCATAGTCTTCTAAAGCAACTTTTGTAATATCTATAGCCAAATCTGGTGCATCAGCAACTTCAATAACATTTATATGCATCTCTTTAATTTCACTATAAGCTCCTCTATCATCACTTACTTGAAATTTAAAAGTAACATCCTTATCACTATTTTTAACTGTTTCATATACTAATTTATCTAAATCTTTAACTAAAATTTCTTTACCAGCAATAATTAGTTCACCATCATATTTTAAAACACCTTTTGTAGAATCTGGTAATGTAATTATTTTTATAGTTTCTATATCATCACCATCAATATCTTTATATGAATCAAAATCTTTTTTAGAAAAAGTATATGGAACATCTTCATAAGCATTAACTTTTTCATTATCAATAGTAGGAATATGATTGTTAAAGCCTTTACCTATAATAACAGTACTTATTTTATCAGTTTTTCCATTTGGATCTTTAATTTCTATATCAAAATTAAGTTCTCTTTCATCTTCACTATTTTTTGTTGAGAATCTAATAGCCTCTAAGGCTTCTGCATAAGCTTCATGAGAAGCTTTCCCTATAAATTTAATGATTATTTGTCCATCTTTTTCTATTATTGTATATCCTATACCCTCTTTTAAATCTCCTACTATATTGATTTTATCTCCAGCTTTAGCATTTTTAAGAACAACTGTTGCTTCTGAAAGACTATCATCATCTACATCACTAAACTCTATATTTTTAAATAGTTTATTTGTTAAAGATTCTGATGGAGTAAATGTAACTGATATAACAAAATCATTATAATCATAATCTGTTTGGTCGTTATATAAAGGTGTATCTTCAAAACCAATTATTATACTATTTGGATTATCAGATTTCAATGCAATAGTATGATCTTTTTTCTCTGTACTTAAAGATTCATCAGTATAATATACATCTTTTGCTGTTACAGAACTTTTACCACTTGTAAATATAATTTGACCACTATCATCTCTTGCTAAACTATAATTAGATTCTCCTTTGTTTATAATTTTCATTATATCGTTATTATTCGCTCCATTAGGTATTAGGAAAAATCCTATTTCACCTGTAATAGCTTTTAAAGAAACATCATTTTCCATAGAACCATTAACAAAAATAATTTTTAAATTTCCAATTGTTCCATCTGGATTTTTTTCATAATATCCTAATATACTCTTATATCCAGCATTTTTACCTTCATATTTAATTGATACATCAGTTTCAGTTTTTCCTATGTCCATTTTAAGAGTATTATTCTCATTTCTAAATTGATAGCTATTTTTACCATCATTTTTTATTAAATCTTGTGCTGTTATATTTTCTGAAACATTATCTGACTGATAGTCATTATATATTCCAGTTAATGTAACTCCATTTGTTTCAATATTTTCTATAATTGGAGCATCATTACTTCCTTGAATTTCAATAGTTAAAACAGCTTCTCCTTTTGGTGTTGTATAAGTAAAGTGTTCAGCTAATTTATCACCAATATTTAAAGAATCAACTTCAGTATTATCATCATTTATTTTATATTCAAAATCTCCTTTACTATTAATAGTCAATGTACCATATTTACCTATTATCTCTGTATGACCACTAGATTTAACTGTTATTTCTTTTCCATCAAAAGTAACTTTTAAAATCTTACGATTACTTGTCCCAAAGATATCATCATTTTTCAATACATTCCCTTTTGCAATTTGCCCATCATCTTTTTGTGAGGCAATATTTGCACTACCACTTTCAATAGCTATTGCTATATCATTTTTAAAAGTTGAACTACTAACATTTACTGTTACCGTTGCACCTGCTTGAATATCTTCAAATTGCTTTCCAGAATCAACTGTTGCAATTTCTACAATTTTATCAATTTCTATAGTATGACTTCCAGTTTTATCTACTTTTATAGGACTTGAACTTGAACTTATTTCACCTGCTGGAATAGTTATTTTTGCTCCATTACTTAATGTAATAGTTAATCCATCATGATTTTTTACTTCAAATCCATCTTTATTTCTTAAAGTAACTGTATAAGTAACACTACTTCCTTCATTTATGTCAGTGTTATTCGCTGTTACATCAACATATACTTTATTTATTGTATCTGTTACTACAACTGATACATCTTTTTGTACTTCAAGTTTTTCATACTCATCTCCACCACTTTTTACTTCTGTTGTATAGTTTAATGTTTCTCCATCTTTATATACATCATCTTGATTTGGATTTATTACTTGATTACTTGAACCTGTAGTTTGACCTTTTGGAATTGTAATTGTTGATACTTCTTTTCCATTTGAATCTTTTACTGAAATTACTAAATCTTCTTTTGGAGTTTTATCTGCATCTACTGTTGCTGTAAATACTATATTTTCTCCCTCTTTTACTGGATTTGCTGTAATTGTTACTGTTGTTGTATCTACATGATCTGCAAACTCTTTTGCTGTTGCATTATTTACTGGATTTAAATCTTCAAATTTTGAGTTATTTGTTGAACTTAAATCTGTTGGTGCTGGTACATTTGTTACATCTTGGTAATAATCTTTTGAAGAATCTGCATAAGAAACTGTTGTTGAAGCTCCATTACTATTTGCTGGTACAGTAATTGTTATTGTCTCATTACCTACTTTGAATGTTACTGTCTCTTCTTCTTTTGTTGGATTTGCAAATGTTACTGTATATGTAATCTCTGCACTCTCTTCATCTCCACTTGCAACTGATGTTAATGTATAGTCTGTTGTATCTACATGATCTGCAAACTCTTTTGCTGTTGCATTATTTACTGGATTTAAATCTTCAAATTTTGAGTTATTTGTTGAACTTAAATCTGTTGGTGCTGGTACATTTGTTACATCTTGGTAATAATCTTTTGAAGAATCTGCATAAGAAACTGTTGTTGAAGCTCCATTACTATTTGCTGGTACAGTAATTGTTATTGTCTCATTACCTACTTTGAATGTTACTGTCTCTTCTTCTTTTGTTGGATTTGCAAATGTTACTGTATATGTAATCTCTGCACTCTCTTCATCTCCACTTGCAACTGATGTTAATGTATAGTCTGTTGTATCTACATGATCTGCAAACTCTTTTGCTGTTGCATTATTTACTGGATTTAAATCTTCAAATTTTGAGTTATTTGTTGAACTTAAATCTGTTGGTGCTGGTACATTTGTTACATCTTGGTAATAATCTTTTGAAGAATCTGCATAAGAAACTGTTGTTGAAGCTCCATTACTATTTGCTGGTACAGTAATTGTTATTGTCTCATTACCTACTTTGAATGTTACTGTCTCTTCTTCTTTTGTTGGATTTGCAAATGTTACTGTATATGTAATCTCTGCACTCTCTTCATCTCCACTTGCAACTGATGTTAATGTATAGTCTGTTGTATCTACATGATCTGCAAACTCTTTTGCTGTTGCATTATTTACTGGATTTAAATCTTCAAATTTTGAGTTATTTGTTGAACTTAAATCTGTTGGTGCTGGTACATTTGTTACATCTTGGTAATAATCTTTTGAAGAATCTGCATAAGAAACTGTTGTTGAAGCTCCATTACTATTTGCTGGTACAGTAATTGTTATTGTCTCATTACCTACTTTGAATGTTACTGTCTCTTCTTCTTTTGTTGGATTTGCAAATGTTACTGTATATGTAATCTCTGCACTCTCTTCATCTCCACTTGCAACTGATGTTAATGTATAGTCTGTTGTATCTACATGATCTGCAAACTCTTTTGCTGTTGCATTATTTACTGGATTTAAATCTTCAAATTTTGAGTTATTTGTTGAACTTAAATCTGTTGGTGCTGGTACATTTGTTACATCTTGGTAATAATCTTTTGAAGAATCTGCATAAGAAACTGTTGTTGAAGCTCCATTACTATTTGCTGGTACAGTAATTGTTATTGTCTCATTACCTACTTTGAATGTTACTGTCTCTTCTTCTTTTGTTGGATTTGCAAATGTTACTGTATATGTAATCTCTGCACTCTCTTCATCTCCACTTGCAACTGATGTTAATGTATAGTCTGTTGTATCTACATGATCTGCAAACTCTTTTGCTGTTGCATTATTTACTGGATTTAAATCTTCAAATTTTGAGTTATTTGTTGAACTTAAATCTGTTGGTGCTGGTACATTTGTTACATCTTGGTAATAATCTTTTGAAGAATCTGCATAAGAAACTGTTGTTGAAGCTCCATTACTATTTGCTGGTACAGTAATTGTTATTGTCTCATTACCTACTTTGAATGTTACTGTCTCTTCTTCTTTTGTTGGATTTGCAAATGTTACTGTATATGTAATCTCTGCACTCTCTTCATCTCCACTTGCAACTGATGTTAATGTATAGTCTGTTGTATCTACATGATCTGCAAACTCTTTTGCTGTTGCATTATTTACTGGATTTAAATCTTCAAATTTTGAGTTATTTGTTGAACTTAAATCTGTTGGTGCTGGTACATTTGTTACATCTTGGTAATAATCTTTTGAAGAATCTGCATAAGAAACTGTTGTTGAAGCTCCATTACTATTTGCTGGTACAGTAATTGTTATTGTCTCATTACCTACTTTGAATGTTACTGTCTCTTCTTCTTTTGTTGGATTTGCAAATGTTACTGTATATGTAATCTCTGCACTCTCTTCATCTCCACTTGCAACTGATGTTAATGTATAGTCTGTTGTATCTACATGATCTGCAAACTCTTTTGCTGTTGCATTATTTACTGGATTTAAATCTTCAAATTTTGAGTTATTTGTTGAACTTAAATCTGTTGGTGCTGGTACATTTGTTACATCTTGGTAATAATCTTTTGAAGAATCTGCATAAGAAACTGTTGTTGAAGCTCCATTACTATTTGCTGGTACAGTAATTGTTATTGTCTCATTACCTACTTTGAATGTTACTGTCTCTTCTTCTTTTGTTGGATTTGCAAATGTTACTGTATATGTAATCTCTGCACTCTCTTCATCTCCACTTGCAACTGATGTTAATGTATAGTCTGTTGTATCTACATGATCTGCAAACTCTTTTGCTGTTGCATTATTTACTGGATTTAAATCTTCAAATTTTGAGTTATTTGTTGAACTTAAATCTGTTGGTGCTGGTACATTTGTTACATCTTGGTAATAATCTTTTGAAGAATCTGCATAAGAAACTGTTGTTGAAGCTCCATTACTATTTGCTGGTACAGTAATTGTTATTGTCTCATTACCTACTTTGAATGTTACTGTCTCTTCTTCTTTTGTTGGATTTGCAAATGTTACTGTATATGTAATCTCTGCACTCTCTTCATCTCCACTTGCAACTGATGTTAATGTATAGTCTGTTGTATCTACATGATCTGCAAACTCTTTTGCTGTTGCATTATTTACTGGATTTAAATCTTCAAATTTTGAGTTATTTGTTGAACTTAAATCTGTTGGTGCTGGTACATTTGTTACATCTTGGTAATAATCTTTTGAAGAATCTGCATAAGAAACTGTTGTTGAAGCTCCATTACTATTTGCTGGTACAGTAATTGTTATTGTCTCATTACCTACTTTGAATGTTACTGTCTCTTCTTCTTTTGTTGGATTTGCAAATGTTACTGTATATGTAATCTCTGCACTCTCTTCATCTCCACTTGCAACTGATGTTAATGTATAGTCTGTTGTATCTACATGATCTGCAAACTCTTTTGCTGTTGCATTATTTACTGGATTTAAATCTTCAAATTTTGAGTTATTTGTTGAACTTAAATCTGTTGGTGCTGGTACATTTGTTACATCTTGGTAATAATCTTTTGAAGAATCTGCATAAGAAACTGTTGTTGAAGCTCCATTACTATTTGCTGGTACAGTAATTGTTATTGTCTCATTACCTACTTTGAATGTTACTGTCTCTTCTTCTTTTGTTGGATTTGCAAATGTTACTGTATATGTAATCTCTGCACTCTCTTCATCTCCACTTGCAACTGATGTTAATGTATAGTCTGTTGTATCTACATGATCTGCAAACTCTTTTGCTGTTGCATTATTTACTGGATTTAAATCTTCAAATTTTGAGTTATTTGTTGAACTTAAATCTGTTGGTGCTGGTACATTTGTTACATCTTGGTAATAATCTTTTGAAGAATCTGCATAAGAAACTGTTGTTGAAGCTCCATTACTATTTGCTGGTACAGTAATTGTTATTGTCTCATTACCTACTTTGAATGTTACTGTCTCTTCTTCTTTTGTTGGATTTGCAAATGTTACTGTATATGTAATCTCTGCACTCTCTTCATCTCCACTTGCAACTGATGTTAATGTATAGTCTGTTGTATCTACATGATCTGCAAACTCTTTTGCTGTTGCATTATTTACTGGATTTAAATCTTCAAATTTTGAGTTATTTGTTGAACTTAAATCTGTTGGTGCTGGTACATTTGTTACATCTTGGTAATAATCTTTTGAAGAATCTGCATAAGAAACTGTTGTTGAAGCTCCATTACTATTTGCTGGTACAGTAATTGTTATTGTCTCATTACCTACTTTGAATGTTACTGTCTCTTCTTCTTTTGTTGGATTTGCAAATGTTACTGTATATGTAATCTCTGCACTCTCTTCATCTCCACTTGCAACTGATGTTAATGTATAGTCTGTTGTATCTACATGATCTGCAAACTCTTTTGCTGTTGCATTATTTACTGGATTTAAATCTTCAAATTTTGAGTTATTTGTTGAACTTAAATCTGTTGGTGCTGGTACATTTGTTACATCTTGGTAATAATCTTTTGAAGAATCTGCATAAGAAACTGTTGTTGAAGCTCCATTACTATTTGCTGGTACAGTAATTGTTATTGTCTCATTACCTACTTTGAATGTTACTGTCTCTTCTTCTTTTGTTGGATTTGCAAATGTTACTGTATATGTAATCTCTGCACTCTCTTCATCTCCACTTGCAACTGATGTTAATGTATAGTCTGTTGTATCTACATGATCTGCAAACTCTTTTGCTGTTGCATTATTTACTGGATTTAAATCTTCAAATTTTGAGTTATTTGTTGAACTTAAATCTGTTGGTGCTGGTACATTTGTTACATCTTGGTAATAATCTTTTGAAGAATCTGCATAAGAAACTGTTGTTGAAGCTCCATTACTATTTGCTGGTACAGTAATTGTTATTGTCTCATTACCTACTTTGAATGTTACTGTCTCTTCTTCTTTTGTTGGATTTGCAAATGTTACTGTATATGTAATCTCTGCACTCTCTTCATCTCCACTTGCAACTGATGTTAATGTATAGTCTGTTGTATCTACATGATCTGCAAACTCTTTTGCTGTTGCATTATTTACTGGATTTAAATCTTCAAATTTTGAGTTATTTGTTGAACTTAAATCTGTTGGTGCTGGTACATTTGTTACATCTTGGTAATAATCTTTTGAAGAATCTGCATAAGAAACTGTTGTTGAAGCTCCATTACTATTTGCTGGTACAGTAATTGTTATTGTCTCATTACCTACTTTGAATGTTACTGTCTCTTCTTCTTTTGTTGGATTTGCAAATGTTACTGTATATGTAATCTCTGCACTCTCTTCATCTCCACTTGCAACTGATGTTAATGTATAGTCTGTTGTATCTACATGATCTGCAAACTCTTTTGCTGTTGCATTATTTACTGGATTTAAATCTTCAAATTTTGAGTTATTTGTTGAACTTAAATCTGTTGGTGCTGGTACATTTGTTACATCTTGGTAATAATCTTTTGAAGAATCTGCATAAGAAACTGTTGTTGAAGCTCCATTACTATTTGCTGGTACAGTAATTGTTATTGTCTCATTACCTACTTTGAATGTTACTGTCTCTTCTTCTTTTGTTGGATTTGCAAATGTTACTGTATATGTAATCTCTGCACTCTCTTCATCTCCACTTGCAACTGATGTTAATGTATAGTCTGTTGTATCTACATGATCTGCAAACTCTTTTGCTGTTGCATTATTTACTGGATTTAAATCTTCAAATTTTGAGTTATTTGTTGAACTTAAATCTGTTGGTGCTGGTACATTTGTTACATCTTGGTAATAATCTTTTGAAGAATCTGCATAAGAAACTGTTGTTGAAGCTCCATTACTATTTGCTGGTACAGTAATTGTTATTGTCTCATTACCTACTTTGAATGTTACTGTCTCTTCTTCTTTTGTTGGATTTGCAAATGTTACTGTATATGTAATCTCTGCACTCTCTTCATCTCCACTTGCAACTGATGTTAATGTATAGTCTGTTGTATCTACATGATCTGCAAACTCTTTTGCTGTTGCATTATTTACTGGATTTAAATCTTCAAATTTTGAGTTATTTGTTGAACTTAAATCTGTTGGTGCTGGTACATTTGTTACATCTTGGTAATAATCTTTTGAAGAATCTGCATAAGAAACTGTTGTTGAAGCTCCATTACTATTTGCTGGTACAGTAATTGTTATTGTCTCATTACCTACTTTGAATGTTACTGTCTCTTCTTCTTTTGTTGGATTTGCAAATGTTACTGTATATGTAATCTCTGCACTCTCTTCATCTCCACTTGCAACTGATGTTAATGTATAGTCTGTTGTATCTACATGATCTGCAAACTCTTTTGCTGTTGCATTATTTACTGGATTTAAATCTTCAAATTTTGAGTTATTTGTTGAACTTAAATCTGTTGGTGCTGGTACATTTGTTACATCTTGGTAATAATCTTTTGAAGAATCTGCATAAGAAACTGTTGTTGAAGCTCCATTACTATTTGCTGGTACAGTAATTGTTATTGTCTCATTACCTACTTTGAATGTTACTGTCTCTTCTTCTTTTGTTGGATTTGCAAATGTTACTGTATATGTAATCTCTGCACTCTCTTCATCTCCACTTGCAACTGATGTTAATGTATAGTCTGTTGTATCTACATGATCTGCAAACTCTTTTGCTGTTGCATTATTTACTGGATTTAAATCTTCAAATTTTGAGTTATTTGTTGAACTTAAATCTGTTGGTGCTGGTACATTTGTTACATCTTGGTAATAATCTTTTGAAGAATCTGCATAAGAAACTGTTGTTGAAGCTCCATTACTATTTGCTGGTACAGTAATTGTTATTGTCTCATTACCTACTTTGAATGTTACTGTCTCTTCTTCTTTTGTTGGATTTGCAAATGTTACTGTATATGTAATCTCTGCACTCTCTTCATCTCCACTTGCAACTGATGTTAATGTATAGTCTGTTGTATCTACATGATCTGCAAACTCTTTTGCTGTTGCATTATTTACTGGATTTAAATCTTCAAATTTTGAGTTATTTGTTGAACTTAAATCTGTTGGTGCTGGTACATTTGTTACATCTTGGTAATAATCTTTTGAAGAATCTGCATAAGAAACTGTTGTTGAAGCTCCATTACTATTTGCTGGTACAGTAATTGTTATTGTCTCATTACCTACTTTGAATGTTACTGTCTCTTCTTCTTTTGTTGGATTTGCAAATGTTACTGTATATGTAATCTCTGCACTCTCTTCATCTCCACTTGCAACTGATGTTAATGTATAGTCTGTTGTATCTACATGATCTGCAAACTCTTTTGCTGTTGCATTATTTACTGGATTTAAATCTTCAAATTTTGAGTTATTTGTTGAACTTAAATCTGTTGGTGCTGGTACATTTGTTACATCTTGGTAATAATCTTTTGAAGAATCTGCATAAGAAACTGTTGTTGAAGCTCCATTACTATTTGCTGGTACAGTAATTGTTATTGTCTCATTACCTACTTTGAATGTTACTGTCTCTTCTTCTTTTGTTGGATTTGCAAATGTTACTGTATATGTAATCTCTGCACTCTCTTCATCTCCACTTGCAACTGATGTTAATGTATAGTCTGTTGTATCTACATGATCTGCAAACTCTTTTGCTGTTGCATTATTTACTGGATTTAAATCTTCAAATTTTGAGTTATTTGTTGAACTTAAATCTGTTGGTGCTGGTACATTTGTTACATCTTGGTAATAATCTTTTGAAGAATCTGCATAAGAAACTGTTGTTGAAGCTCCATTACTATTTGCTGGTACAGTAATTGTTATTGTCTCATTACCTACTTTGAATGTTACTGTCTCTTCTTCTTTTGTTGGATTTGCAAATGTTACTGTATATGTAATCTCTGCACTCTCTTCATCTCCACTTGCAACTGATGTTAATGTATAGTCTGTTGTATCTACATGATCTGCAAACTCTTTTGCTGTTGCATTATTTACTGGATTTAAATCTTCAAATTTTGAGTTATTTGTTGAACTTAAATCTGTTGGTGCTGGTACATTTGTTACATCTTGGTAATAATCTTTTGAAGAATCTGCATAAGAAACTGTTGTTGAAGCTCCATTACTATTTGCTGGTACAGTAATTGTTATTGTCTCATTACCTACTTTGAATGTTACTGTCTCTTCTTCTTTTGTTGGATTTGCAAATGTTACTGTATATGTAATCTCTGCACTCTCTTCATCTCCACTTGCAACTGATGTTAATGTATAGTCTGTTGTATCTACATGATCTGCAAACTCTTTTGCTGTTGCATTATTTACTGGATTTAAATCTTCAAATTTTGAGTTATTTGTTGAACTTAAATCTGTTGGTGCTGGTACATTTGTTACATCTTGGTAATAATCTTTTGAAGAATCTGCATAAGAAACTGTTGTTGAAGCTCCATTACTATTTGCTGGTACAGTAATTGTTATTGTCTCATTACCTACTTTGAATGTTACTGTCTCTTCTTCTTTTGTTGGATTTGCAAATGTTACTGTATATGTAATCTCTGCACTCTCTTCATCTCCACTTGCAACTGATGTTAATGTATAGTCTGTTGTATCTACATGATCTGCAAACTCTTTTGCTGTTGCATTATTTACTGGATTTAAATCTTCAAATTTTGAGTTATTTGTTGAACTTAAATCTGTTGGTGCTGGTACATTTGTTACATCTTGGTAATAATCTTTTGAAGAATCTGCATAAGAAACTGTTGTTGAAGCTCCATTACTATTTGCTGGTACAGTAATTGTTATTGTCTCATTACCTACTTTGAATGTTACTGTCTCTTCTTCTTTTGTTGGATTTGCAAATGTTACTGTATATGTAATCTCTGCACTCTCTTCATCTCCACTTGCAACTGATGTTAATGTATAGTCTGTTGTATCTACATGATCTGCAAACTCTTTTGCTGTTGCATTATTTACTGGATTTAAATCTTCAAATTTTGAGTTATTTGTTGAACTTAAATCTGTTGGTGCTGGTACATTTGTTACATCTTGGTAATAATCTTTTGAAGAATCTGCATAAGAAACTGTTGTTGAAGCTCCATTACTATTTGCTGGTACAGTAATTGTTATTGTCTCATTACCTACTTTGAATGTTACTGTCTCTTCTTCTTTTGTTGGATTTGCAAATGTTACTGTATATGTAATCTCTGCACTCTCTTCATCTCCACTTGCAACTGATGTTAATGTATAGTCTGTTGTATCTACATGATCTGCAAACTCTTTTGCTGTTGCATTATTTACTGGATTTAAATCTTCAAATTTTGAGTTATTTGTTGAACTTAAATCTGTTGGTGCTGGTACATTTGTTACATCTTGGTAATAATCTTTTGAAGAATCTGCATAAGAAACTGTTGTTGAAGCTCCATTACTATTTGCTGGTACAGTAATTGTTATTGTCTCATTACCTACTTTGAATGTTACTGTCTCTTCTTCTTTTGTTGGATTTGCAAATGTTACTGTATATGTAATCTCTGCACTCTCTTCATCTCCACTTGCAACTGATGTTAATGTATAGTCTGTTGTATCTACATGATCTGCAAACTCTTTTGCTGTTGCATTATTTACTGGATTTAAATCTTCAAATTTTGAGTTATTTGTTGAACTTAAATCTGTTGGTGCTGGTACATTTGTTACATCTTGGTAATAATCTTTTGAAGAATCTGCATAAGAAACTGTTGTTGAAGCTCCATTACTATTTGCTGGTACAGTAATTGTTATTGTCTCATTACCTACTTTGAATGTTACTGTCTCTTCTTCTTTTGTTGGATTTGCAAATGTTACTGTATATGTAATCTCTGCACTCTCTTCATCTCCACTTGCAACTGATGTTAATGTATAGTCTGTTGTATCTACATGATCTGCAAACTCTTTTGCTGTTGCATTATTTACTGGATTTAAATCTTCAAATTTTGAGTTATTTGTTGAACTTAAATCTGTTGGTGCTGGTACATTTGTTACATCTTGGTAATAATCTTTTGAAGAATCTGCATAAGAAACTGTTGTTGAAGCTCCATTACTATTTGCTGGTACAGTAATTGTTATTGTCTCATTACCTACTTTGAATGTTACTGTCTCTTCTTCTTTTGTTGGATTTGCAAATGTTACTGTATATGTAATCTCTGCACTCTCTTCATCTCCACTTGCAACTGATGTTAATGTATAGTCTGTTGTATCTACATGATCTGCAAACTCTTTTGCTGTTGCATTATTTACTGGATTTAAATCTTCAAATTTTGAGTTATTTGTTGAACTTAAATCTGTTGGTGCTGGTACATTTGTTACATCTTGGTAATAATCTTTTGAAGAATCTGCATAAGAAACTGTTGTTGAAGCTCCATTACTATTTGCTGGTACAGTAATTGTTATTGTCTCATTACCTACTTTGAATGTTACTGTCTCTTCTTCTTTTGTTGGATTTGCAAATGTTACTGTATATGTAATCTCTGCACTCTCTTCATCTCCACTTGCAACTGATGTTAATGTATAGTCTGTTGTATCTACATGATCTGCAAACTCTTTTGCTGTTGCATTATTTACTGGATTTAAATCTTCAAATTTTGAGTTATTTGTTGAACTTAAATCTGTTGGTGCTGGTACATTTGTTACATCTTGGTAATAATCTTTTGAAGAATCTGCATAAGAAACTGTTGTTGAAGCTCCATTACTATTTGCTGGTACAGTAATTGTTATTGTCTCATTACCTACTTTGAATGTTACTGTCTCTTCTTCTTTTGTTGGATTTGCAAATGTTACTGTATATGTAATCTCTGCACTCTCTTCATCTCCACTTGCAACTGATGTTAATGTATAGTCTGTTGTATCTACATGATCTGCAAACTCTTTTGCTGTTGCATTATTTACTGGATTTAAATCTTCAAATTTTGAGTTATTTGTTGAACTTAAATCTGTTGGTGCTGGTACATTTGTTACATCTTGGTAATAATCTTTTGAAGAATCTGCATAAGAAACTGTTGTTGAAGCTCCATTACTATTTGCTGGTACAGTAATTGTTATTGTCTCATTACCTACTTTGAATGTTACTGTCTCTTCTTCTTTTGTTGGATTTGCAAATGTTACTGTATATGTAATCTCTGCACTCTCTTCATCTCCACTTGCAACTGATGTTAATGTATAGTCTGTTGTATCTACATGATCTGCAAACTCTTTTGCTGTTGCATTATTTACTGGATTTAAATCTTCAAATTTTGAGTTATTTGTTGAACTTAAATCTGTTGGTGCTGGTACATTTGTTACATCTTGGTAATAATCTTTTGAAGAATCTGCATAAGAAACTGTTGTTGAAGCTCCATTACTATTTGCTGGTACAGTAATTGTTATTGTCTCATTACCTACTTTGAATGTTACTGTCTCTTCTTCTTTTGTTGGATTTGCAAATGTTACTGTATATGTAATCTCTGCACTCTCTTCATCTCCACTTGCAACTGATGTTAATGTATAGTCTGTTGTATCTACATGATCTGCAAACTCTTTTGCTGTTGCATTATTTACTGGATTTAAATCTTCAAATTTTGAGTTATTTGTTGAACTTAAATCTGTTGGTGCTGGTACATTTGTTACATCTTGGTAATAATCTTTTGAAGAATCTGCATAAGAAACTGTTGTTGAAGCTCCATTACTATTTGCTGGTACAGTAATTGTTATTGTCTCATTACCTACTTTGAATGTTACTGTCTCTTCTTCTTTTGTTGGATTTGCAAATGTTACTGTATATGTAATCTCTGCACTCTCTTCATCTCCACTTGCAACTGATGTTAATGTATAGTCTGTTGTATCTACATGATCTGCAAACTCTTTTGCTGTTGCATTATTTACTGGATTTAAATCTTCAAATTTTGAGTTATTTTCTTAGCTGTTGTTATTGGACTTATTATTGAACCAGTTCCAGCAGCCTTAATAGGATTTTCTGGTGTTTCATTAATAGCAGCTCTTGGTTTAATGGGAAATGCAAAAGTAAGTATAAATTGGGCATTATCAGGATTTGGTAATAGCGTAATATGGTTAATTTTTGCTGCATTTATGTTTGCATTAGGTTATAAAAAAACAGGTTTAGGAAGAAGAGTATCTTTAATTATGGTTAAATATATGGGGAAAAGTACTCTAGGATTAGGATATGCTGTTGCATTTTCTGATTTAGTACTAGCTCCATTTATGCCATCTAATACGGCTAGAAGTGGTGGAAGTGTTTATCCTGTTGCTATTAATATTCCACATATTTTCAACTCTTATCCAGATAATGAACCAAGAAAAATTGGTGCTTATATATCTTGGGTTGCAATAGCTACAACTTGTGTAACAAGTTCTATGTTTTTAACTGCACTTGCTCCAAATTTATTAGCTGTTGATTTAATAACTAAAAGTACTGGACATGCAATTACATGGATGGAATGGGCTAAAATAATGATTCCTCTTATGGTTCCATTGTTTATATTAACTCCTTGGCTTACTTATGTTATATACCCACCTACTCAAAAGAAATCTCCAGAAGCTCCAGCTTGGGCAGCTGAAGAACTAAAAAAATTAGGTGGTATAACTTTTAAAGAGTATCTAATGGCAGGACTTGCAACAGTTGCATTAGTTCTTTGGATTTTTGGTAAAGAAGTTGGGATTGATGCAACTACAACAGCTATTTGTGTAGTTTCAGTTATGGTTTTATCAGGAGTTATCTCTTGGGATGATTTATTAGGAGAAAAAGCTGCATTTAATGTATTTATCTGGTTTGCTACTTTAGTTGCATTAGCTGATGGATTAAAAAAAGTTGGAATTTTAGATTATATTGGACAAAATTCTGAAGCTATGTTAGCAGGTTTAAGTCCTACAGCACTTATTATTGCTTTACTTTTCTTATTTTATATATTACACTATTTCTTTGCTAGTACAACTGCACATGTTACTGCTTTAGTACCTTTATTTATGGTTATAGCAGTACAATTTTTACCAGCAGAATCAATCCTTACTTTCACAATTTTACTTGCAGGAAGTTTAGGTGTTATGGGAATAATAACTCCTTATGGTTGTGGTCCTTGTCCGATTTGGTATGGAGCTGGTTATATTTCACAAGCTAAATGGTGGGCACTAGGTGCTATATTTGGATTACTATATTTCCTAGTTATTATATTAGGTGTATTCATCTTTATATAAATTAAAAGAGAGTTATTCTCTCTTTTAAAATAATGTTTGATAAATCAAAGCAATAGCCATAACAAATAAAAACCCTTTTATTACTTTATTATAATTATCCTCTTTTATTTTATTTTTTAAATTTAATCCAATTATAATACACATTAAAACTATTAGTAAGTTATATAAAGATATTTCTAAAATCTCTGGTGTAAAAGAACCATGATATGTAAAAAGTATAACTTGAATAATTTTACCAAACATAAAACATAAATTTGAAGATTGAATTATCTCTTTCTTTGAGTGTTTTGACTCTAAAGCATAAATTATCAAAACAAGTGCCATAACATTTGTAAGTCCACCTATAATTCCTGCACTAAGACCAAAAACTATTGTAGAAAGTTTTGGTTTTTGTACAACCCAAGGCATAGAGAAAGAAAATTTTTGACTAAAAAGATAAAATAAAATTGATATTGCTAAAAGAAACTTAAATATTTCAGAATTACTATATATTAATATTTGTGTACCTATTGCACTTCCAATCATAGCAAAAATAGCTAATGGATAGAATCTTTTTACTGCTTGTAAAAAATTCTTTTCAAATAGTAAAGCACTAATATTTAATAAAAGAGTAGGAATGGCAACATATATAACTGCTGTTTTCATATCTGTAACCATAGCTAATATTGGAGTTGCTATCATTGGAAAGCCAAAACCAATAGTTGCTTGAACTAGGCTTGATAAGAATATCACAATAGAAGCAAAAATTAAAAATTCTGTAGTAAATTCCATATAATGACTCCTAAAAAAGGAGTTATTATATATAAATTTTATTTAATTAGGGAAGTTTTTATCTACTATTTGTAAAAACTCTTTTGGATTCTTATATCCTACAATCTTGGCGCTTTTTACTTCATTTTTATCTTTATTCCAAAAAATCAAAGCTGGTGGTCCAACAACTCCAAATTTTTTTTGTAAAACCTTATCATCATCACTATTTTGTGTAACATCTACTTTTAAAAGAGTAAAGTTTTTAAGTTTTTCTACTACTTGACTATCTTTAAATGTAATTTCATCTAACTCTTTACAAGATACACACCAAGAAGCCCAAAAGTCTAAAATTACTGGTTTAGAAGATTTTTTAAGGGCATCTTCAAGTTCAACTATATTTTTTATATATGTAAACTTTAGTTCATCCTTTTGTATCATAGCTACACCACTTGTAAATTTATCTAGTGGTTTTAGTGGATTTATAGCGCCACTTACAGCTCCTACAAATAAAATTACTCCTAAAATAGTTATTACTTTAGATATAAGTTTTAAGATAATATGAGTATAAATTTTTAGATATATTCCTATCCCTAAAAATAATAATGCCCATAAATACATAGTAATAGTAGGATTTATAACTCTATCAAGAAGCCAAATAGCAACTCCCAACATAATTATTCCAAATATTTTTGTAACACTCTCCATCCAACCACCTGGCTTTGGCATAAATTTACCTGCACCAAGTCCTATTAATAAAAGTGGGACTCCCATTCCTAAACTCATAAAGAATAGTGCCATACCACCTAAAATAGCATCTCCTGTTTGTCCGATATAAACTAAAGCACCTGCAAGTGGTGGAGCTACACAAGGTCCAACTATTAAAGCTGATAAGAACCCCATAATTGCAATACCTAAAATACCTTGTTGTTCTTTTCCATCAGTTGTTTGATTTATTTTATTTTGTAAAGATGTTGGTAATCTTAATTCAAAGTATCCAAACATAGAAAAAGCAAGAGCTACAAAAATTAAAGCAAAAGTTGTTAGAACATAAGGATTTTGTAAACTAGCTTGTAAATTTGCTCCAAAAAGTCCTGCTACAACTCCAGCAATAGTATATGCCATACTCATAGCTAAAACATAAACTAATGACATAAAGAAGCCTTTTTTAGCACTCATTGTCTCATTTTGTGAAGCTTTCACAATAATCGATGAAAGAATTGGAATCATAGGAAAAACACAAGGAGTAAATGATAAAAGAAGCCCAAATCCAAAGAATGTAGCTAAAACTAAAAGTGTACTAGAATCCTTAAAAGCTTGTGCAATACTATCTGTCTCACTAATATTTTCAGTTGTCACAATCTCATCAATTTTCACTTCATTTTGAGTCATAAGTTCATCTTCTACTATTGAATCAAAGAAAATTACCTTTTTTTCACTCATAGGAGCATAACAAAGCCCAGCTTTTGAACAACCTTGAAACTTAAATTCTATCTCATATTTATTTGAATCAATTTTTTCTTTTAGTAATTTATATGGAATATTCAAATCCAAATTATCAAAATGGACTATAAAGCCATCATATTCTACTGGTTTTGGAAGATTTATATTACTTAAAAGTTCTATTTTCTTTGGTTTAGTAATGTTTATTTGTAATTTATCATCATACAAATAGATATCTTTTCCTAATTCTAATTTAATATTTAAACTATCTTCATGTTGTATAAATTTTACTTGAAAGGCCTCTTCAGGTTCTAAAACTTTATTTCCTAATTCAATAGAAAATGAGTAAATAAATAAAGTTACAAGTAGTAGCAATTTTTTCATTTTATATCCTTAGTTAAAATCTACTTGTGAACTTTTTAAAAGTTCCTCAGTAGTTTGAATTCCTACATATCTTTTTATTGGCTCTCCATTTTTAAAATATATCAATGTTGGAAGTTGTTTTACTCTATACATTTTTGCTAAGATTAAATCATTGTCAATATTTACTTTAAAAATTTCAATATTATCAGATTTTTGTATTTCAAAATCTTCTAAATTATTTGCTAGAATTTTGCAAGGTGGACACCAAGGAGCATAAAAATCTATAATAACATTTTTACCTCTAATTTTCTCAGCAAAATTATCCTCTGTTAGTTCTTCATAAGACAATAAAGAAGTTATTAAAAATAGTGTTAATAAAAATATTTTTCTCATCTTTTTCCTTAATTTTTTATTATTATATATTATATGTAAGATTAGTAAACAATTTATTTAAAATAACTTAACAATATTTATATATTATAACTATTTCTTATTTATGCTCCTATACTATCTTTTTTTATTTTTCTTTTTACAGGATTAATAGGGCAATTAGGTTTAATATTTTTTTCAACATAATCCATAATCTTTAAAGCAACATTAATACCTGTTGATTTTTCTATTCCTTCTAAACCTGGACTTGAATTTACTTCCATAACTAAAGGCCCTCTATTTGAATTTATCATATCAACGCCACATACACCAAGTCCCATTGCTTTTGCTGCTGCTAATGCTGTTGATTTTTCTTTTCTACTTAATTTATATATAACAGCTTTTCCACCTTGATGAAGATTAGATCTAAAATCACCATCTGCACCTTGTCTTTTCATAGCAGCAACAACTTCACCATCTACAACAAGAACTCTAATATCACTACCATTTGCCTCTTCTATATATTCTTGTACAAATAAATTTACATCCATTCCATAAAAAGCATCAAGAACCGATTTAGCAGCTTTTTTACTATCAACAAGTACAACTCCTACTCCTTGAGTTCCTTCTAAAATTTTTAATACCAATGGAGTACCACCACTTAATGCTATAACATCTTTTGCACTTGATTTATTTGATGCGAAAACTGTTCTTGGTAGATCAACACCATTTTTTGATAACACTTGAAGGCTTCTAAGCTTATCTCTACTTCTTGTAAGAGCTAGATTTCCAGTTGTTGAAAATACATCTTGCATTTCAAAGTGTCTTACCATTGCTGCTCCAAAAAATGTTCTACTAGCTCCAATTCTAGGAATTATTGCATCTGGAACTTTTAAAACTTCTCCCTCATAATTAACAACTAACTCATTTTTCATAATTTCAATAGTACATTTTAAATAATCTAAGACTCTTACTTCCCAACCTTTATTTAATGCCTCTTCATATAATCTTTTTGTTGAATACAAATTCTCATTTCTTGATAAAATATATACTAACATTACTTATCCTTAAATATTTTTACTTGCTAAATTTTCTTTTGAAACATCTACTAAAAAACGATTTACTAAAAATTTTCTTCCAATTAACATTGGATATTTCATATCTTTTCTATTTGTTAAAGATATAACTGTTTTATATCTTTTACCATAAAAAAGTATTGAAACTTGAATAAAAACTCGAAGTTCGGAAGCCCCATTTGAACTTTTTACAATTTTCTGTTTATAGATTGGAAGTTTTATTTTTCTACCATGATAGGAAGGATGAATTTTATCTAATAATTTGAAATGAACAAACCCATCATTATCAATAGAAATATCATCACAATGTAGAGAATTTGAATAAGCTCCTGTATCTATTTTAGCATCTAAACCAAAAAGATCTAAATCTAAAATATCAACAAGTTCTTTTCGTCCTATTATTTTAAGTTGTGACATAATTACCCCTTTAAATATGAGTAATTATATCACATAAAAGTATTATTTTTTAGACTCTTTTGCGTATTGTAAAGCTAAAATTAGTTCATCAATATTTTCATAAGGAATATGTGCTTTCCATTGTACATCTTCACCATTTAAAGCTATACCAATGCTTACTATATCAGCCGTATCTTTTCCATAAGGCTCAGTTACATTTGAAACTGTAATTTTACCTTGTTTTGTTCCTGCTAAATCAAACTCTTTTAATTTTGTAACTATTGTCATTTTGATCTCCTTTAAATTGATATGTAAATTTTACACTAAATTACTTTTTTTTTAATTAATCTATTCAAAATTAATTTGAGGTTGTCCTAAATAGTAACCTTGAAACTCATCAACATCCATCTTTATTAAAATATTAAATATTTCTTCATTATGTACATATTCTGCAATAGTTTTTATATTTAAAGTTTTACTAAAGGCTATTATTGATTTTACAATTTCATAAGAATTTTTATCTATGTCTATATTTTTTATTAAACTCCCATCAATTTTTAAATAATCAGGTTTTATTCTAAGAATTCTCAAAAAGTTTGAATATCCACTTCCAAAATCATCAATAGCTATTTTGATACCTTGCTTTTTGTATTTTAAAACAAATTCTTCTAAAAAATTATAATCACTTAAACTTTCAGTTTCTAGTATTTCAAATACAACTCTACTTTTATCTTCTTTACTTAAAATATTCATCATCTCATCTAAGTAATCAATAAAATCATAATTTAGAATATCTTTAAAACTCAAATTTATAGTAATTTGTTTATTGGTTTTTAAAAGATTTTCAAAACTTTTTGAGACAATTATTTTTGATAATTCTAAATATTGCTTTGTTTTAAATGATATTCCTAAAAATTTATCAGGAGTTATAAAAATAGCCTCACTATCTTCATTAAATTCTTCAATTCTCATCAAAGTTTCATATTTTATAATATTTTTATTTTGATCTGTAATTGGTTGATAAAAAGGAATAACCCTATTTTCTTCAACAGCTTTTTTAATTTTTTCTCTCCAATATAAACTTTGTATAATTAACTCTTTTGAATCTAGTTCATTATTGTAAACAAAATAGCTTTGATTTAAAGATTTTGCTTTTTTCAAAGCCATAGCAGATGTTATTAAAGGCTCTTCTTGGAATATTGATATACCCATAGTCATAGAAACAATAATATCAGATTTTAATTCATCTATATATATTTTTTTATTTAAAAAAGTTTGGTTTAATTTCTCTATTAATAAAAATATATCATTAAATGGCATATTTTTTGCATTTACAAGAGCGAATATATCTCCACTTAATCTATATGCAATTACATCATAGCTATTTTCAAATTCCTTTAATATATTTGCAACTTCTACTAAAACTAATTCTGCATTAATAAAGCCATAAAGTTCATTTAAATCTTCAAAAGAATCTAAATCAAGTAAGACAGTAACTACACTATCTTTATCTTTAATATAATCTTCTAAAGCTTTTCTATTTTTTAAATTTGTAAGTTCATCATTGTAAAGTCTATCTTCTACCTCTTTTTTTACATCTTCAACAATTTTTTGACAAACCTTTTTTGTATTTATAATACTTCTTATATATAGTAAGAAAAAAGAGATAGAAAGTATTATTAATATAATTTCTAATATATTAATATGTTGCAATTCTTTGTCCAAATTTAATATTTTGGTTTAATAAATTTTCTAATGTTACAAAATCTTTTTCCCAAATCATAACAACTGTTGAACCCATTTTAAAATATCCTAAACATTCAGCTTTTGAAATCTCTATATTATCATAAGTATAAACTTTTATCTCTTTTGTATCTTTATTTGTTTCAACTTGTGGTTCAAATGTAAATACCATTTGCCCTACATTTAAAGCTCCAACAAATACCATAAAAAATGTTTTTCCTTCACTTTCACACTCTAGAATAACTCTTTCATTTTGAACAAAAAGTTCAAACTCTTTATTTAGATATTTTAAATTTACTGGATATAATTTTCCAGGAACATGAATAAGTTTTTTAAGTTTAAAATCAATTGGAGCGTGATATCTATGATAATCTTTTGGAGATAAATAGAAATTCATAAAATTTCCATCATCAATTTTGTCATAGCTATCACTACAATAATAAGTTAGAAGTTCTTCAACACTATATGCCATACCTTTTATTTGTAATGCTGTATCATTTTCTAATTTACCACATTCAGTAATTAAACTATCTGTTGGAGATATAAAAATGTTTTTATTATTATCAATTTCCCTATCTATTATAAACTCTCGAGTAAAAAGTTCATTTAAAGATTTGTAATGTTTTGCATTTTTAAATTCTCGCATATCCAACTTCATAAACCTTGCATAGCTTTTATTTATTATCTTTTGAATAGGCTTTGGAAACTCTTTTTTAGCAAATTTTCCAAAATACTGTGAAATAAGATTAGTTATGTGCATTATATTCCTTTGTGAAGTTTTAATTAAATATTTTAACTTTTTTTTGCTAGACTTTTGCTTTTAAAAGGATTTTTATGTTTAAAATAGTAATACAAGACAGATGTGAATGTTTTATAAAAAGTGACTTAGAAAATAATCTTGAATTTTCTTCAAAAGATGATGCTTTAACAAAAGCTATTGAGATGAAAAATATTATGAATAGATCTTTTTGTAAAAAACACTCTTTTGAACTTCAAGAGATGTTTAATAATTTTATAATCAAATTTTATAAAGAAGAACAAAAAACTTATTGTTGTGGAAATGGTTGTTGTATGTAACAACCATTTTAATTGATTTTAGGTAAAAGAATATACATCTTTCCTTTTTCTTTCATTCTTCCAGCATAATGATATGCATCATTCCCAAAGCCCCAAAAAAAATCTGCTCTTATTTCACCTTTTATAGCTCCACCAACATCAGCAGCAACCATAAGTTGATTTATAGATTCTTTTGTAATAGGATTTTGAGTATTTAAAAAAACTGGTATTCCAAGTTGAATATAGCTTCTATCAACTGCAATATTTCTTTTTGGAGTTAAAACAGTATTTAAAGCTCCTGTTGCACCTTGACTTGAAACTTGAAAGAATACATAACTTTCATTTAAATTTAAAATATCATCAATTTTTGAAGGATTTTTAAGCAAGGCTTCTTTTATTGTTTGAACTGATATATCTTCTCTTAAGATTATCTCATTATCTATAAAATATTTTCCTATACTTGTATATGGCCTTCCATTTTGTCCTGCATATCCAATATTAATTATTTCACCCGTATCAAGCTGTATCTTTCCACTTCCTTGAACTTGTAAAAAGAATAAATCAATTTTATCATCAACATAAGCTATTGCTTCAAGATTTTTATTATTTGGATTAGATTCTATATCTTTTCTAGTATCATAAGGAACTATTTTTTTACCTACAATTTTTCCTATTGATTTATAACCTTTTAAATTTGTACTATCTGAATTTATAAGATTTTTTGGCATTTTGTAAACTGGATATTTAAATCTTGAAGTTTTTTTTAGACTCCCATATAAAAGAGGTTCATAATAACCAGTTATAATACCTTCATCATTTGAATTATTATCATAAAGTTTATAAGGAATAAAATTTGATACAAAAAACATTGCTCCATCATTTGTATATTGAGCTTTTTCACAAACAGTTTTTAACTCTTCAAATCTTTTAGATTTTTGACAATCTTTTTTAAATACTTCTAAAGCATAATTTAAATCATCTTCAAAAAAACCTTTAATTTGAGCAAAAGACACTCTTTCCATTCTCTCTTTTTGAGTTACTTTTTCTACAACTTCTAAAGGTTTTATCTCATTTTTTTTAGTTGCACAAGAAGTAAATAAAACAGTTGTAATGATTAAAAAAATTAGATTTTTTTGCATGAAGTAGAGCTTACTCTACTTCTGCATCGATAACATCATCGTCATCTTTTTTTGCTTTTTGGTTTGCTTGACCTTGTTGGTTTTGTTCACCTTCTTTTTTATACATAGCTTCTGCTAATTTATGAGATTTTTCAGTTAAAACTTTTAATTTATCTTCAATTTGCTCTTTAGTAGAATTTTCATCTTTTAAAACTTCTTCAAGTTCAGCTGCTGCATCAATAATAGCTTTTTTCTCATCTTCAGAAATTACATTTTCATTCTCTTCTAACGTTTTTCTAGTAGTATGTAACATAGCATCTGCTTGATTTCTTATCTCAATAACTTCTTTTTTCTTAGCATCTGCTTCTTTATTTGCTTCTGCTTCTTGCACCATTTTTTCAATCTCTGCATCACTTAATCCAGAACTTCCAGAAATAGTAATTTTATTTTCTTTTCCTGTTCCTTTATCTTTTGCAGATACATTTAAAACACCATTTGCATCAATATCAAATGTTACTTCAATTTGAGGAACACCTCTTGGAGCTGCTGGAATATCTGAAAGTTCAAACATACCTAAAGATTTGTTATCTCTTGCAAATTCTCTCTCACCTTGAGAAACATGAATAGAAACTGCTGGTTGATTATCATCAGCTGTTGAGAAAACTTGAGATTTTTTAACAGGAATTGTTGTTCCTTTTTCAATAAGTTTTGTCATAACTCCACCTAACGTTTCAATTCCAAGAGAAAGTGGTGTAACATCAAGTAAAAGAACATCTTTAACATCACCTCTTAAAACTCCAGCTTGTACAGCTGCACCAGCTGCTACAACTTCATCAGGATTTACACCTTTATTTAAATCTTTTCCAAAAAATTCTCTTACAACTTGATTTGCTTTTGGTAATCTTGTACTTCCACCAACCATAATAATCTCATCAATATCACCTTTATCAAGATTTGCTTCTTTTAAAGCAACTTTAATATGAGATAAAGTTTCATCTATTAAATCTTCCGTCATAGACTCAAATTTTGCTCTAGTTAAAGATTTTACTAAGTGAATAGGTCCTGCATTTCCCATAGAAATAAATGGTAAGTTAATCTCTGTTGATTCAGCACTACTTAACTCTTTTTTAGCATTTTCAGCTGCATCTTTCAATCTTTGAAGGGCCATTTTATCATTTTTGATATCAAATCCATTTTCATCTTTGAACTCTTTTGCTAACCAATCAATAATTCTATTATCAAAGTCATCCCCACCTAAGAAAGCATTTCCATCAGTAGAAAGAACTTCAAATGTTCCATCACCAATTTCTAAAACTGTAACGTCAAAAGTTCCTCCACCTAAATCGTAAACTAAAACTTTTTCTTCACCTTTTTTATCCAAACCATAAGCTAAAGATGCTGCTGTTGGCTCATTGATAATTCTAAGTACATTTAATCCTGCAATTGTTCCTGCTTCTTGTGTTGCTTTTCTTTGTGCATCATTAAAGTATGCAGGTACAGTTATAACAGCATCTGTAACTTTTGCTCCTAAATACTCTTCAGCATCAGCTTTTAATTTTCCTAAAATTTTTGCAGAAATTTCTTGAGGAGTGTATACTTTTCCAGCAATTTCAACTGCAGCAGCTCCATTTCTATCTACTATTTTATATCCAACTTTTGATTGTGCTTCTTTAGCATTTTCTTCATTCATCATTAAACCCATAATTCTTTTAATAGAATATATCGTTTTCTCTGGGTTTGTAATAGCTTGTCTTTTAGCTGGATCTCCTACTAAAACTTCCCCTTTGTCAGTATATGCAACGATTGATGGAGTTGTATTTTTCCCTTCTTTATTTGGGATAATTTTTGCTTCACCATTTTCATAAACTGCTACACAAGAGTTTGTTGTTCCTAAATCTATTCCTATAACTTTACTCATTTTAAATCCTTTTATTATAAAATTTTATTTCTTATCTAATTAGTTTATTGACATTACGGTCATCTATTAATTTGCTATTGATACCATAGATGGACGAAGAAGTCTATCTTTTAATAGATATCCCTTTTGTAACTCACTTACAATTTGTCCAGTGGTATGATCTTCACTATCTACTTGCATCACTGCATTATGAACATTTGGGTCAAACTCACCATCAGTATCAACTTTTGTAATATTATGTTTTTCAAAAGTTGTTAAAAAACTTTTTATAGTAAGTTCAATTCCTTCTTTTAGTTTTGGAAGTAATTCTTCTGCACTTAAATCTGCATTAGCTGATTTTAAAGCCATTTCTAAAGTATCAAGAGGAATTAATAAATCTTTTGCAAATTTTTCACTTGCATAATCTATCGCTTGATATTTTTCTCTCTCTAATCTTTTTTTAATATTCTCAAAATCAGCATGAACTCTTAAAAACTTTTCTTCACTTTGTTTTAACTCTTCTTCAAGTCTAGTAACAACATCATCAAAACTTTCTTCTTTAGTTTCAGTTTCTTGACTAGCATCATTTTCACAACATTGAGTATCTTCACAACTCTCTTCTTCATTCCTCTGCTCTTGTGATTTTAAAATCTCTTCTTTAATTTCTTCACTCATTATATACTCCTAAAATTGTATAATTTTTTCAAAAAAATATTCATAATCTTTTGATAACTCACCAACAACCAACATTTTAACGTCTTCGTTATTGATTTTGCAAAATTTACAAATTCCAATATAGTTTTGTGGTAAGAATCTATCAAAGTATAACCCTTCTTGAAGATCATCTATAATATATCCTTTCAAAAATCTATCAATTGTAAACTCATCAAAATCATAGTTCAATGCCAAAGATAAAAACTCTTTGTAGTTAAAAATCTCAAAATTGTCACTTTGTAAACTTTGATTTATACTATTATATAACTCGAATGCTCCAACATCTTTTGAGATTTTTAAAATATCTTTTAATTCAAAGTTTAAAAAATCTTTTAAAAATCTACTTAAAGCTTCACTGTATCTGATACTTACTGCAAAAGTTGAAAATTCTAAAATCATATATCTATTTTCTACATTTATTATATTTCTTAAAATATCTTGCTTCTCTTTTTTTAGAAACACTGTTAATCCAATTTTAGAACTAAAATATTCTAAAGATTTTATATTTATACCACTCAAATTAAAATCTAATTTTCCACTCCAATATTGTCTTAAAGCTTCATTTGAAGGTGTTCTTCCACTACTTATATGTTCTTGAACTAAATATCCTTCATCTCCCAATTTCTTAAAATAACCTCTAATTGTAGCTGGAGAATATGATAAATCATACATAGATTTTAATTGTGTTGAACCAATTGGCTCTAAATGTTCTATATATGCTTTGATAATAGATTGTAATAAGAACTCTTTTTTATCTATCATAAATTATAACCATTTCATAAATTTAGCACTCTATATCTCAAACTGCTAAAGAATTATAACTTATTGAGTCAATATTTGTCAAGTGTTTTTAAATACTTTTAAAAAAATATTTATTATTCATCTAATTTGTAAACTCTATTTAGAATTTTTTCCCATTTATTGTCATTTTGCCAATCAATAATTGCTTTTTGTGTAAACTTATCTTTTGAAAATTGATATGAATCTATTTCATTAAAAGCAACAATAGGAGTTAAATCAGTTCTTTTTGAAAAAGGAAGAACTTTAAAACTAAGATTATCTAAAACTAAAGCGGATCTATTTTTGTCTTTTAAATATAGTAAAACCATATGTTTCCCAGGGCTTCCTTCTACACTTACAATTGCAAGATATAAATCTTCTTTTTTTACTCCTAACTCTAAAAGAGTAAAATATTTAGCTATAACATAATCTTCACAATCTCCAAATCCTTTAAAAAAGAACTCTTTAGGAGTCATCCAATAATCATCAATTCCTGAACTTTTACTATCAAATTCAGGTAAAGTTCTATTAATAAAAAAGTTTGTTTGTGATAATTTTTTATCTATATCAAAATTTTTAGCTTTTACTTTAAATTCCTTATATTTTTCTAATCTTTTTAAAATAGCTGTTTTTTGTTTTGAGCTATTTATAAATTTTATATCTTTTTCATTTAATTTAAATTCATAAGCAAATAAATTTATACTAAATATAAAAAAGATAATAAACTTCAAAAATATATTAATCATATATTTTTAATGCTTGATTTAATGCAGGGAATAAAGCCTCAAGATGAGTAGCATTTGATATATTAAAAATCTTTATTTGTAGATTTTTAGTATTTTCTAAATTTGAAGCAAATATCTCAACATCTTTTGGATTTTTATCTTTATTTTCTATTTCACCTACACTCAAAATTAATTTTGTTGGATTTTTAAACTCTATTTTTTTATTTTCTATATCTTTTAATATAGCAAAATCATTCCACCATATAGATGGACTAGCTGATACAAAATTTTGAAAATCATTTGGATGATTTAAAAAAGCATATAAAGTAAAAAGACCACCATAAGAGTGCCCAAATAAAGTTTGTTTATTTTTATCAATTAAATAATTTTTTTCAATAATTGGCTTTAATTGATTTTGTAAGAAACTATAAAAAGTTTCTGCTCCACCTTGAATATATTGTGAACTCCCACGATTTTCTGGAGCCTTTAGTTCTCCTTCATATGGTGGAGTATAATCAAAACTTCTTGCTTCTATATCAAAAAGTTCTCCTGAAGCATAGCCTATTGATACTATCAAAGGAGGTGTCTTTTTAGTACGATATGACATATTATCTATAGCTTGAGCCATAACTGAAGCATAAGGGAAAGTTGCATTCCCATCTAAAATATATAACACAGGATAACCATCTTTTGGTGCTACTGTTTTTGGTTTATAAACTTGTACTAAATAGTTTTGTTTATGAAATTTAGATTCTAAAGTAAACTCTTGATTTTGCTCTGCTCCAATTAAATCAATACCTTTTTGTATATTAATTTCAGAGTTTGCAAATAAAAAAACGTTTAAAAAAGCTATATAAGTAAATATTTTTAATAAATTCTTCATTTCTATCCTTTAATATTTTATTTGTGCAAGATACAAACCATTTGCACTAGCAGGAGTTTTAAATATATGTTTCTTACAATTTAATTGATTTTTTAAATCTTCTATTGTTAATTTTTTTTCATTAATAGAAAGTAAAAAACCAACCATAAGTCTAATTTGACTTCTTAGATATGAATTTGCTGTAAATTTAAAAATATAAATATTTTTATATTTATAAAACTTTGTATCAAAAATTTCTCTTTTTGTGTTCTCTTTATCACTTCCTGTTTTATGAAAGAACTTAAAATCATAAACTCCTATAAACTCTTTTATCGCACTTTTTAGAAGTTCTTCATCTACATTTTTTACATAAGTCATATATTTTGCATTAAAAGGTGTTGTAGGTTTTGTAGTAATTATATATCTATAAACTCTTTTTTTTGCACTAAATCTTGAGTGAAAATCATCACTTACTTTTGATATTTTTAAAATTTTTATAGAACTTGGAAGCCTTCTATTTAAAATATCTTTTAATTTAAAAAAGTTATCAAAATATTCTGGAATAAAACAATTAAAAACTTGTTTTGTAGCGTGAACATCTTTATCTGTTCTTCCACTAAAAATAATCTTTGTATCAATACTAAAAGTTTTAAAAATTTTTAAAAGTTCATCTTCAACTGTATTTTGATTTGGTTGCTTTTGACTTCCAAAGTATAAACTTCCATCATAAGAACAAATAAATTTCAAATTCAAATCAATACTCTTTTTTTATTGTCTTACTGTATAAAATATAACTTGAAAATAACCAAATAGAAGGAATAATATAAAGTGAATGTAATAAAAATCTATCTCCAATATATTTTATAAATATATAATATATAACTACTGTAATAATAGAATAAATTACTGTTCTATTTTTATCATATCTTGGATTAAAATATCCATAGATTATAACTAAAAATATAGATATTAAAGGAAATATCGAAGTTAGTATAAAGAATATAAAAGAATCATTATCCAAATTATATTTTAAACTTAAAATCCAATAATTAAAACTAGTTGTAAAAGAATTAATCTGGTTATCCTTTATAACTTCATTAATATACATTTCATCATAATTTATCTGATTTAAAGAATCTTTTTCTAGTATAAAGATTTTTCCATCTAATAATTTAAAGATCAAATAGCCATCATTATCTAAAAAAGCTTCCTTCGCAATAATAAATTGTTCATTCTCATTATTATTACTTGCTTTTAATAATTTAACATCTTTAAAAATATTATTTTCCTTAGAATTTATAAAAATAAGCCATTCTCCAAATTTTTGACCAAATTCACTTTCTCTTATATTAAAATTTGCTTCAGCCTTTTTTACATTAATAAATTCATTCATTGAATATTTTGTTTTAGGAATTAAACCTAATGTTAAAATCAGAGAAGTTATAGATACAAAAATTGTGATAGGTAAAAATGATTTTATAATTCTTATTGGTCCAACTCCAAAAGATGTAATCACAGTAAGTTCATACTCACCTGATAACTTTGAAATACTTATTGATAGTGATATAAAAAAAGATATAGGAAATGTAAAAAGTAAAATTTGAGGAATAGTATAACTGTAAAGTTCAAATAACTCAAAAAAATTTATTGTAATAACTGATGTTAAAGATACAATTCTTACTAAAAAAACAACCGATGTTATAAAAAACAACCCTAAAAATATTGGGAAAAAAGTAAGTGATAGTTGCGAATATAAATAATTATTTAATCTCAATAAAAATCCTTCAAATAGCTAAAAATATTTAAAAAAAACTCTAAAAAAAATGCAAATACTAAAGATGGAATAAATGGAATCTCATTGTCTTTTTTCATTATTCTTATATAAATTATATGTATTATACCAATAATTGCACTTAAGAATATAGTAAAAATTGCTTCTTGTAATCCTAAAATAACTCCTATTGATGCAATTAATGGTATATCCCCTTCACCTAAAGCAGTTTTTGTTTTTAAACTCTCATCATTTAAAATCTTTGATTTTATATTTTGTATATAAAAAGTAACTAAAAAATTTAGTAAAACCATAGCACCACTTAAAAGTAAAGCATTTTGGAAAGATGTTATAAAATCAAATTTTGTTATAAAAAATGATAAAACTAAAACAACTAAAAGTAAATAATCAGGAACCGCCTTATATTTTAAGTCATATGAACAAAGAACTAATAGAATATAAAAAAATATTGAATATTGAATAAATACAATCCCTAAATGAAATTTAGAAAATAGTAATATTATTACAAAAAAAGATGAAATTATTACTTTTAAACTTTTATAATGCTCCAAATCTTCTTTGCCTTTTTTTAAAATCTTCTAGTATAAGTTCAAGTTCATTACTATTAAAATCTGGCCATAATGTATTTGTAAAAAATAACTCTGCATAAGCATTTTGCCATAGTAAATAATTTGAAAGCCTTATTTCACCACTTGTACGAATAAGTAAATCAACATTACTAAATCCTGCTGTATCAAGACAAGATTCAAAATTTTCTTCTGTTATTTCTAATTTTTTTTCATTTAACTTTTTTATTGCTCTAACTATTTCATCTTTTGATCCATAATTTAAAGCTAAAACTTGAGTTAAATTTTTATTATTCAAAGTTTTTTCTTCAACTTCTTTTATAGTCTTTTGTAATGAGTTTGAAAATTTACTTAAATCTCCAATAGCTTTAAATCTAATTTCATTTTTCATTAAAGTTTCTAATTCATTTTTTAAAAACTTTTCTAAAAGTTTCATCAAATACTCAACTTCAAGTTTTGGTCTATTCCAGTTTTCAGTAGAAAAAGCATATAAAGTAAGATACTTTATACCAACTTTTGTACAATAAGTTGTAATTTCTCTTACAACTTTTGCTCCTTCTTCATGTCCTGCTGTTCTTTTAAGCCCTCGTTGTTTAGCCCATCTTCCATTTCCATCCATTATTATGGCTATGTGTTCTGGTTTTCCTTCTTCAACCATTATTTAAACTCTTTTTCTAAACTATTTAAAATTTCTAAAGATATCTCTAATTTCTCACCAGTAAAATTAAAAATTTTATCTTTTAAAATAAGTTCTATTATATTATCATCACTTCCAAATGTATTATTTTCATCTAAAATATTTAAACAAACAGCATCAAGATTCTTGTTTTTTAACATATTTTGTGCATTAATTTTTGCATTTTCTTTATCCATCTCTGCTTTAAATCCAATAGAAAAAATATCTTTTTTATCTATATTCATTAAAATATCAATATTCTGAACTAAATTTAAACTAAAACTTTCACCTAAACTCTCTTTTTTTAGTTTTCCTTTAAAAGTTTTTTCAGGAATATAATCGCTAACAGCAGCAACCATAAATAAAAAACTCTTCTTTAATCTTTTTTGATTTAATTTTTCATTAAGATTTAAAAACATACTCTGTGAACTATCAACAATTTTCAAATCTACATTTAATGGTAATTTTTCATATCCTCTTGTAGATATCAAACTAACATCTGCTCCTAAATAATATAATGCAGTTGCTAATCTTGTAGCCATTTTACCACTTGAAAAGTTTGAAATATATCTTACATCATCAATTCTTTCAAGTGTTCCTCCTCCACTTAAAACAACTTTTCTATCTTCCCAATAAGATTTCTTTAAAAGTTCTCTTACTGTTTCATGAAAAATTTCTATTGGATCAGCCATAGCTCCATTCCCAATATCTTTACAAACTAGCTCTTTTGTTTGAGTTTGTAAAATTTTAAAACCTAAGGCTTTTAAAGCTTCAATATTATTTTTTGTAATTGAGTTTTCAATCATATTTGTATTTGCAGCAGGTGATAAAATAATAGTTTTTTTACAAGCAAGAACTGTTTGTAAAAGTAAATTATCAGCCAAACCACAAGCTATTTTATTTATAGTATTTGCACTAATTGGAGCAATTACAAAAATATCTGCCCATTTTGTAATATCTATATGATTATAATCTTTGTTTTTATCCCAACTTTCAGTATTTTCATCTAAAATATTATTTTGTGAAATAGCTTCAAAAGTAATAGGATTTATAAATTTTTTAGCACCATTAGTCATTAAAACTCGTACATTTGCACCAGCTTTAATGTAAAATCTTATCAGTTCTAAACTTTTGTAAATTGCAATAGAACCAGTAACTGCCAAAAGTATATTTTTATTTTTTAAAAGCATTATTTTTTCTTACTTTCAAAATGTTTATAGAAGTAACCATCTATAACTCTTTCTTTTACTCTAGTTACGTAAAGTTCACCTTTTTTTATATCATTTGTTACAGTTGTTCCTGCTCCAATTATTACATCATCTTCAACTGTTATTGGAGCAACAAATTGTGTATCACTTCCTACAAAAACATTTTTACCTATAATTGTTTGATGTTTTTTTACTCCATCGTAGTTACAAGTTATTGTTCCACAACCAATATTTGTTCCTTCATCAATAAAACAATCTCCAAGATAACTTAAATGTCCAGCTTTAACTCCTGTTAAAACTGCTTTTTTTGTTTCTACAAAATTTCCAATATGAGTAGACATTATCTTACTATCAGGGCGAATTCTTGCCATTGGTCCAATATCACTATTTTCAACTAAAGAGTTTTCTACAATACTATTAGTTTTTATATGTGAATTTATAATCTTTGAGTTTCCTAAAATTGTTACACCATTTTCAATTATACTTTCGCCCTCTATTTGAACACCCTCTTCTATATATATAGTATCAGGTAATCTCATAATAACTCCAGATTTCATAAACTCTTTTTTTATTCTATTTTGATGTATTACTTCAGCATCTGAAAGTTCTACTTTAGAGTTAACTCCTTTAAAATTCTCTTCATTAACAATTAAAGGTTTTAAAACTTTATTTTGCTTTATTGCTATTTCTACTAAATCAGTTATGTAAAACTCTTTTTGTGCATTATTATTATTTAATTTTGGTAAATTTTCAAGTAAAAACTTTGTTTCAAATTGATAAATACCAGCATTAGCTGTTGTAATTTGAAGTTCATCAATACTTGCATCTTTTTGTTCAACTATTTTTTTTACAGTTCCATTCTCAATAATAACTCTTCCATATCCATCAGCACTTTTTAATTCTAAAACAGACATTACAATAGTAGCATCAATATCAAATTTATGTAATTCATTTGCTTGTATTAATGGCATATCTCCATTTAAAACCAAAACTTTATTATATTTTGGAATGATGCCCATAACTGCACCACCTGTTCCAGGATAATTTAAATGATCTTGTATCACGAAACTTATATTTGAAAAATATTTTTCCATTTCAGATTTTACTCTTTCAAACTGATGATATAAAACAACTGTTACATCATCACTAAGTTTTAAAGCCTCTTTTATAGAATAATAAAGCATTGGTTTGCCAGAAATCTTATGTAAAACTTTAGGAAGTTCTGATTTCATTCTCGTTCCAGCACCAGCAGCTAATATAATTATTGATTTTTTATTCATTTTTAACCTTTTTAAGCTAAAGCTTCATTTATTTCTTTTTTTAAATTTGTAACAACTTCAATCAAAGCATTTCTCATTTTATGATCACTAATATCATCAGCAACTAAAAATTTATCTAAACCTTTTTCTTTAGTTTTAAAAAACTGTGCAACTTTTTTATTTTTAGGATTATTATTATACATCAAAATACCAGAGGAAATCAGTGTAACTACAAGTCTTGTATGTCCTAAAATAGCAGCATAATTCAAGATATTAAATCCACTATTATCAGGTAAATTCATATCAGCTCCAGCAGAAATTAACCATCTTGCTATTTGATAATTTCCTTTCCATTGTGTATGATGCAGTGCTGTTCTACCATGACTATCTTTTAAATTTAAATTTGCTTTTTTAACCATAAGCTTTTCAACAACTACTAAATCATCAGCAATAACGGCTTTATGAATTACTGTTTTACCATCTTTATATTGTACATCAAGATTTACTTTATATTTTAAAAAGTTCTGTAAACGTTTTACAAAATAGGCTTTTAGTGTTCTATCTTCTATTTTTAAACCTTCTTCAATCATATACATCAAAGGGGTATACCCATCATAATCAATACAATTTACATCTATTCCATATTCAACTAAAATATCAAGAATTTCAAAACTATCGTAATCAACTAATTCAAATACAAGATTTCTACCATTTACTTTTCTATGATTTATATCAGCACCATTTGCTAATGCTTTTTTTAATAAAATATCAAATTCACCATCATCTTTTAAATATTCATCTAAACTTGGATTTCTTTCTTTATCACCTTTTGATATTAAAATTAAATCTATTAGGTTTTCAACTAAACTTTTTGCAAATTTATCTCTTTGATTAAGATTTCCACCTTTTGATATAAGAAACTCTGTTATCCTGCTATTTGAATACCCTTTTAAAAACTCTTTATGTACTAAATTTCTACCATTTTCATCTAAGATATTTATACTTGCTCCAAAATTTATTAAAAATTCTGCTGTATTTAAATTTCTTTTTTCTATCTCTTTTTGAACTAATGTTCTACCAGATTTATCTAAATTATCAATTTTAAATCCACCATTAATAATCTGTGATGCTAACGAGAAATAGTCATCTTTAGAAGAAATTAAAATATATCTTTTATCATCTAAGTCTTTATCATATTTTTGTAATGTAGTTATATAAAATATCTCATCAATTATATTTTTTTCTCTATAATCAACAATATTTAAGTCTATTTTTCTACTTATTAAATGCTTTAAAATTATTTGATTTTTTTCACCTTGTAAAATAGTATTAAAAAGTACATTTTGTCCATACTTATCAATTATATTAACATTTATTCCACTCGATATCAAAGTTAATGCAATTCTCAAATCATCTTTTAAAACTGCTCTAAATAGTGCAGTTTGTCCATCTTTATCTACAACATTTATATCTTTTATATTTTCAATTACCCTTTTTAGAAGTTCAATATTACCATTTGTAACTGCATCAAAAAGTACTGTTTCTCCATCATTGTCTTTTATATCAAAATCTAAATTATAATTTAAAAGTATTTGAAAAACTTTTTCATTTCCTAAAAGTACATTATCTTGTAAGATAGTTCTACCTTTAGAATTTTTTCTATTTGCATCAAAACCATTATCAAGCAAAAATTTAATCATCATAAAATCATATTTTTCACAAGCTTCGCTTAATACAGTTTTTCCTAAATTATCTTCCTTGTAAATATTAATCCCTAAATCTAGTAAAACTTTAATAGCATTAAATTTCTTTTTATAAACTAATTCAAAAAGGATTGTTCTTCCTTTATCATCAGTAAAATTTATATCTACACCCTTTTTTATATATTTCTTAAGTTTATTTATATCAATTTTATTTGACATTAATTCTTGAGAAAAGCTATCTTCATCAGCTTTAAAAAAACTCAGCACTAAATTTCCTTATTTTTTTCATTTACAAAATAGTCTTCTATTCTAACTAAAAAATTATTAAAATCTTTTTTTATCCCTCTTATAAGTTCTATCTCTTTTATTGAAAACTTTATCTTGTTTTTTAGCTCTTTCTTTATACTTTGGTTTATCTTCAAAATTCTTTTCATCTATTAAAACACCTTCTTTTAAAGACTGTTCTATAAAACTATTAAAATAATTTCTTAAAATATATGCTTTCTCATGATCTGGAAAAAGTTCTGGAAATTTATATGAAAGCCAAAGATAAAGAGATATTTTTTTTACCTCATCTTCTACTAAAAGTAAATCTTTTTGAGTTATTGCTTTTTTAGGTAAAGTAATTGATGGTTTATAATGATTTACCTTTTTTTTAATAACACTTGCAATATATGAAGTATATGCTTGTAAAATAATAGTAGATTTTGCAGTAATTGGCGCTTGAGATAAAAGATATTTTTCCTCTAAACTCAAACCATCTTTGCTATCAACAATTCTTGAAGCTTCAAGCATACCTGAAAGATTTGCTGCTTCAAAAGGACCATTAAACTTCATATTTAAGGCAAAAAAGTTTAAAACTTTTCCTAGAGATTTTGTCTTTAGATGCATTGAAAGATTTTCAAGTTGGAAGTTATTTATTTTCACTTTAAATGGTGGTTTTATTGTTTTTATAGGAGCTTTAAATTCCTCTTTTATATATTCTAAAACATCTCTTCTTGTGGCACCTAAATATCCTGCTTCAAATATTCCAAATCTTCCAGCACGACCGGCTATTTGAACTATTTCATTTACACTAATTTTTCTTTTTCTTACCCCATCAAATTTTGTATCTGTAGTAAATAATATTGTTTTAATAGGAAGATTTAAGCCCATACTTATAGCATCTGTAGCTATTAGGATTTGGCTTTCTCCTTGTCTAAATCTTCTAGCTTCATCTCTACGTACTTCAGGAGATAAATTACCATAAATTACTGAAACAGAATATCTTTTTTGTAATTTTTGCTTTAATTTCAAAACATCACTTCTTGAAAATGCTATCAAAGCTGTTCCATCATCAAGTTTTTCTAAAGATGTCCATTTTTCTAAAACTTTTAGTTCATTTTTTCTTTTATGTTTTACAATTTTTAAATCTTCTCCTAGATATTGAGCTATTTTCTTTACAGCTTCAAGAGCATTTACACTTCCAGTCATAATAACTTTTTTTGCAGGAACTCCAATAATTGCATTTACCCAAGCCCAACCTCTATCATCATCTTCAAGCATTTGAACTTCATCAATAACTGCAACATCAACTTCCAAATCAAAATCCAACATTTCAATAGTTGAACAAACATGTGCAGCATCTTCATTTAATTGTTGTTCTTCTCCTGTTATAAGAGAAGCCTCAATATTTGATTCTTTTAAATCTTCATATCCTTCAAGTGCTAAAAGCCTAAGTGGAGCTAAGTATAACCCACTATTTGCTTCTTTTAATTTCAATAAAGCATTGTATGTCTTTCCACTATTTGTAGGGCCTACATAAAACTCTAATTTTCTATTTAAACTTCTTGCTAGTGGATAAAGTGATTTTAAATCACAATTTAATAGACTCTGTATTTGTTCTTGCCAATTTTCTTTCATAATTCTTCTTTTTTAAAATTCATAAATTATATCTACTTTTACCAATATTTCCATATAATACTTATTTTAATAAAGGATTTAATTTTAATGAACTGTAAATATTTTGGGACTTGTGCTTCCTGTACACTATATGACAAAACTTACGATGAACAACTAAATTATAAAATTCAAAGAGAAAAAAAACGATTTGAAAACTTTACAAATATTGAGTTTGATATCATTAAAAGTAGTGAAAAAAACTTTAGAAATCGTGCTGAATTTAGAGTTTGGTGGGAAAAAGATGAAAATAGTCAAAAAGATATTTTATCTTTTGCTATGAATGATTTTAATAAAGATATTTTAAAGATAGATTCCTGTTCTATTGTAAGTTCTGATATATCAAACCTTATGCCAAAACTTTTAATAGAGCTTGAAAAAGATATGTTATTGTCTTTTAGACTTTTTGCTATTGAATTTTTAAATAGTTCTACTCATGACATGCTTGTAACTTTGATTTATCATAAAAAACTTGAAAGTGATTGGTGTGAATTATCAAAAAAAATAGAAAATAAACTAAATATAAAAATAATTGGTAGAAGTAGAAAACAAAAAATTGTTTTAAGTGATGATTTTATAAATGAAACTTTAACCATAGAAAATCAAGAGTTTAAATTTGCATATGAAGAAAATGGATTCACTCAACCAAATACGAATGTAAATATACAAATGATTGAATGGGTTTTAAAAAATACACAAAGTTCAACTAAAGATTTATGTGAACTTTATTGCGGGGGTGGAAATTTTACAATTCCACTATCAAAAAAATTCAACAAAGTTTTAGCGACAGAAATATCAAAAACATCTATCAAATCAGCTTTAAGAAATTGTAAGTTAAATAATATAGAAAATATTGAGTTTATTAGAATGAGTGCAGAAGAATTTGTAGAAGCACTAGCAGAAAAAAGACCATTTAATAGATTAAAAAATATTAATTTAAAAGCATATGACTTTAATACTATATTTATGGATCCACCAAGAAGTGGATTAGATGATACTACTAGAAATCTAGCAAAAGAATTTGAAAATATAATATATATTTCATGTAATCCAGAAACTTTACATAGAGATTTACAAGAATTAGTAAAAACTCATAAAATAGTAAAATTTGCATTGTTTGATCAATTTGCATTCACTGAACATATTGAAAGTGGTGTAATTTTAAAAAAAATTGAAAACTAATTTATTTTTTAATCTAAATTTAAGAAAAGTTATATAATAATTCAATTATAAATTTAGGGTTGGATGCAATCCGAAGAGTCAAAAGGTTTTTTTGATACTCTATGCTTGAATCTTTTTCAAAGAGACAAGAAGGTTTTAGGCTGTGAAATCTTTATAAAAGATTTAGCAAACTATTTAACAATATAAAAGGAAATAAAATGAGAATTAATACAAACGTTTCATCTTTAACAGCTCAAGAAGCAGCAACAAACACAAATAACAGTATAAAAAATTCACTAGAAAAACTTTCTACTGGTTTAAAAATCAATAAAGCTTCAGATGATGCTTCTGGTCTTGCTATTGCAGATAAACTTAGAACTCAAGTTACATCTATAAATCAAGGTATTGCAAATGGTAACTCTGCTGTAACTTTACTACAAATTGCTGATAAATCTATGGATGAGCAATCTAAAATTCTAGATACAGTTAAATCTAAACTTATCCAAGCAAATACTGCTACTACTTCAACAGCAGGTAGAGGAGCTATTTCTAAAGATATTAGTAAACTTTTACAACAACTTGATAATATTGCAAAACAAGTAAACTACAATGGTTTACAACTTTTACAAGCAGATAGAACTTCTGGTGCTAGTGCAAGTGTTGCTCATAGCTTCCAAGTTGGGGAAAAATCTGATGATACAATATCTATGAAAGCTATTCAAGCAAATACTGCTGGATTAGGGTTAACTGCTCTTAGAAACTTAGACTCAACTGGAACTATCAGTGCAGCTACTGCTGGTACATCACAAGCAACAGTTGATGCTGCTATTACTACATTAAATGCATATAGAGGAGACGTAGGTTCTACTCAAAATCAAGTTGAGTCTGCTGTAAGAAACCTTATGACTCAGTCAACAAATATTAAAGCTGCTGAAGCTATCATCAGAGATGTTGATTATGCTCAAGAATCTGCAAACTTTAATAAATTGAATATCATTTCTCAAGCTGGTTCATATGCTATCAGCCAAGCAAATGCTACTCAACAAAATGTATTAAGACTTTTACAATAATTTAAGTCTTAATTTAGCATTCTCTTTTATTAAAAAGAAGAGGAATTTTTCCTCTTCTTTATTTATTCTATAAAAATTTATTCAATTTAAACTAATTTTATGAATTACTTTGTAATAATAGCCTAAATAATTTATATGTACTTATGTTACATAAATTAAAAACAAGGACTATTTATGAGAATAAATACAAATGTATCTTCACTTACAGCTCAAGAAGCGGCAACGAATACAAATAATAGTATAAAAAATTCACTAGAAAAACTAAGTACAGGATTAAAAATCAATAAAGCTAGCGATGATGCTTCTGGTCTTGCTATTGCAGATAAACTTAGAACTCAAGTTACATCTATAAATCAAGGTGTTGCTAACGGTAATTCTGCTGTAACTTTACTACAAATTGCTGATAAATCTATGGATGAACAATCTAAAATTCTAGATACAGTTAAATCTAAACTTATCCAAGCAAATACTGCTACTACTTCAACAGCAGGTAGAGCATCTATTTCTAAAGATATTAGTAAATTATTAGAGCAACTTGATAATATTGCAAAACAAGTAAACTACAATGGTTTACAACTTTTACAAGCAGATAGAACTTCTGGAGCTGCAGCTACTGCTGGACATAGTTTCCAAGTTGGAGAAAAATCTGATGATATGATATCTATGAAATCTATCAGAGCAAATACAACTGGATTAGGCTTAACTGCTCTTAGAAATCTAGATCAAACTGGAACTATATCTGTAGCTACTGCTGGAAGTTCACAAGAAACTGTTGATGCTGCTATTACTACATTAAATACATATAGAGGAGATGTAGGTTCAACTCAAAATCAAATAGAAAGTGCAGTAAGAAATCTACTTACTCAATCTACAAATATTAAAGCTGCTGAAGCTATCATCAGAGATGTTGATTATGCTCAAGAATCTGCAAACTTTAATAAATTGAACATTATTTCTCAAGCTGGTTCATTTGCAATCAGCCAAGCTAATTCTGTTTCTCAAAATGTTCTTAGACTACTTCAATAGTCTAAGAAATATTATATACCTACTTATTAAAATAGTTATATAATTTTATTTATACAAAAGATATAATCGTTTATTAAATTCTCAACTTGTGTAGTGAAAATATCCTTTATTTTCTCTACCTTTTTATACTCTTGGTTTAATCTTGAATCATTAAAATGATAATTTAAATATGGAATAACCATCTCATAATAATTATGTAAAACTTTATATAAAATTAAAATATCATTATCTTTAATATTTTGCAAGAAATCTAATATTATAGAGTTCAAATCTATATAATTTTTAAAATCATATTCCTTGATAGCATTTAATTGTTCTTTTAAATTTTGTTGTAAAAAATTTATCTCATCTATAAAAGATTTTTTTCGACTTTCAGCTAAACTATCTTTTGAAAACTTTTTTAAATTATTTTGTAAATCAAAATATTTTATATCTATAGTTTTAAAACTTTTTATATCTACTTCTTCTAAATTTAAAGGTATTGTACCTTCAAAATATGCGCCATGCTTCGATAAATTATATATTGTTGTTGATTCATTTTTCAAGATAAGTTTTTGTTCTATATCTTTTATAGAACTATAAAAAAGTTCTATTGTTTTTACCTCTTTTTCAAAATTTCCTTTTACTGTAACTAAACTTTTTCTACTAAAAGATTTCTCTTTATTATTAATATCAACTTTTGATACTCCAGATCCAGCACTATTTGAGTGCGTATCTCCAGTTTTTTGATTTAAAGCTAAATCTAATCCAATTAAATAAATATTTTTTATATTTAATTGCAGTAAAATATCTAAAGTTACTTCACCTATACTGTGTCCATCAAAAGCATAATTATTTTTAAAAAATGATTCATAAATTTCAAATATGAAAAGATTCTTTTTATTTAGTTTTTTTAATATTTTTTCATTTGTGATAGCTGATGCAAAAAAAATTGTATGTTTAGAAGATTTTTCTAAAATTTCATTTGAAAATTGAACTCTTTCTAACCATTTTTGTTCATCCAAAGTTGTAACTAAATCTACTCTTATACCTTTATTTAAAAGTTTATTATAAACAGAACCAATAGTAACTATAAAGAATTTATCCTGATTATTATAAATCCAATCTATATTTTCATCCAAAGAAGGACCTGCTGCTAAATATAAAACTGGAGTATCTTTTAAAATCTTTAATTCTTCTTTTAATCTATCAAAAAGTAAAAAATCATAACTCTCTTTTATACAATTTGTTGTTTTATTTACATAGACATATAATCTTCTTAAGAAATCATATTTTGTAGCTTTCATTGTATTTAATAAAGATACCAAAGTATAGTAATACTTGTCTACATTCGTATTTATATCTATAAATTTTATTAGATAGTTATCAAATCTTCCTATATTTAAAAATAGTGATATTTTTTTCTCAACATCGAATGTATCATCCATAATTGAAAAGATTACTCCACTATTTTTTGCTAAAATTGTATAATCTACTGTAAAAAGTGAAAGTCTAAAGATCTCAAGATTTGATTCGAATACCATATATAAAGAAGCATCTATTTTTTGTGCAATTGCTGGAATATGTCGCCCTAAAAAAGTACCAAAAAATATAAATTTTTCTATCTTTTTATATTTTTTTGTTTTATTATCCAAAAAATCATTTAAAGTAATTGAATACTCATGCAAATAGCTTTGAAGTAAAGAGCCGAATTCACCTTTAAATTCAAAATTTATATCTATTGTAGGAGAATTTTTATACTCAAAAAAACCTTCTATACTTGAAAAAGACTTAGTATTTTCAAAATCTATCTTTTCTAGCAAGTCACTATTTATTTTTCTAGGATTCTTTCCATAGATATACTGGTTTGTTTGAGTATCTAAAATATCAAAATCACCATTTTCCATAATAAATTCTAAAGCATATCTCTCTACATAAGTACCTTCTTCTATCATTTTTGATAGATTCTCAATTCTATGATAGAGTTCATTATCATATTCACTCAAAAACGCTAAATTTGCTAAAAATGTAGTTGTAAGTGCATTTTGTAGTTGAATTTGTGCTTCTGTCATAAATAACCTTTTTATAATATTGCTTTTATTATACTACTAAATGGATAAAGCAAAGCAAATAGAAGAATTACAAAAAACTCTTAATATAATTTATTTAAATAATATTAATTTTTTAAAAATACATCATTCACAATTATATAAAAAGATAATTGATTTTGAAAAAAGTAATAAAGAAAAATATTCTTTAGAGTTTATAGATGATGAATTTAAATTAATAGATTTACAAAAGAATCAAAACCTATATAATATTGAACCTTTTTATGATTCACTTAATAGAATTAATAGTTTTGAATTTAGCAATGCTTTTACACTTATAAAACTTGAGAATATAGAAAAAAGAAACTACTATGAAAATGAGTTAAATAGCTCTTTATATCTAAATGAATATATACAAAATTTTGGAAATATAAATATAGAAATCAATAAATTTATTTTTATTGGAACATTACTTGGTGTACATATAAACGATTTCCATAAACACTTCAATGCAAAAGTATATTTGATAATTGAACCAAATCTAGAAATATTTAGACTTTCACTTTTTTTATGTGATTATGAAAGTATATCAAAAGAGTCAAAACTATTTTTTGCTATAGATGAAAATAAATTAAACATAAAAAAACTTACAAATGAATTTCTAGAGTATAAATTTGAATTAAATAATCTAATACATTTTGAATTAATAAATGAAGATTATAATTCAATACTCAATGATTTGAACTCTTATCTTACAGAAAATTCTCAAATGAGATATCCATTTAGTGAATTTATAATAAGTTTAAAAAGAGGATATAAATACTTTTTTGAAGAAGAAAGAAATATTATAAATCTTTCAAAAAAATATAACTTTTTAGAAAATAAAAAGATTTTATTCTTGGGAGCTGGAGTATCTTTAGCAAAAAATTTAGAATGGATATACCTAAATCAAGAAAAATTCATAATAGTTGCTTCAAGTGCAGTTTTAAAGCATCTTAGAATTTTAAATATTATTCCAGATATTATTTTAGTTATTGATGGGCAAAAAGATGTAATGCTAGAACAATTTAATACAGATGAATTAATGTATAAAAACTCTATTGTCTTAGCATCAATAAAACTAGATTATGAACTTTTTAGTACAAAATTAAAAGATACAAATATCTACTTTTTACAAAATGCTCTTGAACTTTTTTCTGGTTTTGGATTTTTAAGTGGAGTTACAGTTGGAGATTTAGGAGTTGATATTTTAGCAAAACTCGGAAGTAGTGAAATTTATCTTTTAGGAATAGATGCTTCAATTGATAGTAAAAATGGAAAAACTCATATAGGAACTCATAAATCTTCAAGAAAAGTAAACTTAAATGTAGAAAATTGTGGAGATTTTAAAACAGATATCATTTATGTAAAAGGAAATTTACAAGCCCAAGTTCCTACTTTTAGAGAATATATCGATATGATAGATAGTCTTGAAGAAATAATAAGTATTCATCCTAAGACTAAAATATATAATTTAGGTTCAGGAGCATACTTTAAAGGTTCATTTCCTTTAAAACTAGATCATCTTAATTTTGAGAATATATCTAAAGAATTATTTAAAATTGAGTTTTTAAATAATTTAAATAATATCTCAAAAAGTAATTTAGCTAGTATAGATAAAAATGAAATAAATAAAGAGCAAGAAGTGTTAAAAAAGCTAAATGATTTGGATAAAAATACTTTTTATAAAGAGTTTAAAGTAATTTTTGAGAACTATCCACAATCTATGATTTGTAATATTTTTAATAGATTTTTTAAACTAGTTTTACCATATCACAATATTTTAAAAAATCAAGATATTGCAAATAAAATTTTAGAAAAACAAATTGATGAAGTTTTGAATGCTTTTAATACTATATTTGATAAAATAGATATAAATTTTATAAGAGGTAACTAATGACTAGTCCTATACAACCTAATAAAACTTATGGAGTACTTCATACAGAAAGTTTTTTTTCTTTTTTAGGTTTTGCAAAAAAAATAGGTAGTGATGAACCTCAAAAAATAGATGTTTATTTAGATAATAAACTAATAGATACAATAGAAGCAAATGAGTTTATACAAAAAATTGATGATATGTATGATGTAGAAAATCAAGCTTTTACTTATAATTTACCTAATGAGTATATTGGGGGGAAAGCTACTATTTCTTTTAAAAATCACAATTCAGGTGAAGAACTTTTAAACTCTCCTTATACTTTGATAGATAAAAATCATGAAAAATTTAATGAAGCAAAATTTATAAATAGTTTAAATGAACCAATAAGTGAAGAACTTAAAAGTATGTATAAACCAAATAGTATAGGGTTTTTGGCTACTAAAGAGAATTTAGAAGATGTGGAGTTCGTTAGGCATATAAAAGAGTTGATGAAAAGATTTCCTGAATTTGAGTTTAATGGATTTTGTTTTGATGAAGAACAGACAAAAAATTTAAAAAATACTTTTAAGGTATCAAAAAATACTTTCTTTATAACTATATCAACAATAGGAGATATTCTTAAAAATTGTTTAATTTGGATTTCATCAAATAATAATATATCTTTAGAAATTAGAAAGAAAATTAATTTTTCTATTTTTATCAACTTTGAAGTAAAAAATTTATCAATTCAAGAATATGAGTTTAAATATAAAAACTCATTTAATAGGTTTTATAAAAACCCTCAGAAATTTGGAGTTGATGGGAATGACTCTTTTTTTGGAGATGCTTATAATAAATTAATACAATCATTTGAAAAAAACTTTATCTTAGATATAAATTCAAATTATTTTGAATTTAGTTCATTTAAACAAGTTGAACTTGCTTTAAAATATAAAGAGTTCATCCCAGCTATAAAAAATTTATCTTCTTTACTTAATGATTAACTATGAAATATTTACATATTATGATTTTAGATAAATTTTTGGCTCCTTTTATAAATTTTATGGATAAATATTTTGGAAGAGAAGATCATTATTATGTATTTATTACTAGTGAAAAGTATAATTATGGTCTAAAAAAAGAGCATAATGTTGAATTTCTCCATAATGATGATGATATTTTTACAACTTTAGTTCAATATATGAATGAAGCTAAAAAAATAGTTTTACATGGATTATGGAGAGAAAAAGTCAATTTAATCTTAAAAGAGAATCCATTATTATTGAAAAAATGTTTTTGGATAATGTGGGGAGGAGATTTTTATTTCCCTGAAAAACAATCTGAATTACAAAAATATGTGATAAAAAATGTTCCTTATTTAGTAACAGGGACGAAGGGTGAAGTTGATTATGTTAGAAATAATTACAATGCAAAAGGTAAACATATTGAAGCCTTTGTATATACAAGTAATTTATTTAAAAATATAAAATCAAGACCTAAAATTGATAATAAAACTAGAATTTTAATAGGTAATTCTTCAACAGAAACTAACCAACATTTTAAAGTATTTAATAAATTAGAAATTTATAAAAATGAGAATATTGAAATTTTTGTTCCATTATCTTATGGTGATTTTAAATATGGAATGCAGGTTATGAAAATAGGATATAAAATCTTTGGGGATAAATTTAAACCAATTATTGATTTTATGAATGAACAAGATTACTATAAATTTTTAAGTACAATTGATATTGGAATTTTTAATCACAATAGGCAACAAGGTATGGGGAATATTATTACTTTACTTGGTATGGGGAAAAAAGTTTATATGAATCCTGAAGTTACAACTTACGAAATGTTTCTATATAATGATATTATTGTAAATGATATAAATAATTTTATACTTGATACAACAGATATTAGTTTAAATACTAATAATATTTATAATGTTGAAAGAGTTTTTTCTACAAAAAATTTTATTACTCAATTAAAACAATTTCTTTAAGGTTACTAAATATGTTTGGAATAGAAGATAAATTATATGAGCAGCTTTGTAAACTAAAAAATGAATACAATCTTCAAGGGATTAAAGCAGAATTTGAAGCAGAAGGTTCTTCATTTAGGGATTTAATGCGACTTAGAAGACTCACATCAAAAGCTGGAATAAAACTTTTTTTAAAAATTGGTGGAGTAGAAGCTATTCGAGATATAAAAGATTCTTTAGAAATTGATGTAGATGGATTAATAGCTCCAATGGTTGAGAGTAAATTTGGGGCAAAAAAATTTTATGATAGTCTTACAAAAATTTATGGAAATCATAAAATCCATACTACTTTGAATCTTGAAACTAAAAATGCTATAGAACAACTTGAAAATATTCTGGAATTTGCGAATGGAAGATTTGATAATATCACTATAGGACGTTCAGATTTAACATCTTCTTATTTTGATAAAAATATAAAACCTGATAGTGAGTTTACTTTTAAACTTTTACAAGAAGTTGGAGAAAAAATAAAAAATTCTAATTTAACATTTACTGTAGGTGGTAGTATATCAGTAAAAACTATAGATAAAATAAATGGAAAATATTTTGATTTAAAAGAAATAATTTATAAACTTGAAACTAGAAAAGTTATATTACCAACAAAAGTCTTTTTAGAGAAAGAAAATGCAATAAAAGAAGCTTTGAAATTCGAAGAATTATATATCCTATCAAAAAAAGAATTTAGTGAAATACAAATAAGTGCAGAAATAGCTAGACTTACTGAGTTAAAAAGGAGACTTCAATGAATTTCGCTGTAATAATACCAGCACAAGAGACAAATAAATATCATAAATTTGGAGATTTAGCACCTTTTGGAGATACAACTTTACTTGAATGGAAGATAACACAATGTAAAGAATTTACAAAACCATCTCAAATTTACATTAGTTCAGATAGTAAAATCATAGAAGATATTGCCTTGAAAGAAGAAATTAATTTTATAAAACGAATTGAACAAAAATCTTTTAATCAAATTATCTTGGAAACATTATCTAAAGTTAAAGAAGATTTTATAATTTGGACTAACCCTACTTCACCATTTCTTGAATGTAAAGATTATTTATCAATGATAGAGAAATATGAGAATAGTAAAAATATTGATTCTATTGTAAGTGTATATTCAAAATATGATTATGCTTACTACAATAATAATAGATTAAATTTTTCTGATACATTTACACCGAGAAATGAACTTATTCCTATTAGAATAGTTACAAATGGTTGTTATATTATTAAAAAAAGTATTGCTATAGAAAAAAAATCTTTATATTGTGATAATCATTTTCTATATGAACTTGATTATCTATCTTCAGTGGAAATAAAAGATATGCATACATATCAAATTTCAAAAGAACTTATTTCTGCTTATTTTAAAAGAGATCTAAATGTTTAATAATATTGGTGTTGTAATACCTGTAAGACTTGGTAGTTCTCGAGTAAAAGAGAAAGCTATTCTACCATTTGGAGATAGTAATCTTTTAGAATGGAAAATAAAACAACTTAAACAAATAATTTCAAATAAAAATATTTTTGTGAGTACTGAAAGTGATAAATTAAAAATAATTGCATCAAAAAATAATGTACAAATACACCACAGAGATTTTTATTTAGCAGATGGTCATAAAGCATCCTTTAGTGAAGTTATAACAGGAATAGTTAAAGATATTCCATTTGAACATATTGCATGGGTTACAGCTGTTGTACCACTAATGAGTCCAAAAGAATATAAAAAAGCTTTTGAAACTTATGAGGAAGAAATTATCGAAAAAAAGAATTATGATTCTCTTTTTTCTGCAAATTTATTAAAAGAATACTTATGGAATGAAAATCAAACAATTAATTATCAAGCAAATAAAAATCATACTATAAGTCAGGAATTACCAAATATTTATCGTGTTACTAATGGTTTATATATGAGAAATAAGAAATCTATATTAGAAGAAGGATATTTTTTAGGAAAAAATCCTAATAAATTTTTAGTTTCTAAAATTGCAGGTATTGATATTGATGAAAAAGAAGATTATGAAATTGCAAAATCACTTCTAAATATTTATCATGGAGAAAATGATGTTAATTCAAATTGATGGATGGTTTGCTGGTGGGAAAAGTGTTTTATGGTCATTACTTGATGGACATAAGGATATTTTTGTAAATCCTATACACGACTTTTCACATGTAGCATTACTAAATCAGAAAAATAATGAAGAATGGGTAACAAAAAAACACACTACACATCTTAGAAAGATTTTATCTATTACTGAATACTACAAATTTGAAAAATTTTTTATTGAAGGTCAATTAGGAATAGTATACTCAACTAATAATATTGGTTACTTACCTTACTCAACAAATTTTTATGCGTTTGATAAAAAGTTTTATACTTCTTTAGAAAATAGCAAAAAATGGGATTTAGAATTTATAATAGAAACTCTATATAAATCTTATTACGAAGTTCACACTCAAAAAAAAGATTTTCCCAAATATTATGCAACAATGAGTCATCCTGGGCATTTTAAGAATTATAAAAATATTCCTGAAATCTTTCCAAATATGAAAAGTATAGTTGTAAAAAGAGGTCTTAAAAATATCATAGCAACAAGAACAAATAGAAAAGAAAGACCTAGAGATTTAAACGAGCATCAAGCTTTTAATACTCCATTTAATGTGATTTTACAAAGGGAAGAGATAGAAAAAATATTAGAATATTTTGATACAAATGAAAAGCTACAAGAGCAATATCCTGAACAATTTTTAATTGTTGATTTTAATGATTTAGTAAAAAATACAGAAAATACAATGAAAAGAGTTGCTAAATTTTTAAATATTGAATATACACCTATCTTATCTATTCCTACAAGAGATGGAATAGTATTAGAAAAAGATGGAATGAGTTTTATTGGAAAAGAGAATGATGACTATAAAGAACTATTAACAGATGAAGAAATAAAAATTATCGATAAAAAAGAGATAGATTTTAAAAATCGACATGATATTTCAAAAAAAGATTTTACAAATAATTTTAATCTTTCAAAAGATATAAATAAAATACATCAACAACTTTTTGATTTAAAAAGTAAATATAATAAAATCGCAATTTACGGATATGGTACATTTGGCGAATTAGCAAGTTATTTTTTGGAAGAAAAAGTAACTTGTATCATAGATAGAAATTATCAAAATTTCTCTAATTCAAAACATATTATTCATAATCCAAAAAATATTCAAGATTTTATTTTTGATATTATATTAATTGCTGTATTAGGTAGGGAAGATCATATTATAAATGACTTAATTAATATTTATAATATTCCAAAAAATAAAATCATAACTTTAAATATATGAGTAAAAAATGAAAAAAATATTAGTTGTAGGTGGAGGAAAATGGCAAGTACCTATTGTACAAAAAGCCAAAGAGTTAGGACATGTTGTTATATGTTCAAATTTATATGAAAATTCTCCTGCATTTGAATTTTCTGATTATTCTTATGTTGCAAATGTTCTTGATAAAGAAAAAAATTTAGAAATTGCTAAAAAGTACAATGTAGATGCAGTTATAACAGATCAAAGTGATATTGCAGTAAATACAGTTGCTTACATAAATGAAAAATTAGGACTTAATGGAGTTGGAATTTCAATAGCTGAACTTTTTACAAATAAATCTAAAATGAGAGAACAACTTATTTTTGAAGATTTACATCATCCAAAATATTGTTTATGCAAAAATAAAAATGATTTAATAAATTTTTTTACTTCAATCAACAAACCAATTATAATAAAACCAACAAATAATCAATCAAGCAGAGGGTTAAGATTTATAAACAATTTAGATGAAATTGATGATGCTTATAAATTTACGTTATCAAATTGTAATACCAGTGAATTTCTTGCAGAAGAGTTTATAGGTGGATTTGAATTAACAGCTGAAGGATATAAGTATAAAAATGGTTCTCACCATACATTTTGTGTATCAAAAAAAATATATTTTAAAAATTTAGTAGGAATTGCAAATTCATTACAATATCAACCAGTATTTGATGAATTTGATATTGAAAAACTTAAATTAATTAATAATCAACTCTTTAAAAATGTTTCCTTTGCAATAACTCATGTAGAATATAAATATTATGAAGGAAAGTTTTATTTAATAGAAGCGGCAATAAGAGGTGGTGGAACAAAAATTTCTTCTTTAATTACTCCCACATTAAGTGCTTATGATAGCAATGAATTTTTAATTAAAAATTCTTTAGGAGAAATTGTAAATTATGAACAAAAATCAAGTTCTTATAATTTTGGCATTTTAAAATTTTTTGATTTTGGAACAGGAAAAGTTAAAAATATAATAAACCAAAATATCCAAAAAAAAGACAAAAATGTTTTGGATTTAGAATTAGAATTTGATATTGGAGATGAACTATTCAAACCTGCTGATGATAGAAGTAGAACTGGTTATTTTATTGCAAAAGCTTCTAGTTTGAGCGAATTAAACAATAGAGTTAAAGCTATAGAAAATAGTGTAAAAGTTATATTTGAAAATAATCTAAAAGAGATGCCTAAAAAAGATAAAGATGAAGTAATAACAAGATACTCAAATAGATATAAATTTTTTGGATTTTCACCAAAAACTTTAGGTTGGGACAAAGGAAAACAAGATTTAAGATATCATATTTTATTTGAAGAGTTTAATTTAGAAAATAAATCTATTTTAGATATTGGATGTGGTTTTGGTGATGCAAATATATTATTAAAACAAAAAAGTACCAAATATCAATATTTAGGAATTGATATAGTAGAAGATTTAATAAATGAAGCAAAAAATATTTATAAAAATGAATATAATATTAATTTCATTTTAGATGATTTTTTAAAAGTATCATTAGATAAACCATTTGATATTATCGTCGCATCTGGTGTTTTTAATTTTAAACTTTTAGATAATAACAACTATGAATTTATTGAAGCTTTTATGAAAAAAGCCTTTGAACTTTCGAGGGAAGGGATTGCTTTTGATTTTCTATCTGATAAAGTAGATTTTCAATATGAACACACATTTCATAGTAACCCATTAAAAATTTTGGATATGGCATATAAATTAAGTAAAAATGTTATACTAAAAAATAATTATATGCCATTTGAGTTTTCTGTTTTTATTTTCAAAGACCAAAGTTTTGAAGAAGAAGATACTATTTTTAAAAGGTTCAAAAATGAAAAAGAATATTATAGATTTCATTAAAAGAAATAGAGTTTCAACAACTGAACTTGCAGATTGTATGGGGAAAAGCGGTTCAATATTTAATGTTAGTGCAATTAATAGAGGACATTTTAAAGTAGGTAATTTATTTTGGGTTTATGCTAGTGGTGGAACCAACTGGGATGTTCATAAACAAATAGAAAATGTACAAGATGGTGATGTAGTAGTTATTGAAACTTTTGATACCTTTGATAAAGCAATTTTTGGAGACTTAGTTTCTAAGTATATACTTTTATATAGACAAGCAAGTTCTATTGTAACCAATGGTTTACTAAGAGATGCCCCTAGATTAATAAAAGAAAATTGGCCTATTTGGTGTAAAGGGTTTAATCCAGTTGGATACATAAATGAACCAGTTACAATCGATGATGATTTAAAAATAATTATAGAAGAGAAACAAAACTATTATAAAGATGCTATTGCTGTTTGCGATGATACAGGAGTTATAGTTATACCAAGAGATTATCATACTCAAGAGTTTTTAGAGAAAATAAAACTCATAGAAGAACAAGAAGATATTTGGTTTGAATGTATAGATAGGAAAAAATATTCAACATTTGAAACAGTTTGCCTAAAAAAATACTTGGAAGATAAATAATGTTAATTCACTTCAATAGACCACCTGTAACAGGAAATGAGAATAAATTTATTACAGAAGCATTATATAATAATAAAATATCAGGAGATGGACCATTTACAAAAAAATGTCATCAATGGTTTGAAAATAATTTGTTTTGTAAAAAAGCACTGCTAACAACTTCTTGTACCCATGCACTTGAAATGGCTGCATTACTACTTGATATAAAAGATGGTGATGAAGTTATAATGCCATCATATACTTTTGTAAGTACAGCAAATGCTTTTGCTCTAAGAGGAGCTAAAATTGTTTTTGTTGATATTCGTCCAGATACAATGAATATTGATGAAACTAAAATAGAAGCAGCAATTACAAGTAAGTCAAAAGCTATTATTCCTGTTCATTATGCAGGAGTTGCATGTGAAATGGATACAATAATGAACATCGCAACTCAATATAACCTTTTTGTTGTAGAAGATGCGGCTCAAGCAATTATGAGTTCATATAAAGGTAAAGCTCTTGGAACGATTGGTCATTTAGGAGCTTATAGTTTCCATGAAACTAAAAATATTACAAGTGCCGGGGAAGGTGGGCTTTTAATCATAAATGATGAAAGATTTAAAGATAGAGCAGAAATTATTAGAGAAAAAGGAACTAATAGAAGTTTATTTTTTAGAGGATTAGTTGATAAATACTCATGGGTAGATATTGGAAGTAGCTATTTAATGAATGATATAAGTGCAGCATTTTTATGGGCTCAGCTAGAAAAAATTGAAGAGATTCAGAAAAATAGATTAAACTCTTGGAATCTATATCATAAAAGACTTGAAAATAATGAATTTTTACAAATTTCTAATATTCCTAAAAATTGCACTAACAATGCACACATGTTTTATATTAAAGTAAAAGATTTAGAGGAGAGACAAAAATTAATTCACTTTTTAAGAGAAAATAATGTTGAATCAGTTTTTCATTATGTACCTCTTCATTCATCAGTAGCAGGAAAAAACTTTGGATATTTTCATCAAAAAGATGAATTTACAACAAAAGAGAGTGAAAGAATTATCCGTCTTCCATTGTATTATGGATTAACTAAAAATGATATTGAAACTATCTGCAATAAAATAAAAGATTTTTTTAAATGATTACTTCAAAAGATATTTTAAGAAAAGAGTTATCGGGGTCAATTTCTTCACAAGAGTTTATTGAAGATCTAATTGAGCGTTGGCATGATCATAGCAGAGATAATCATCTTTGGGCTGAAATAGAACGATTTAATGATCAATATGGAAAAATTCTTGATATGGCTTGTGGAGTTGGAACTTTTTTCTTTCATGGATTAGAAAAAGGTTATGATGTTTATGCTATTGAACCTGGAGAATGGCAACATGAATATATGTCACTTAAATATAAAGAGTGTGGATTTGAAGGTTCAATAGGAAACAGAGTTGTAAAAGGCGTAGGAGAATCTTTGCCATACAATAATGAAACATTTGATTATATTCAAACATATCAAACATTAGAACATGTACAAGATGTAGAAAAATGTATTAGTGAATTAATAAGAGTTTTAAAAGACAATGGAAAACTAAGAATATTTGCTCCTGATTATGATAGTTTTTTTGAACCCCATTATTCTTTACCTTTTTTACCTAAAATGAATAAAAAACTAGCTGCTTTTTATGTTAGTTTACTTGGAAAACCAACTGATCGATTAAATGGATTAACATGGATTACTTCAAAAAGTATTATTCAAATATTACAAAAACATAATAATTTGCAAATAACAGATTTAAGTAGATTATACAAAGATAGATTTATAGAAAAAACATTAAATTCCTTTCCTTCTTTATTTCAAAATAATTTCATCATTAAAAAATTTGTATCTTATTATGTAAACTGGAAATATTATAGAAAAGTTTATACATTTAGAGAAGAAAAACATATAAATATTGTAGTAAAGAAAATAAATAAATGATTAAACCAAGTGAATTCCATAGTAATAAAAAACCATATAATTGGCTAATATACGATATAAGTGATAAATGGATAGAATCATATTCAAAATATTATAAAGGTACATTAGTAGATTTAGGATGTGGAGAAGCATCTCATAAAAACTATTTTTTGCAATATGTAAATAAATATATTGGTGTTGACTGGACTAAGACATTACATAACTCTAAAGCAGATATTATTTCTGATTTAAATAAAAAAATAGAAATAGAAGATGACTTTGCAGATACAATAATTTCACTTTCTGTGATGGAACATCTTTGTGAACCTCAAATATTTTTAAATGAAAGTTACAGAATATTAAAAAAAGATGGAACTATAATTTTAGGAGTTCCTTGGATGTGGAGAATTCATGAAGCACCACATGATTATTTTAGATATACACCTTATGGTTTAAAATATATGTTTGAAAAAGCAGGTTATAAAGATATTAAAGTTCAACCAACTACTGGTTTTTTCACTATGTGGTTTTTAAAAATGAATTATTTCAGCCTAAAATGGATAAAAGGTTCAACTTTTCGTAAAAGTTTAACAAAAGCCTTTTTATTTCCATTTTGGTATAGTTTACAAAAACTAGCCCCTTGGTTAGACTCTCAACATAGAGGTTGGTCGATTGAAAGTGCTGGTTTTTTTGTGGTAGCTAAAAAATGAAAATAGCAATTGCAGGGACAGGATATGTAGGTTTAAGTAATGGTTTACTATTAGCTCAAAATAATGAAGTAATAGCACTAGATATAGTTCATTCTAAAGTAGAGATATTAAATAAAAAGATATCTCCTATTGAGGATAAAGAGATTGAAGAATATCTAAAGAAAGACAATATTAATTTTAAAGCAACTTTAGATAAGAATGAAGCTTATAAAGATGCAGATTTTGTAATAATTGCAACTCCAACAGATTATGACCCACAAACAAACTACTTTAATACAAAATCTGTTGAAGCAGTTATAAAAGATGTATTAGAGATAAATCCAAATGCAACTATGATTATAAAATCAACAGTTCCAGTTGGATATACAAAAAGCTTAAGAGAGAAGTTTAATACAAATAATATAATATTTTCTCCAGAGTTTTTAAGAGAAGGAAAAGCTCTTTATGATAACTTGTATCCAAGTAGGATAATTGTAGGAGAAAAAAGTAAACGAGCAGAAGCTTTTGCAACTCTTTTATCACAAGGTGCTATAAAAAAAGATATTCCAATACTTTTTACAGATTCAACAGAAGCTGAAGCTATAAAACTATTTTCAAATACATATCTTGCTATGAGAGTTGCATATTTTAATGAACTTGATAGCTATGCACAAATACATAAGCTTGATACAAAACAAATTATTGATGGTGTGGGACTAGACCCAAGAATAGGAAATCACTATAATAATCCAAGCTTTGGATATGGAGGATATTGTTTGCCAAAAGATACAAAACAACTCTTAGCAAACTATAGTGAAGTTCCAAGTAACTTAATTGAAGCAATTGTAAAATCAAACTCTACAAGAAAAGATTTTATAGCAGATTCAATAATTTCTAAGAATCCTAAAATTGTAGGCATTTATAGACTTGTGATGAAAAGTGGAAGTGATAACTTTAGAAGTAGTGCAATACAAGGAATAATGAAAAGAATAAAAGCAAAAGGTATAGAAGTAGTAGTTTATGAACCAGTATTAAAAGAAGATACTTTTTTTAATTCAAAAGTAATAAAAGATTTAGAAGAGTTTAAAACTATTTCAGATGTAATAGTAGCAAATAGATTAAGTGAAACTTTAAGAGATATTGAAGATAAAGTTTATACTAGAGATATCTTTGGAAATGATGATTAAATATAATGTTAATTAAACAAAATTTGCTCTTTAGAAAAGCCTAGTAAATAAAGTTCTTCCAAAATTTCAACTTTTACTTCTTCATTTAATACAGTTAAAATAACTATATCTTCCCTATGGCTTTTATCAATTTTAGATGAAATTTTATGTTTATCTACACTTATATTATATAGATTCTTATCAACTATTTGATTAATAGTATATTCATTTTGAAGTTGTTCATATAACATTAATCCAATATTTCCAAAACCATAAATAATAATTCTTTTATTTGAATAATCTTTTAGTTTTTGTAATATTTTATAAATATAATCTTTTTCATGTTGTTGTATTTTTGATAAAACTCCTTTTTTTAATAGTTTATAAGATATACAATGTTTAGTATTTTCAACATTTATAGAAATATCTTTATCTATTTTAAATTGATTTTCTAATAGAACATGATATTTAAAATCTAAGAATTCTGTCATAAAATGATATGGTAAATTCTCTTTATTAAAAATATCAAAATTTTCTTTATATGCGTTTATAAAATCTCTTTTTTTCCTAATGTCCCAATTAACTTTTTTATAAAATAGTCTATAAACATATATATTATAATTAATTGCAAAAAAGTTATCATGAAGTAACATAACATTTAAAAAAAATACAGGATCTTGTCTTCTTAAATAATTAGGAAAATACAAATTATTTTCTTTCAAAAATTTTGTATTGAATAAAAAACTTTGATAGCCAAAACATGAATAGTATTCATTCCTAAAACTATAATATTTATCTTGTATAAAATGAGATTCTTCTCTAAACTTACCTTTTAAATTATTTTCTACATCAAAAGCAAGAATATTTCCAGCAACAACTTTTACATTTTTATTTTTTGCAGTAAGATATAATCTTTCTAATACAGTATTATCATAATAATAATCATCAGGATCCATAAATATTACAAATTCTCCATTTGCTTCATTTATACCTATATTCCTAGCTATGGCAGAACCTGAGTTTTTATCTAATTTTATATACTTTATTCTTTTATCTTCTATTATAAAGTCTTTTATTATGTAAGCTGAATTATCATTTGAACAATCATCTATACATAAAATTTCTATATCTTTTAAAGTTTGATTTATAATAGAGTTTAAACACTCTTCAATATATTCTTGCATATTGTAAACCGGTATAATTACACTAACTTTATTGTTCATAAAATATTTATTTTCCTTAATCTATCTCTTATCATTCTAAACTTTTTATATAAAACTGGTTGATATATATTTCTAAATATATCTTCATACATAGTATATTGACTATTTATATTTTTGATTTCATTTAGATTTACTACATTTAGAAATTGATCTATAAAAATATATCTATCATCAAAATTTTTATCTTCTTTAAAATCTAAGATATGCTCTTGTACATAAAAAATAGTTTTAAAACTATTTTCTAAAAATTCTTTTTTAGAAATTGGTTTTTCATCAAAATTTGATTTGATTAAATCATAATTTTCTTCATCACAATAAATAGATATATTTTTATAAAAGTTTTTTAAATACAAATAAACTCTTCTATTTGAATACATATCTTTTTGCATATGAATTATAATATTATCTGTATTTTCTAGATTATATTTATCAAAAATATTTTGTTCAGGCTCTTTTATAAAAATACTGTCATCTTGTTTACCTAGTTTTCCAATAAGTAGATCATCAATAGAGCATAAGAAAGATTTAGGAGTAGCATAGTTTCCTTTTAAATTTGAAAAAAAAGTCAGTGAAATTAACCAATTACAAATACTTTTTACAAAATTGTCAAATTTATTATCTTCTAAATATTTAAGAAAAAACATTATTTTATTTCTTTCAAAATAGTAAAAGCCAAAAGTATTTGTATGATTTGCTGCTCCCATTTTATGAAATACTCTTGAACTGTTTATAGCATGGATCTCATATCCAGACTTTTTTACTCTAGTACACCAATCCATATCATCCCAATATATAAAATGATGTGTATTAAAGCTTCCAACTTTTTTTAATACATCTTTCGATGTTATCATACAACAAGCAGGAACATAATCACAAACTACAATTTCAGGTAAAGAATTATCATCTTTATGTGACTTTAAAGGAGTATATATATTAAATTTATTATCAAAATCTATAAACGATCCCATCTCTTGTAAAATATCTTTATTATCCATAGTACATATTTTTGATCCAACAACTCCAACTTTTGGATTTATTTTTATATATTTGTGAAGATTTAAAATAGTATTAAATTCAAGTAAAATATCATTATCTAATAACACTACATAATCATATTCTTTTTGCATAGTATATCTTATACCTCTATCAAAACCACCTGAACCACCAGTATTAGTTTCATTTTCTAAAAGTATAATTTGTGGATAGTTATTTTTTATAAAATTACTACTTCCATCTGTTGAAGCATTATCTACAACTATCACATCATAAGTTAAATTCTCAAAGTTTGATTTATATAAAGTTTCTAAACAACCTTTTAGATAATCAACTTTATTAAAATTACAAATTACTATTCCTAAATCTTTCATATAGATTTCTCCCATTCATATGCACTTTTACAAATTAATTCCAAATTATTAAATTTTGGCTTCCATTTCATTTTATCTAAAATCTTACCATTATCTGATACTAAAAAAGCTGGATCCCCTTCTCTTCTTTCTATAATTTGAGTTTTAAAATCACAATTTGTTATATTTTTTATACTATTTACAATCTCTTTTACACTATAACCTTTTGCATATCCTAAATTAAAAATATCACTATCATTTTCTTCAAGATAAGAGATAGCTTCTATGTGTGCATTTGCTAAATCTTCTACATGAATATAATCTCTTATACAACTACCATCATATGTATCAAAATCATCTCCATATATATTTAAAACTTCTCTTTTACCTAAAGCTGTTTTTACTACAAGTGGGATAAGATGAGTCTCTGGCTCATGTTTCTCACCAATTCTTGGGAGTAATATATTATCTTTATAAAATATATCAGCTCCAGCAACATTAAAATATCTAAAAATTATATATTTAAAATCTTTTGAAATTTTCTTTGTATCTTGTAAAACCTTTTCACTCATTAGTTTACTCATACCATAAGGATTTATAGGATTTGTAGGAAAATCTTCTTTTATCTTACTATTTTGTTGAACATCTCCATAAACTGCTGCTGTACTTGAAAAAATAAATTTCTTAACACCTGTTTCAACTGCACATTTTATTAAATTTGTTGTATTAATTGTGTTATTAAAATAGTATTTAAAAGGGTCTTGCATAGATTCTGAAACTATACTATATGCTGCAAAATGAATAATCACATCAAATTTATTTTGCTCTAAAACTTCCTTTATTTTATCAAACTCTTTTAAATCAAGATTTATAAAATTAAACTCTCTTATATTTTTTAATATATTTATAGCTTCAATATTTCCTGTTGATAAATTATCTAAAATAGTTATTTCATAAGAAGTAGTTTCTAAAAGTTGCTTAGCAACATGGCTTCCTATATATCCAGCTCCGCCAGTTATTAAAATTTTCACTTAAAATTTTCCTTGAAAATATCTAATGCTCTTTTAACTATATCATCTATATCATAGTATTTATACTCTGCAAGTCTTCCTACTAATATAAGATTTTGAAACTCTTTTGAGTAGCTTAAATATTGATTATATTTTTCTTGATTCTTTTGTGTAAATATTGGGTAATATGGAGTATTTACATCTTTTATATACTCTTGTGGATATTCTTTCAAAATAGTTGTTTTAGCTGAATTTATAGTGTGAATATGTTTAAATTCAGTTATTCTTGTAAAATCATAATCATTTGGATAGTTTACAGTTGCTTTTTCTTGATAAAAATCTTTTTCAATAGTTTCAAATCTCATATCTACACTTCTATAAGGAAGTTCTCCAAATTTATAATCAAACAATTCATCAATTTGCCCAGTATATATAACTTTCCCATCAAACTTTCTATCAAAAAGATAAAGATCTTTATCTTTTATTTCACAAATCTCTTTAAAATCTGTATTTAGCATTAGTTTTATATTTTTATGATTTAACATATTTTCTATCATTTTAGTATAACCATCTTTTGGAAGCATTTGATAGCTATCGTTAAAATATCTATTATCACGACCTATAAAAACTGGAACTCTTGCAGTTACTGCTCCATCCATATCTTCTGGTTTCATGTCCCACTGCTTTGCTGTATAGTTCACAAATATTTTTTCATAGATAAAATCTGCTAAAAATTGTAAATCTTTATCTTTTGATTTTTTAAGTTCAAGAATTGGGATTTTAGAGTTATACTCATAATTTTCTAAAAGTTTTTTTTCTAAAAGTTCTGCTTTTTGTTTTGGAAAAACTTCATATAAGGTATTAAAATTAAAAGGTATTGGAACTTTTTTACCATCAATATATGCTAAAACTTCATGATTATAAATATCCCAAGAAGTAAAATTTGATAAATAAGCAACTACTTCTTTATCATTTGTGTGAAAAAGATGTGGTCCATATTTATGAACTAAAATATTATTTTCATCTTTTAAATCATAGCAATTCCCACCAATATGATTTCTTTTTTCTATAATTAAAACTTTTTTATTAAGTTGTGTAGCCATATTTTGAGCTAATACAACTCCAGCTAATCCACTTCCAACAACTATATAATCTATCATCTTTTACCTTTTAAAATCTTAGTTGGTTTATCATTGTCAAAAACTCCTCTTATACCATCAAAGAAAGAGTTAGTTGCAAATACTAACCGAATGTATTTTTTATCATCATATAAAATTATATCTTTTATCAATTCTAGATATAGTTTAATAATAAAAAAGTATCTCTTATAACCTTTACCATATTTTAAAGCTATAAATATAGAGTTTCTAAGTCCAAAATACTTTAACCAAAGTTTCTCAAATTTTATTCTATTCTTTTTAAACCATAGAAATCGTCTTTGTATCTTTTCTTCTTGTCGTTTTTCTTTATGGTATATATTTACACTATTTATCATAAGAATTTTCCCAATAGAAGCAAGTCTTAATGAGTACTCAGTATCATCATGATGTATAAAAAATCTCTCTTCAGGTAGCCCTACCTTTTTTACGGATGAGAGAGGGATTAAAATCCCAACAAATGAAGCCATTTCAATCTCACATTTTTCTTTTTGATACTCTTTTTGATCTATTGGTTTTTGAAAAGATGGTACACAATTATAGTAATCAATCATTGCTCTATGTCCATATCCACTTAAAGAAAGAATACTATCTTCTTTTGTTCCAATAAATAGTTTTGGAGCATAAGCACTATATTTACTACCATCAATATTTTTTAATAAACCTTCTAAGGCATTTAATTCAGGTTCAGCATCATCATCCATAAGCCATACATAATCATAACTACTATCCAGTGCAAATTTTACACCAAAATGAAAACCACCTGCCCCACCAATATTTTTAGGTAATTTTTTATAAATTATATTTTCATTTTCTAAATACTTATCCTCTTTTATTTTAATATCTGTACCATCTGTTGAGTCATTATTTACAACTAATATATCTGTTTTATATGTTTGATTTAATAAAGAATCCAAACACTCTTTTAAAAGTTCATATCTATTGTAAGTAACTACAACTGTACATATCTTCATATTAATCTTTTCTTCTAATTTTTTTGAATCTATCACTAAAATTTGTTTTTTCAACAATATTAACTTTTGTTGGAATTTTAAAAGAGTCCAATTTATCTTTACAAAAAAGTCTTATAATTTTTTTGATATTTTCAATATCTTCATTCAAAACTACATCACAAACTACTGTTTGTCCTGTTATAGCATTTTGTTCACCATAAACCATACAATCAGCAATTTGTGGAATTGACAAAATTATAGATTCTACCTCGTTTGGCAATACTTTTTGCCCTCCAACATTTATTATTTCTTTATTTCTTCCTATTATTTTTAAAAACCCATCTTGAAGAACTTCTACTAAATCACCTGTTTTAAACCAACCATCACTTGTAAAACTATCCATTGAAGCATTCAAATATCCTAAAACTTGAGTAGAACTTCTTAACCAAAGTTCATTTTCTACTACTTTATACTCACAATTTATATCTTCAAGTTTCATAAATAAAGAATCTGATGATTTTGAAGTAGTAGTACTTATTCCTGTCTCACTTGTACCAAAAGTTTGTAAGAATTTAACTTTAGGAAAAATAGCTTTTAGTTTTAAAAGTAGTGATTGAGGCATTGTTTCTGTTCCGTAAGTAATCATTCTTAAACTACTTAAATCATATTTTTCATACTCTCCAGAGATTAAAATAAGATTTAAAAATGTAGGACTAGAAGGAAGGAGCATAATTTTATATTTTTCAATTAATTCACAAATAGATTTAGCATCTCTTTGCTTTGGGATAATTAAACAATTACCCATAGATAAGGCATTGAATACTGTATTTAGCCCACCAATGTGATCAAACATTAAAAAGACCAACATATTTATAGATTTTTCTTTTTTATCTTTATAGATATTTATAAGATTATCAAGATTATGTATCATAGCTTTTGGTTTTCCTGTACTTCCACTTGAAAACAAGATAAGCCCTGAACTATTTTTATCTTTTAAATTATCTATCATTTTATGAGATCTTTTATCTTCTATATTTTCTATTAAAAGTTCTTTTTCATTCGTTTTTATAATATATTCACAAAATGATTCTTCAATAAACTCTTTTTGAATTTTTTTTACACTTGTAGTAATTGGAACAATAATATTTTTATTCTCAAAAAGTGCAAAAAATAGTGATAAATTATAAAAAGAGTAATCACCCAAAATTGCTACAACTTTTGATTTTATACTATATTTATCTAAAGTTTTTTTATAAGATTCTATTTGATTTGTAAATTCTTCATAAGTATATGCAATACCATCAAAAAGTAGTGCATTTTTTTGACTAAAACTTTTAAATTTTTCTAGTAAAAAACTCATTTAATTATTTACTCCCCCAAGATATACTATTTGCCCAGTTATAAAACTACTTTTTTCATCACAAAAAAAATCAACCACATTTATAATATCTTCAAATGTTGCCAATCTTTTTATTGTTTGTTTCTTTAATAATTCATTAATTTTATCTTTTGGAACAGCTTTTATCAAATCTGTTTGCACAGGTGTTGGTCCTATTGCATTTACAGTTATATTAAAAGGGCTTAACTCTTTTGAAGCTGTTTGTGTAAAAGTTTCAATAGCAGCTTTACTTGAAGCATAAATAGCTTCTCCTTCAAGTCTAAGTGGCTTTGCAACTGTTGTAAAATTTATAATTCTCCCATTTTTTTCTTTCATCATAACTTTTGAAACTTCTCTTGTAAAAAGAAAAGTTCCTAAAAAGTTTGTATTAAAAAGTTTTGAAATAGTATTAAGCGAAGTCGTCAAAATATGGTTCATAGAGGCAATTCCAGCATTGTTTATAAGAATATCAATTTTTCCAAACTCTTTTTTTATCGTTCTTATCATATTTACAACTGCTTCTTCATCTGTAATTTCAAGTGAAAAATGTCTATAATTCGTATGAGTTATCGTTCCATTAGTTCTGCTACAACCAATAACAATAAAACCTTTTTCTAAATAGTGCAAAGATATTGCTTTTCCTATTCCTTTTGATGTTCCAGTTATAACTACTACTTTATTCATTAATCTTCCAACAAAGATTTAATATACAAAGTTAAACTTTCAATATTTCTAAAAGGAGAAGTTTTTGCACTCATAGCTTTTTCATCTGCCAAAACTATATTTTTATCAAAAGTTTCCGATATTTTATCTTCTAAATCAGCTATAAAACTAACTAGTGCCAAAGAGTCTAAAGCTCCAATTCCACCATAAAGTTTTGTTTTTAAATTTGGATTTAAAAATGTTTCATTTTCTAACTCTTCATTTAACTCTTTTAAAGTTTCATATATGATATTTTCAATTCTTTCTCTCATCTTCTAATCCTTAAATTGATACTCTATTTTATCCAAATATCTTTTAATTGGCTTTAGTAGTTTTGAATTCTTTTGATTTTCCCAATCAATTTTTGATAGTTTTAAATATACAAAATCTTCATCTTCTTTAAAAACTTTAAAACCAAAATGTTTATTGAAATTTAATGCTTGTAAATTTCTTTTTTTTACAAAAGAGTTTATATCCTCATAAAACTTTTCAAAAATAAAATCCAAAAAAAGATAAATACTAAGTGATTTTAATATCGGATTTACCTCTTCTCTAAAATATAATCCCCAAGATAGTTCTTCATTTTTTATAAAATTAACACTCCCTAATAATTGTTCTTCATAAAAAATAGCAAAATATTTTTTATTTGTAATTGTTTTTAAAGAGTTTATAAAACATATATGATTTTCAAAGTTAATAATATCGGTATTTATCATATTCTCTCTTATATATTTTTGATTCCTAAGTTCCAAAATATCTTTTATTTCACTATCATTTAAAAAGATAAAATCTTTAAAAACTATTTTCAACTCTATCCCCAAATTTATAATCTTTTTTAGCAGTTTTTCCTAAAATATCTTTTAAATATTTAGGGTGAAGTCCATAAAATGGTCGTACACTTTTGATATTCTCTTCACTAAAACTTTCACCTTCTTTTATATCTTTTGAAATATACAAACTTCTTGCAAAACGACGCTGTTTTTTTCTTTTTTCATTTAAACTATAATCTACAATCCCAAGTAGTTTTTCAGTATCTCTGATTGCTTTTACCATTTCTATAAAATCTTTTTTATCCATTGAAAATTCACAATCAGCACCACCAATAGATTTATCAATAATAAAATGTTTTTCTATAACTTTTGCACCTAAAGTTACAGCAACAACCGGTGCAATATGTCCAATAGTATGATCTGAAAATCCAACCTCAACATCAAAAGTTTCTTTCATATTCGGTATAGTTTTTAAATTTGCTTCATCAAGTGGGGCTGGATATTCGCTGGTACACTTAAGTAAGATAATATCATTATTTCCAACACTTTTACAAATATTTACTACATCTTGTATCTCATCAATAGTTGCTATACCTGTACTAATAATAATTGGTTTTCCTTTACTTGCAGTGTATCGTAATAGTTCATAATCAGTTATTTCAAAAGAAGCTATTTTGTAAGCACTTGGATTTAAAGTTTCCAAAAAATCAACTGCACTTTTATCAAAAGGAGTTGAAAAAATATCTATATTTATACTTCTTGCATAATCAAATAACTCTTTATGCCATTCCCATGGAGTATATGCTTCTTGATATAACTCATAAAGATTTTTACCATCCCATAAAGTTCCACCATCTATCATAAAATCTTCATTCTTACTATTTAAGGTGATAGTATCAGCTGTATATGTCTGAAGTTTTATAGCATTTGCTCCACACTCTTTTGCAGCTTTTATTGTATCTAGTGCTATTTGTAAACTTCCATTGTGATTTGCACTAAGTTCAGCAATTATATATGTTCCATCTTTTTTTAAATCAAAGTTACCTATTTTCATATTTCTCTCCAAAAATTTCAAGATACTTTTTTAGTTTTTTATTATCAAACTCTTTCAAAACATAATAGTTATTTTTTATTAGATATTTATACATCTCATTTTGGTTTTTTGCAGTTTTTATAGCGATAAATGGAATATCTAAATAATAAATTTCATTTACTGTAACACTAGGAGTTACAATAGCAAAACTACTTTCATACATTAGCTTTCCTACTTCATTTGAATTTATTTGTAAGTTTATCCAGCTTTTATTCTCACAATAATTTTTAAGTTTTTCTAAATTTTTATTTGCATTTGTAGTTACAATATTTACTCTAAAACTACTTTGCAAGTTTTTTTGTATAGTTTTTAAAACCTTGATATTTAAGTTTTTATGGTCTGCTCCACCCATAGCTAGAAATATAGTTTTTGTTTTTTCTATTTTTTGATTTTTTATTTTTAAAAACTCTTCTCTTAAAAGAGTATATTCTAACCCACATCGTAATTCACAATTTTTAGGAACTTTTTTTTTGTACTTTTTAGTATTTGCATAGATATTATGATTTAATAAAATATCACAATAGTGTTTTTCATAGGTATCATCAAAACTTAGAATTTTTAGACTTTTATTCTCTTTTTTTAACTTTTTTTCAAATTTATAACCTATTTTATAGTGATCAATTATTAGTAAATCTATACTTAATTTTTTAATTAGTTCATTTAGTTCTTCAAAATCATTGCTTTCTAAAAGCTTTACTCTGTAGTTTTCTTCTTTTACTTTTTGATTTATATTTCCATCTAAATCTTGAGTAGCAAATATAATATTATCATTTGAAAATTGTTTAGCCAAAACTAAATCTCTCATAATATGTCCAGTTCCAATACTACTTGAAGAATCAGCTCTTACCAAAATATTCATTTTTCTTCACTTCTTTTAATAGCTTCATACATATATTCGGCTCTTTTCCAATCTTCTAAAGTATCAATATCTTGAACTAAATATCTAGGTAAGATTATAGGAATACTATCTTTTCCAAAAATAATATCATTTGAAACTACATTCAAATTTGTCCAATAAAATTGTCCAGCATCTTGGTAAGCTTCTTCTAAATCTTGACTTCTTTTAGAAAAATTTTCTTTCCAAAACATCTCACATCTTTCTTTATCTGTAATTTTAAAAGTTCTTTGAATGGGAAATGGCATAGAAGTACAAGAAAAAGTATTTTTAGCATTTGAATTTTTTAATTTAATAAAACCTTCAACTAAATATTTCTCTTGTAAAAAAGGAGCAGTTGCATAAATAGTACAAATAAAATCTATTTTGTCACCTTGAGTTTTTAAGAACTCTATAGCATGGTTTATAACTTCTCCTGTTCCTATATAATCATCACTCAATTCATTTGGACGCAAGAAAGGAACTTCTGCTCCATACTTTCTAGCAATATTTGCTATCTCTTCATCATCAGTTGAAACTATAACTTTAGAAAAAAGTTTTGACTTTATTGCAATTTCAATACTATATGAAATAAGAGGTTTCCCATGAAAAAATTTTATATTTTTTTTTGGTATTCTTTTACTTCCACCTCGTGCTGGTATTATAGCAACACAATTAAGCACTTAATATCTCCAATAAAATTTTAATAACATATTCTTGTTCTTCGCTAGTTAAAGTAGGATACATAGGAAGAGAAAAACACTTTTTATAATATATATCCATAACTGGTGTTTTTTCATCTCCATACCCTAAATCTGTATAAAATGGTTGTTTATTTATAGGAATGTAATGTAGTTGTAAACCTATATTTTTATTTCTCATTTTATTAAAAAGTTCAGCCTTTGTTATATTTAGTTTTTTAAAATCTACACTAACAACATAAAGGTGATAAGATGAGCTTTCATCAAAATTATATAATGGTTTAATCAAAGTATTTTTAAAAGCTATATCATATTTTAAAGCTATATTCTTTCTATTTTTTATAAAAGTATCAACTTTTTTTAATTGACTAAGTCCTAAAGCACACGCAAAATCAGTAATCCTATAATTAAACCCTAAAGAGTGCATTTCATAATACCATGGATTAAGATTTCCTTTTATATCTTTTGCCATATCATGATTTTTAAAATCTACCTTATTTATTCCATGAGCTCTTAGTTGTAAAAGTTTTTCATAAATCTCTTTACTATTTGTAGTTACAGCTCCTCCTTCTCCTGTCGTAATATGTTTCACAGGATGAAAAGATAAAATACTACAATCACTATTTACACAGCTTCCAGCTTTTATCTCTTTAAATCTTGCTCCTAAAGAATGTGCACAATCTTCTACAATTTTAATATTGTACTTATTTTTTAAATATTTTAATTTATCTTGATTCACTAAATTTCCAGAAAAATGTACAACATAAATAGCTTTTATTGAACTATCTTTTTTTAATTCTTCTTCACATAAATCTAAATCTATATTTCCATTATCTTCAATATCTACAAATATAAGTTTTGCACCCACATAAAGTATAGAATTTGAAGTTGCAACAAAAGAGTTTACTGTTGTTAAAACTTTATCTCCTTTTTCCAATAAAACTAAAGAAGCTAAATGAAGAGCAGCTGTTCCATTTGATACAGCAACACAATATTTTGCATTTGTATATTCACAAATCTTCTCTTCAAACTCTTCTATTTTAGGTCCAGTTGTCAAAAAAGGTGATTTTAAAACTTCAATAACATTATTTATATCATCTTCATTAAGACTTTGTTTTCCGTAAGGGATAAAACTATTCATATTTTTTTAACCATATCTAAAAATTCTTCACTAGTTAGCCATTGTGTATTATTGCCAGAGTTATATTCAAATCCTTGTAAAACAGGCTTTCCTATTTCACCCAAAAGATTTTTACTATAATCAACTCCACTTGTGAATTTGATAGTAGGCTTTATAACAAAATGATCATGAAACTCTAAAGTTAAATGGCTATCATCAGCTGGGCACATAATTTCATGAAGCTTTTCACCTGGTCTTATTCCTACTATTTTATGTGGTAATTTTGGTGCCATAGCAAGAGCCATATCAACTATCTTCATAGATGGAATTTTAGGAATAAAAATTTCACCTCCTTGCATTCTTTCAAAATTCTTTAATACAAAATTTACACCATCATCAAGTGTTATAAAGAATCTTGTCATTTTTATATCAGTTATTGGAAGTTCTTTTACACCCTCTGCTAAAAGTTTTTGGAAATATGGAACAACAGACCCCCTACTTCCAACAACATTTCCATATCTCACAACAGAAAATTTTATATCACTTTTTCCTACAAGATTATTTGCAGCAACAAAAAGTTTATCTGAAGCTAATTTTGTTGCACCATATAAATTTACTGGATTTGCTGCTTTATCTGTTGAAAGGGCAATTACTTTTGAAACACCATTTTCAAGTGCAGCATCTATTACATTTTGAGCACCATTTATATTTGTTTTTATACATTCCATAGGGTTATATTCAGCTATTGGAACATGTTTAAGTGCAGCTGCATGAATTATAAAATCAACATCTTTTGTAGCTTTTTTTAGTCTATCAGCATCTCTTACATCACCTATAAAATATCTCATACACTTTTCATTAAACTCTTGTGACATTTCATACTGCTTTAATTCATCTCTACTAAAAATTATTATTTTATTTGGTTTATATTTTTCCAATAATATTTTCGTATATTTTTTACCAAAGCTTCCAGTTCCACCAGTTATAAGTATATTTTTATTATTAAACATTTTGTGCCCTATGATCTCTAAAATAGTTAATATATAATATCAAAAAAATGGTTTATTTTATATTTTAATATACTATATGTAATAATAAATATTATATTTCTTTTAAGGTCAATAATATATGAAAAATATAATTCCAGAAGATATTTTAAAAATACAAAAAAAACTTGCAACTTTTGAAAAAGATTCAAGAAATTATAAAAAATATACAAAAATATTAGCAAAACACATAAAATCACATACAATGAAAAAAAGAACTAATTCCCATATTAAAACAATTGAAACTGTTCAGAAATTCGAAAAAGAGTAAAAATATTGCAATTTGTAATATTTTTATAAAAATTTAAAAAATTGTGCTAAGATTTCAAAATAAAAAATAAGAGGTAATTATAATGGATGAAAATCAAAAAAAATCACTTGAATTAGCAATAAAACAAATAGACAAAGCATTTGGAAAAGGAACTTTAATAAGACTTGGGGATAAAGAAGTTATTCCAACAGAAGCAATAAGTACAGGTTCTTTAGGGCTTGATTTAGCTTTAGGAGTTGGTGGATTACCAAAAGGAAGAGTTATAGAGATATATGGACCAGAAAGTTCAGGAAAAACAACTTTAACTTTACATGCTATTGCAGAAGCTCAAAAAGCTGGTGGAGTTTGTGCTTTTATTGATGCAGAACATGCTTTAGATGTAAAATATGCAAAAGATATCGGAGTTGATACAGATAATTTACTTGTTTCTCAACCTGATTTTGGTGAACAAGCTTTAGAAATTTTAGAAACTGTTATAAGAAGTGGTGCAGTTGATTTAGTTGTTGTAGATTCAGTTGCAGCTCTTACTCCAAAAGTAGAAATAGATGGAGATATGGATGATCAACAAGTTGGAGTTCAAGCAAGACTTATGAGCAAAGCTCTAAGAAAAGTAACTGGGCTTTTAAGTAAAATGAATTGTACAGTAATATTTATTAACCAAATTAGAATGAAAATAGGGATGACAGGTTATGGAAGTCCAGAAACAACAACTGGAGGAAATGCACTTAAATTCTATTCATCAGTAAGACTTGATATTAGAAGAATTGCTACATTAAAACAAGGTGAAAACTCAATAGGAAATAGAGTAAAAGTAAAAGTTGTAAAAAATAAAGTTGCTGCTCCATTTAAACAAGCAGAGTTTGATATTATGTTTGGAGAAGGTATCTCTAAAACTGGAGAAATAGTTGATTATGGTGTTAAACTTGATATTATTGATAAAGCTGGAGCTTGGTTTAGTTATGGTGATACAAAAATAGGTCAAGGAAGAGAAAATGCAAAAGTATTTTTAAAAGATAATCCTGAAATTTCAAAAGAGATAGAAGATAAGATTCTTAATTCAATGGGAATAAATGATGCTATTATCACAGGTGGAAGTGATGAAGAAGATACTGCATCTTTAGATGATTAAAATAAATAAGAGTTTAACTCTTATTTATTGATGACAAGCAAAAGCTATTTCATATCCTAAAGCTGTAACAGCTTTTATATCATCTTCTGCACTTGCTCCTCCAGTTGTTAAATAATCTCCAACAACAATAGCATTTGCACCATGTTTAAATACGTCATATTGACTTTCACCAAACATTAATTCTCTCCCTCCAGCGATCATTAACATTTGATTTGGTAAATAACTTCTAGATAATTCAACTAATTTAAATGCCTCATCTTTTGATAAAGGATTTTTTACTATTGGTAAAGCATCATTTGGGTGAAAAAAGTTGATTGGAACTGACATTGGTTCAAGTGATGCAATAGATTCAAGCATAGAAATTCTGTTTTCTTGAGTCTCTCCTAGACCAAAAATTCCTCCTGTACAAAGATGAAGTCCAGCTTTTTTAGCATCTAAACAAGTATTGTATCTATCATCCCAGGAGTGTGTTGTACAAATAGTATGATAAAATTCTCTTGCTGTTTCTAAATTATGGTTATAGTTTTCAACACCATGTTTTTTTAATTCTTTTAGTTGTTCGAAACTAGCTATTCCATTACAGGCAATGATTGAAATATCTGGAACAGCTTTATGTACAGCATCAGCTGCACGACAAACATAATCAAGTCTTTTATCATCAAGTCCCGTTCCAGCAGTAACTAAACAAAATCCAACAGCTTTATTTTCTCTTGCTTTTTTTGCTTCTTTTACAATATCATCAATATCTTTTCTTCTATATCTTTCAATATCTGCTCTATATTTTACACTTTGTGTACAAAATTGACAGTCTTCTTTACACGTTCCACTTTCAATATTTGAAATTGCACATAAATATATTTTATTATCGCTCATATTTAAACTCTTCTTTCATAAAATTTTTTTGATTTATATTTCTATAATAGTGCGTGATTATATACTCATTTTGATTAATCTCCAACTTTGCACATGAAATAAATGGTTCCTCTCTTGCACATACTTCACCAGGATTAATATATACCTTTCCATTTATATATTCACAATGAAACTTATGTGTATGGCCAAAGATTATAATATTTGTATCAGGACTTAAATGAAGTGGTAAATGCATAAGTTTAAAACTAATATCTTCAATTTTAAAGTAATAAGGTTCATTTTTTATATTAAATATTGAAGAAAAATCTAAAAGATTTTTATCATTGTTACCATAAACTGATATATATTTTAAATTTGAATCTTTTAAGTTTTGTAAATTTTCTTCACAACAAAAATCTCCAGCATGAATCAAATATTCACATCCATCAGTTTTTAATAAATCAACAACTTCCTTTTGATAGTCAACTTTAAAATGACTATCAGATAGTATTCCTATTTTCATTTACTCTTTTTTTGTTGTTTTTTTCGTTGTAGTTTTAGAACTTACTTTTGTTGATCTTTTAGTAGTAGTTTTTTTAGTTCCTTTACTATCTTTTTCTATTATATCTAAACACTCTTCTAAAGTTAAATCCTCTGCAACTTTACCTTTTGGAATTTTAAAATTTTTTCTTCCTTGTTTTATATAAGCTCCATATTGTCCATTCAAAATTTGAATCTTTTCTTTTTCAAAATCTTTTATTAATGCTTTACTTTTTGCTTCATCAATTTCTTTTATAATCTCTCTTGCCCTTAGTTCATCAACAGTATAAGGATCATCTGTTTTTAAAGAGTAATATTTTGTTTTAACTTGTAAATATGGTCCAAATCTTCCAATATTTGCTTTAATCTCTTCTTCATTTTCAGTTATCCCTACAACTCTTGGTAAATTAAATAAGAATAGTGCTTGCTCAAGTGTAATTGTGTCCATATTTAAATTATCTGGAATTGCTACAAATTTTGGCTTGTCTTCATCATCTTTTGTACCAATTTGCACAAATGGTCCAAATCTTCCAACTCTTGCACTTACAGGTTTACCAGATTTTGGATCAATCCCTAATTCCCTTACTTGTGAATAATCTGATTTACTTATGTTTTCTTCTTTATCTTTTATAGTATTTTTAAAGTCACCATAAAAATTTTTCAATACATCAACCCAAGCAATTTTTCCTTCTGCAATATCATCAAATTTTTCTTCTATTTTTGCAGTAAATCCTAAATCTATAATATTTGAAAAATGATCAGTTAAAAAAGCATTTACTATCTCACCAGTTGGAGTAGGAACTAATTTTTTATCTTCATTTATTGTTACATACTCTCTTGCTTGAATAGTCGAAATTGTTGGTGCATAAGTTGATGGTCTTCCTATTCCTTCGCTTTCAAGCTTTTTTACTAAACTAGCTTCTGTATATCTTGCTGGTGGTTTTGTAAAATTTTGTTCACTTTGTAAATTTTCTAACTCTAAAATAGTTCCAACTTTTATATTTGGTAAAATCTTTTCTGTACTATCAAGTGCTGCTTCTGGATTATCACTTCCTTCAGTGTAAGCTTTCATAAATCCAGCAAAAATAATTCTTTGACCTTTTACTTGAAATTCAAACTCTTTACTCTTTCCAGCTTCAATTTTATATGTTGTATTTGCTATTTTTGCCTGAGCCATTTGTGTAGCTATAGTTCTTTTCCAGATTAGACTATATAATCTATATTGTGCTGGTTCTAAATAATCTTTTACTTGACTTGGTTTCAAACTCATATCAACTGGACGAATAGCTTCGTGAGCCTCTTGGGCACCTTTTGATTTTGTAGTATATACTCTTGGTTTTTTTAAAGCATAATCACTACCATATTCTTCTTCAATAACTTTCTTTGCTGCACTTGTTGCAATATTAGAAAGATTTAAAGAATCTGTTCTCATATAAGTTATCAAACCACCTGTATGATTTGGAATATTAGCAGTATTCCCTTCATATAGTTGTTGTGCTATCATCATTGTTTGAGAAACACTAAATCCTATTTTTCTTGAAGCCTCTTGTTGTAATGTTGATGTTGTAAAAGGAGCTGCAGGATTTCTACTACTCTCTTTTTCTTCAATATCTATAAGTTTATAAATACCTTGTTTTAAAGATTCTTCAATTTTTAAAGCTTCTTGTTCGTTAGATATTTTTATAGTTTTACCATTTTGTTTTGCTAATTCAGATTTTAATTCTGGATTGATAAAATCAGCTTTAATTTTCCAAAACTCTTCTGGAATAAATGCTCTTATCTCATTTTCTCTATCTACTATTATCCTTACAGCAACACTTTGTACTCTTCCAGCACTTAAACCATATCTCACTTTTTTCCAAAGTAATGGTGAAAGTTCATATCCAACGGCTCTATCTAAAATTCTTCTTGCTTGCTGTGCATCTACTAGATTTTGATCAACATCTCTTGGATTTTCTAAAGCTTTTAATATAGCATCTTTTGTAATTTCGTGAAAAACTATTCTTTTTATTGGATTCTTTTCTATTTTTAGTGCAGGAATTAAATGCCATGCAATAGCTTCTCCCTCTCTATCTTCATCGGCTGCTAGATAGATAGTTGTATCTTTTGCTATTTGCTTCTTTAATTCACTTATAACTTTTTTCTTATCTGTACTTACTTGATAACTTGGTTTGAAGTTATCATCTGGATCAAATCCTAAAGTTGATTTTGGTAAATCCCTTACATGACCCATTGAGGCCATAACTGTAAAATCTTTACCTAAGAATTTTGATATCGTTTTTGCCTTTGCTGGTGACTCCACTATTACTAAATTTTTCACTTAAACTGCCTTCATATTTTCTAAAAGTTTGCATTCTAACATAAAATTTGTAAGGTTTTCTTAATTGTTTACACATTATTTTATGAAATATTAATTTTAATATCTATATATAATAAAAATCTAACTCTTCTTTATATATTTTTGTATCTTTATAAACATAAATAAAACAATTACTAATAAAAGGATTACTAATTCAACTCTTGAAATAAAACTTATTTCTAATAAATGTTCTTTACTAAAATCTATATTTATAAAATCTATTATTCCTTGACTAACAGAAATAATTGTAAGAAGTGTTAAAAAAACTAAAATATATTGAACCGTTCTAGCAGATTGTGCTTTTTCATTAGATTCAACTGCTTCACAAATATCCAAATAATTTTTTTCTGATTTCTCAAAAATCTCTTTTAAAATATCAAATTTCTCAATACTTTTTTGTATATCTATAAAACTATCAATATTTTCTATAGAATTAAATTTTGTAAAATTACATTTTTGTAAAAAGTAGCTATTTATTTTATGCATTTCTATAAGTATATTTGAACTTATTTGTATATCCTTTTTAAAATCAATTTGATACATTAAATCTGTATATAATTCTCCAGATTTCTTATAAATAACACTTTCATTCATAGTATTTGAATCAATATCTAGAAGTTTACTAATCTCATATAAATCAATCTTTTTATTAAACCATAAAACAGAATCTTTATATATTGTCACATCATATATATCTTTATTAACTTCAATAATTGTATTCTTTGATTTAATTTTTTCACTATTATAAAAATTAACTATTTTTTCATAATTTTCCTTATTTTGTGTGAAATAATGTACTCTAAAAGAATATGAGCTATTTAATCTATTTTGAATAATTTTTGAATTATAAACTAAACTTGAAAATCTAAAATTTTCAGGAAGATTTAGAAAATCATTTATGTTCAAATCAATATTTAAATCATATACTAAATCAAATATTTCTTTTGAATAATTTTTAATAAACTCATCTAAGTAAATATGAAAAGATGACTCTAATTCATTTGTTATTTTAAAATATATTTCAACAGAAGTTATCCCTGTAAGGTGTACTTTTATATTTAATTTTTCAACTTCTTTATCTATACTAATATCTTTTTTAAATAGATTTTTACTATTGTTAAAATCAAACTCTATATATTTATAACTATTTTCTGATAATCTATTAAACCAATACCCTTTTAAATTATAGTTAGTAAAAGTATTAATTTTTAGTTGATCCAAATTTTTACAAGACTTTATTTTTTTAATATCCAATTTTCCACAAGTGTAGAAAACCATATTTGCAACAATATACATCTAAAACTTCCTTGTTGGTATTTTTTGTATATTGCCAAATGAAGGATATATAAACGCTTAATTCTATTTTAATACAATTTAAAATCTAAATATTATTCAAAAATGATAATTTCTTCTTGTAAATCTATATTAAACTGTTCTTTGACTTTTTGTTTTGCTAGATTTATGAGAGAAATAGCATCTTCAAAAGTTCCATTTCCATGATTTACTAAAAAATTTGCATGAGTATTTGAAAACTCCATATCTCCTACTCTTTTGCCTTTTAATCCAACAGATTCTATAAGTCTTCCTGCAAAATCTCCTTTTGGATTTTTAAAACAACTTCCAGCACTTGCCATCTGTGGTTGGTTATCTCGCATTTTTGTAAATTCATTTTGTTTTTCTTGTGAAAAACCTAATTCTTTATGAAAAACTACTTCATAAACAATAGTGTCTATTTTTGTTTCTCTATATGAAAAATCTAAATTTTCTTTTAAAATATAACCATCTTTTGTTTTTATAGAGTGAATATAGTTGAAAATTTCCCATTGTTTTAACCCAGCATTCATTTTTACCAAACCACCCAAATTCCCTGGTAATTTTGCTAAAAACTCTAAAGAAGCAATATTATTCTTTCTTGTATATGTAAGAAGTTTTCCACTACTTGTAGCACAACCTACATACAGCAAATCATCTTTTTCTTTTATATAGTCAAACTCTTCACCTAAAATAGCAAATTTTTTTTCACAATTTGGTGAAACTAGCAAATTGTTTCCTCTTCCAATAATCTGAAAATCATTATAATCGCCTACTTCATTTATGACTAAAACTTCTTTTTCTCCACCAATATGTATAGAAGAGTATCTTTTAAAATCTATAGTTTTATAATAGTTATCTATTTTATCGTTCATCTACTTCTTAACTCTTCATACTCAGTTGGAATTAAAAAATCTTCTGCTTTTATCAAGTTTTGATAGTGTCCACTTTTATAGCCTAGTGCAAAAAGTTTATTTAAAGCTTTATATTGAATTTCACTCATTTTTACAGAATTATCATTTGCATATAAATCTAAATATTTATCTAAAGTTGTAGCATCTACACGAATTAGACCTTTTTCTAACAACATTGGAGCTAAAGTTTTTCTATTTTTATTTGCGACATCAACAGCTTTTATAAGTGCATTTTCATATTTTATAGCATCATGAAGAGGAATTGAACGACGAAGACACATTCCACCAAGAGGAAGAGGTAAATCTTCACCATCACAAAGTTCTACCCAAATATCCCAAATTTCACGTTCCACTTCAAGTTCACTACTATAAGTTAAAATTGATTCGTGGATTAAAACTCCAGCATCCACAACTCCATCAAGAACAGCTTTTTCAATATCTAAAAAGTTCATATATGAAACTCTTGCATCAGGATAAGCAATTTTAAATAAAAGTGCATTTGTAGTAAATTCTCCACTTAAAGCTACTTTAAAGTTTCTTTTTAATTTTGTATCTTTCTTTTTAATAAGTTTTGGCCCATAACCTTCTCCAAAAGACACAGCAGTCTTAAGTAGCGCATAATCATCTTTTACAAATGGATAAAGTGCAAATGAAATAGCACAAATATCGTAAATACCTTTTAAAGTTGCTTGATTTAAAGTTTCTATATCTAAAGCAATATTATCAAATTTAGTATCTTCTAAACTAACCCAACCAAATTTAATTGCATAATACATAAATATATCATCTGCATCAGGAGAGTGCCCTACACTAATAACTTTACTCATATATTAATCCTTTTCTATTTTTACTTGTTTATATCTATATTCATTTACTATATTTTCAACATTTAATATGGCAATTGTTCCTGTTAAATTTTCATCTATTTTTAATACTCTTTTTATATTCTCATTTTTTGAAATTATATTTATATTTTCACCATCTTTTACCTTTGCTATATTTGCAAAAGTTTGACTAGCTAACAATACTTTAGTATCTTTTCCAACTAAAGAATAAAGCAAAGTTCCATTAAATGATTTTAAATCTTCAATATCCTCTAAATCAAAACTTTCACAAGAGTTTAAACTATTTTGTAAATCTTCATCTAAAACTAGAACTTCAAAATCTGTATATTTTTTTATAGTTGCTAAAAGTTTGATAATATTTTCAACTCTTTCATGATTTTTTATATCTTTTCCTATAATTAAAACTTTAGAATTTGAGTTTTGATAAAACGCATAAGCCTCTTCAAATTCCTCTTCACCTGCACTACTTTCAGCTGAAATATATCCTAAATCAAGATTTTGAATAAACTCTTTTATTTTTTCGTCACAATTTTTTACAAAAGTATCAAGAAGTAAAGCACAAATTCCCTCTTCACTTCCAACTTCATATTTTATAAATTGAGTATAAAAACTTTTTAATTCAAAGTTATCTATTGGATGCATATATGTAAATTTTGTCACTTGTTTACAGGCTTTTTGTAAACTATTTTTCAAATCTTTATCTTCGAAAAATGTTCCAATACTTAAGATATAATCATATTTTTCTAAACTATTCACTAATTTTCCTTATTAAAAAAATCCAACTTTTGTTTCATTATCAAATTGACCTTTTTTCTCTTTTGAAATTTGTTCTTCAAAGTCTTTTAGAGTAAAAATGGCATCATCTTGAACTGCTAATTTATATGCAGTATTTTTTATAACTAACTCTATTTGTCCACCAGTCAATTCATATTTTCCAATTTTCTCAAAATCAAAATTGTCTTCAAGAGGTAAAGTTGTTGGTATTAATTTTTTCCAAAGCTCAATTCTTTGTTCTAAATTTGGTTTTACAAATTCTATTTTATAATTAAATCTTCTTGAAAATGCCTTATCAAGATTTTCAAGTAAATTTGTAGTTGCGATTAAAATACCATCAAACCTTTCAATCTGTTCTAAAAAAATATTTTGCATTTGATTGTGCATTTTATCACTACTACTATTTGCACCACTACTTCTTGAACTTAAAAATTGATCAGCCTCATTTAAAAGTAAAACTGGTTCACTTTTTGTTTGTTCTTTTATTTCATTATATTTATCAAATATTGCTCGTACATTTTTTTCACTTTCACCAATATACATTGATAAAATTTTTGAACAATCAAAACTAAGAACTTCTTTTTTAAGAGATCTTGCTAAAGCTAAAGCTGTAATAGTTTTTCCAGTTCCAGCAACTCCATAAAAAATTATCTTTGCATCAATTCCTCTTTTTTTATCTTTTATACCCCAAGCTTTTAGCCTATTTATAACACTTTTATCAACTTGTTTTAGAAGATTGCTTAAAGTATCTTTTGTTTTTGGATTTAGTACAACATCACTTAAATTTTTTGTTGTAGAGATAAGTTCAAACATCTCTTGATCTTTTATAATAGTTTCTAATTTTATCTTTGCAACATTTGAAGTTTTTTTAGTTGGATGAGATATTTTATATAAAACTTCATCTGGAATATAAAAATTTCTATTTATTCCACCAAAAGGTGTTAGAACCTCATCATAATCCACTAAACTTTTTGAGATTAAAGTAGAACTCTCTTCAAGTAAACTTCTATATTTGATTTTTTCATAATCATCATTTGAAATAAGTTCTATTAGATAATTCATCTCTCTTAATGTTCCATCTCCACCACTATATTCTTCTTTTAAAAGAGCTAAAAATAATGTTTTTTCTTGTTCACTTAAATTATACTCTTTAAAAAACGATTCAATCATGATTGGGTTTGTTGTTGCACTTATTCTATCTTTTATCCTATTTTCAAGAAGTAAAAGTTTATTCTTCAGTCTATTAGAACTTGGACTATTTATATCAAAGTTTCTTTTTACAATATTTAGCTGTTGAGCTAAATCTATTTTTAGAAATTGATCTTGTAAATACTCTAAATGATCCCCATAGTTTTTTATATCAGGTAATATAAAATCACTACTACCACTTTCTAACATTTTCAAATATGCACTTGATAGTGTAACACTAGAATTTATTAACTCTAATTTTGAAGCTTCATTTAGCTTAACTTGGTCAAAAGAGACTTGAATTAACCAACCAAATTCAAGTAATGACTTAATCAAATTTAGTTTTTCTAAATGCTCATATTTTTCTATATTATAAAATTGCCCTAGAATATCAATAACACTTAAAATATCTCTTCCATTTATATACTCTTTTGAAATATATTGTAGGATTTTCGCCTCTTCAACAGAACATTTTAATTGATTATAAAATTTTGTATTCTCTATATCTTTTGCTTTTAAAAAATTTATTACCTCTTGCATCATTCCCCATTAAATAAAATATGCTTAATTTTATATGTTATCTTAAATCTTCTTAACTACAAATGAATAAAAAAATGATAAAATAGAGCTATTTTAAATTTCAAAACAAGGATTTAACTATGTTCAAAGTTATAAAACTTGCTATATTAGCAGCTGTAATACCTTTTATTACTGCTTGTTCTAATCATAATCAAGCTATGAAAGTTTTACCAAATGAACTTGAAATTGCAGATCAATGTAAAAATATGAATATTAATTTTGAGATGGATTGCTATGATTTAATCTCATATAAAAACTCTTTTGCTCAATTAAGATTAGGAATTCATGCACAAAATAAAGGATTAGCACAAGAAGCATTTGATAGATATACAAACGCAAAGAAAGCTGGTAACTTTTATGCTAATGCATTATTAGCCGACCTTTACTTAAATGGTATAGGTGTTGATGTTGACGAAAAGAAATCTACTAATTTACTAAAAGAAGTACAAAGTGTTGATCCAATTGCAGCATATAAATTATCATTTTACTACTTTTCAGAAAATAATCCACAAAAAGCAATTGAACTTCTTGAATACTCTGCACTAAATGGTGTAAAAGATGCTCAAAAAGATTTAGTATTGGTATTTTCAAATAATCAATATATAGAAGAAAATTTAGAACAAAGCTTATATTATGATGAATTGTATCAAGATGGACAAGATGATTTTTCAAAAAAAATCTATGGAAGATAAATGTTAAAAAATATAATTATTTCAATTTCTACAATATTTTTGTTAACTGCTTGCTCATTTAAAATGCCAGAATTTTTAACATTTGGTTCAAGTATTAACTATGAAGAAGAACTAACAGAAGCAAATCTTTGTCAAGTAATGGAAAATGAGTCAAATAAACTCTATTGTTATAAAAATATAGAAAATAAAAATTCATTTGCTAAAATTAGATTAGGAACTTATCATGCTGATAAAAAAGAGTATCAAGAAGCATTAAAATACTTAAATGAAGCAAAAGAGAATAAAAACCTTTTTGCAAATTTGCCTATATCTTTTATTTATTATAAAGGCGAAGGGGTAAGAAAAGATATCAATAAATCTTTTGAACTTTTAAAAGAATCATCAAATATTGATCCCGTTGCCGCTTTTCAATTATCAAGATTTTATCTTCAAGGTATAAATACAAAAATTGATAATGAAAAAGGTATTGAATTACTAAATTTTGCTGCACAAAAAGGTGTTTTTCAAGCTCAAGAAATGTTAGCAAGTATTTACAAACAAGGAATGTTTGAGCAACCTAAAGACCAAGTAAAATATGAATATTGGTTAAATAAAGTAAAATCAAATAAAGAGGATTTAAACCACAAAATATATATTTTCTAAAGATTTATAAAGGTCGCAAGTCTTAACTAAAAGGAAAAAGATGAAAGATAATATTTTATCAGGTCTTACAGTTGGAATTATTGCGTTACCTTTATCAATGGCTCTTGCTATTGCAACTGGAGTTCCACCTCAACTTGGACTTTATACAGCAATCATTGCAGGTATTTTTGCAGCAATCTTTGGAAGTAGTAAAGTTAATATATCTGGTCCAACAGCTGCATTTATAGTTATTTTAATCCCAATTGTTCAAGAATTTGGAATAACTGGTCTTCTTTTATGTGGACTTCTATCAGGAATTATTTTAATTTTAATTGGTTTATTAAAACTTGGAAATCTAATAGAACTTGTACCATATCCTGTTACTGTTGGTTTTACATCTGGAATTGCAGTTGTTATTGCAACTTTTCAAGTCAAAGATTTTTTTGGTTTGACTATAGATAACTTTTCTGGGAACTATACAGAAAAAATTATTTTATTGTTTAACTCTTTTTCAACTTTTAATTTATATGAGTTTTTAACTGCTAGTGCAACTTTACTCTTACTAATAATTTGGAAAAAAACAAAAAGTAAAATTCCATCAGCATTAATTGCCTTAGGTATTATTACTATACTTGTAGTATTCTTCAATTCACAATATGGATTAAATATCTCAACTATAAATTCCACATTTTCATATAAAATAGGAAATTTTGAAGGTTCAGGAATTCCACCTATTCCTTTACAGTTTTCTTTACCTTGGGAGTTTTTAAAACCAAATGAAATAAATCTTGATTTACTAATCAAACTTCTTCCTCATTCTATTGCAATTGCTATTTTAGGTGCGTTAGAATCTCTTTTATGTGCAGTTATTAGTGATGGAATGACAGGAAGTAAAACTGACCCAAATAAAGAACTAATAGGACAAGGAATTACAAATATAGTAGTTCCTTTCTTTGGTGGAATTCCAGCAACTGCTGCAATTGCTAGAACTGTTGCAAATATCAATTCTGGTGGGACAAGTAAACTATCTTCAATAGTTCATTCATTATTTATATTAGCTTCAATTTTATTTATTGCCCCATATATATCTTATTTACCAATGGCTAGTTTATCTGCACTTTTACTTATGGTTGCTTGGAATATGAGTGAAATAAAACATTTTACAAATATATTAAAAACTGCTCCAAAAGATGATATTTATGTTTTACTTACTTGTTTTTCTTTAACTGTTTTAATAGATATGCAAGTTGCAGTTGCTATTGGAATTGCTCTTGCTTCAATACTATTTATAAAAAGAACTATTGATTTATATTCTATTGAATTAGTAAATGAAAATTTAGATACACATCCAGATATTCCTAAAGAGATTTTAATATATGATATTAATGGTCCAATGTTCTTTGGAGCTGCTCATAAAGCTTTAAAAACTTTATCAAACATAAATGAACAAAAAAGTATTGTAATATTAAATATGAAAAATGTATCTATCTTAGATATAACTGCAATGGTTGCTTTAAAGTCTATTGTAGATAACTTTGAAGTAAAAAATAAAAAGCTTATATTTGCAGGATTAAATAAGAGAGTCCTACAAAAATTAGAAAGAGCTAAGTTTGATTATGTAACAACATTTTCAGAAATAGAAGATGCTATAAACTATGCAAAAAAATATAAACCAAGAGAATAGTTATAAAAAAATTAAGCTTCAAAGAAATACTTAATTTCTACATTTAAAATCTTAGAAATCTTTGCTAAATGTTTTATATTAAAGTGATGGTTATTTTTTCTAAGTTCAGCACGACCTAAATATGCACCTCCACTCATACCTATTTCCAAAGCTAATTGCATTTGTGTTAGACCTTTTTGTTCCCTATATTTTTTAACATTAATTGAAACAATATCTAAAATTCTTTCACTATAAATTTCTAAATCTATATTCATTTCTTTTAACAAATCATTTTCCTAACGATATATATATCTAAGTTATGAATAATATACTTTTTGATAAGATTAAAACAACGATATATATATCGTTATTTTCAAAGAAAGTATTTTATGAATAATGATAAAAAAGTAACTTTAGAAGATTGTTTTTCTAGTAGATTAATAACTTATTCTAATGTAAATTATTTCAATAATTATGAATATATTGATTACCTTGAAATATTTGAAACTATAATTTCATCAAATAGAGATAAAAAAGCTAGTGAAATTTTAGAAATATTATCTAAATTACTAGATAGTAAATATATAACTAAAGAAATTTTTAATGATTTTATAAGAAGTGAATACTTTCTTAATCTTTTAAAAAAGTATTTATCTTCTGTACAAATAGATATTATAAATATTAAAGAATATATTTTATATTAAAATTATCTTTTAAAAACAAAAATTGTAAATAGAAAAGATAAAAGGCTTAATATAAATAATAATCCCAACCAATAAAAAATTGAAACTTCTACTAAATATCCTGCAACTAAAGTTGCAGTTGCTGGAAGTAAAAGTTGTAAAGAACCTAATAAAGCAGCAGTTGCACCTACTGAAGTTTTTTGAGAAGACATTGCTATAGAAAACAAACTAGCTTCTGCCAAACCTAAACCAAAAAATGAGATAAAAAATCCAATTACTATTCCATCTAATCCAATTATAGCTATATTTGAACTTATAAAACTTACTATTGAACCAAAAATTATAATAGCAGCTCCAGATATTGAAATTTGCTTCATATTTAATATTTGTAATAATTTAGTAGATAATAATGCACCAAATAAAAGTGCACTTCCCGTTGCTCCAAATACTAAACCAAAAGTTTTCGAGTCAAGATTATAAATTTCTCTATAAGAATAAGAAGCTCCTGCAATATAACCAAATACAAACATATACATTAAACAAGTTGCAAAAGCAGGAATTAAAAAATTCATATTTTTTATAATATTAAAATAAATAATAAAAATATTTTTAAAGTTTATTACAACTTTTTTTTCATCTTTCAATGTCTCTGGTAATGTAAATAAGGATAATATTAATACTAAAATAGCTAATGTAAATAATACATAGAATACTGCTTTCCAACCAAAAACTTGATCTATATATCCACCTATTGCGGGAGCTAAAATTGGAGTAATTGCACCTATTGTAATTAAAATAGCAAATATTTTAGCAGCAACTTTGCCTTTTGATACATCTCTTACCATACTAATTAAACAAACATATATTAAAGCGACACCTAAACCTTGAATAATTCTATATAGTAAAAATAACTCTATATTTGATGAAGTAGTAATTGCAAAAGAACATAATGCATATAAAGAAATACCTAAAATTAATGGTATTTTTCTTCCAAAATAATCAATGATTGGACCAAAAAAAAGCTGACCAATCCCCATAGCAAATAGATAGAAAGTAAGTGAAAGTTGTACTTTTGAGTAAGAACTTTCAAAAAATACTGCAATATCAGTCATTGAAGCTAAGTACATATCAACTGCCATATAACAAAGAATTTCAATTATGGCAATAGTCATAATAAATTTAAAACTAATTAATCTTCTTTTCATAAAATCTTCCAAAATATATTTCAATACAGTCGTATTGAGATTGAAAGTTTATCAAAAAAAACTTAAAGTAAAAAAGTTTTTAAATCTTCTAAAATCTCTTTTCGTTCTTCTTCTGATAGCTTTATATATTTTAAAGATAGTAAAGCAAATAGTGCTTCTGAAAATAAAAATGCCAATCTTAATTTTTTTCCTTCATCATTTGATGTATCAATAGAATTTAAAGAAACGCTATACCAATCTTGAAATTCTTTCAAAATAAATTCATCTTGCAAAAGCATAGTTACCATTTTTGATGATTTATTAAAATCTTCATTATTTTTATAATTAGATATATATTCAATATGCGCTTTAACTTTTGCATCTTTAGAATCATCACCTTTTGATAAAAGTTCTATTTGATGATTATATTCTTCTTCATTCTTAGATGAAATTGCTTTTATCATTCCTTCTTTATTTCCAAAAATATATTGAACTCCACCTATTGAAACATTTGCTTTTGATGCAACTTTTCTAATACTTAAACCTGAAAGCCCTTCCTTTAATATAATATCTTCAATAACACTTATTAAATGATTTTTATCTATTTTAGTTGCCAAATTATTTTCCTATTTTGTACTCTATTTAACAAAACTATATAAAGTTTCTATCTCTTTTGCCCAAATATCTTCATTAATAGTTTCTAAAATTAGTGGAATATCATCCATTCTTTCATCATTCATAATAAACTTAAAAGCATCCCAACCAATTTTTCCTTCTCCCAAACTATCATGCCTATCAACTTTTGCTCCAAGATCTGGTTTTGAATCATTGATATGCATTCCACTTAAATACTCAAAACCTACAATATTTCCAAAATCACTCCAAGTTTTATCATAAGCTTCTTTAGTTCTTATATCATAACCAGAAGTAAACATATGACAGGTATCAATACATACTCCAACACGACTTTTATCCTCAATTTTATCAATGATATAAGCTAATTGTTCAAATTTATATCCAAGATTACTTCCTTGTCCTGCCGTATTTTCAATTACTAGTTTAACTCCACTTGTTTTATCCAAAACTATATTCATAGATTGGGCTATATTATCTAAACACTCTTCTTCGCTTATTTTCCTAAGATGAGAACCTGGATGAAAATTAAGTTTATCTAAATCTAAAATTTCACATCTTTGAACTTCATCTATAAAGCTTTCTAATGATTTTTCTCTTGCATCAGTATCTGGATGTCCTAAATTTATCAAATATGAATCATGTGGTAAAATATACTTTGTTTCAATTTTACTCTTTTCTAGCTCTTTAAACCACAAATCTATTGTTTTATTATCAAGTGCTTTAGCATTCCATTGTCTTTGATTTTTTGTAAATAAAGCAAAAGCCTTTGCACCTATCTTTGTTGCATTTATTGGGGCATTAAAAACTCCCCCACTTGCACTTACGTGAGCTCCAATATATTTCATTTTAAAGTCCTATTCTTCCTAAAAGTAACATTTATAAACACTATTAACTTTTTTATTGTGTAAACATGTTACTTTTTATCATATCCTAAAATGGCTAAGTATAGAATTACCTATTTAGTTGTCCTCCTTAATTAAAAAGAGTAAAATTTTATAGAAAATCAATTATTTTAAAGGTCGTCTTTATGGAAAAGGTCGTTATTATCGGTGGTGGATATGCAGGAATATATGCATTAAGAGAATTAGTTAAGAATAAAAATATAAAAATTACTTTAATAGATAAACATACTTATCATAATTTACAACCAGAAGTGTATGATTTAATAGCAAACAAGTCAACATTTGCTGATGTTACTATTGACCTTACAACTTTATGTAAAGGTTTTGAACATGATCATTTAGATTTTAAAAATTTAAAAGTTCGAAAAATAGATGTAGAAAATAAAAAAATATTTACAGAAGAGCAAGAAATTGTTGAATTTGATTATTTAATAATGGCTGCAGGAACAAGAACTTTTTTCCCTCCTACAATTTCTGGACTTAATAATGCAGATGATATTAAAAAGCTTCATAGAGCTATTAGTTTTAAACAAAGATTTGAAAAACAACTATTTGAAAAAATCAGAGATGAGCTAAAACAATGTGCAGATACTCATATTGTAGTTGTTGGAGCAGGGCTTTCTGGAGTTGAAATAGCTGCTGAAATGGCATATTATTCAATCAAATTTTTCAAAAGAGGAAATTTTAGTTGTGATAACTTAAAAATTTCTATTGTTAGTAGTTCATCTTCAATCCTACCAGGATTAAAACAAGATTTAATCAATATCTCTCAAAAAAGATTAAAAGATTTAGGGATAAATGTTATTACAAATACAAAACTTCAGGAAATAGGTGAAAATTATTGTCAACTTTCAAATGGTACAAAAATTCCTCATTCATTTGTAGTATTTACTGGAGGAATTGAAGCCTCTACAATTTCATCTGAAATTGATGTATCAAAGAATGCAAAAGGACAAATTATTGTAAATGAATTTATGCAAACAGATAAATATGAAAATATTTTTGCAGCAGGAGATATAGCAGAAATTAGAGATAATAAAGGTGAACTTATGCCACCAAGTGTTACTATTGCAAGACATAGTGGAATAAATGCGGGTAAAAATGTATTAAATATGATAAAAGGTAAAACTTTGATAAAATGCAATCCAAAGCTAGATGGTATTTTAATTGCTCTTGGTGGTACTTATGCTGCAGGAGATATTTATGGTATGCTAACAGTTAAAGGAAGATTAGCATATGAAATAAAAAAATATGTATTTAGTTCTTACAGATCACCTTTACTAAAACTTATTAAAAAAGGTTACTCTAAATTAAAAAAAATATAAAGGTTATTTTTGCATAAAAATAGATTTTCGAGAGTTGGTTATATTCTAGCTATTGCTGGAAGTGCTATTGGACTTGGTAATATATGGAAGTTTCCATATATTACTGGAGAAAATGGTGGAGGAGTTTTTGTTTTAGTATTTTTAATTACTGTTTTTACAATTGGAATGTCTATTTTTATTGGTGAAATTATTTTAGGTAAAATTGCAAAAAAAGATGCTGTTTCAACTTTTGAAGATTTAGCCCCTAAAGGTAAAAGACATTGGAGATATTTAGGATTTTCATTTTTAACTGGTATTTTTATAATGTCCTTTTATCCAATTGTTATAGCTTGGATTTTTCACTATATTTATGTATCAATTAGCTCTTTACCCTCTTCTTTAGAAGCTTCTGAAAAATATTTTTTAGATTATATGCAAACAGATTTATTATCTCAAATACTTTATTTATCATTAGCCTTTTTCTTAATAGCATATACAATTTCTAAGGGAATAAAAAAAGGAATTGAAAAACTAAATAATATTTTAATGCCAGCATTATTTCTAATATTTTTATTTATGCTTATTTATTCTTTTACCCTTGATGGATTTCCAAAGGCTGTTGAATTTATGTTTTATCCTGATTTTAGTAAATTTAGTACAAGTTCTATAATTATTGCTGTTGGACATGCATTTTTTTGTTTATCAATAGGAATGAATACAATTTTAACTTACTCAGCATCAATAAGTGATGACACAAATATATTTAAAGCTGCACTTTTTGTTGTAATTATGGATGTAATAACTGCGATTGTAGCTGGACTTATAATATTTTCTATCATTTTTACAGGAGATGCGGAACCAGGGAAAGGTGCAGGTCTTGTATTTATAACTCTTCCTTCAATATTTTATAATATTGGAACTGTTGGAGTTTTTTTAGCTATCTTTTTCTTTATAGCTTTAGCATTTGCAGCTATTACATCAGCTGTTTCTATGTTAGAACCAACAGTAATGTACTTAATTGAAAGAAGAGGAATGAAAAGGAAAAAAGCAACTTATCTTACTGCTAGTATTTCTTATATCTTTGGTATTTTAGCCTTATTGTCTTTATCAGATGAGTTTAGACAATATCTTACTTTTTCAAGTAGAAACTTATTTGATTGGTTTGATTTCCTTACTTCAGCAATTTTAATGCCACTTGGTGGAATATTTATATCAATATACATTGGATTTATTACAAATAAAGATGAAATTAAAAAAGTTTTAGTTGCAGCAATGGGAGAATTTTTATATAAAGTTTGGTTATTTATAATAAAATTTATTGCTCCAATACTTATATTTATTTTAATGCTAAAAGAGATAGGAGTGCTAAACTTCTAATCTCTAATAATTTTTATTAAAATTCCGTTTTCATTATCTCTATGAACAACTTCTTTGTTAGGATTTTCAAATAAGCTTTTTAGAAAATTTGCTTCATAATTTCTACCTAAATTTTCTTTATTAAAACTATCTAAATCTTGACATTTAAAAGTACTTTTACAAATTTTGTCTTTATATATCTTCATATCTAAGATTGCTGTTCCTGCACTAAAAATTTGAACTTGTGTATAATCTTTATACTTATATATAAATCCTTTATCATAGAACTTCATACTTGGAGTTTTTATTAAAATAGTTGCACTATTTGAAGATATTTGTGGATCTTTTTGAAAACAAGCAGTAAAGAAGAATAATGGTATTAAAAATAGTAGTAAATTCTTAATAGTAAATCCTTTGTTTAAAATTTTTTAACTATAATTATAACCTATTTTATATTTCAAAGGTTTATTTAGTTGTTAGTTCATATATGTTGTGCTGTTGATAGCCATTATTTTTTAGAAAAGATTCAAGAAGATTATCCAAATGAAAAATTAGTTGGATACTTTTATGATCCAAACATACATCCATATAGTGAGTATAGATTAAGATATTTAGATGTTGAATACTCTTGTAAAAAGCTAGGTATACCTCTCATTGAAGGTCCATATAATCTTGAAGAATGGCTAAAAAAAGTAAAAGGGATGGAGCATCTTCCAGAAAAAGGTGACCGCTGTACAGTTTGCTATGATGATAGACTTGATATAAGTGTACAAAAAGCTATTGAATTAGGTCATGATAAATTTACTACAACTTTACTTATCTCACCTAAAAAATCTCAAGAAAAATTAGCAATTATTGGAGAAAACCTAACTAAAAAAACTGGTATTGAATTTATCTTTAAAGACTATAGAAGTGGAAATGGTGGACAAATTCAAGGTGAAAAAGTAAAAGAAAATAGTCTTTATAGACAAAACTATTGTGGTTGCTTATTTGGTCTTAGTGTTCAAAGAGAAGCACAAAAGAAAATTATGGATGAGATGTTTAATCCTATTTCAAATCAAATAATGCCAGAATCAATAGAAGAACGACTAGAACTATATAAAAATAGAAATATACTTGAAGATGAAAAAAAAGAGTATAAAATCATAAAAAAAAGATTTTTAAATTATAGACTTTTAAATGCAAAAGTAAGTATACAAAAAGAAATAATACCTTCATATTTTTTTGCTTATTCAACTTTAACTAAAAAAAATTCAGCTGGAAGAATTGAATATGAAAAAGATGGAATTAATTATTTCAATCGTGATGAGATAAAATTTATAAATATTAAAACATTCAATTTATTAGCAAATACTTCATATAAAAATGTAAAAGAACTTTTATATAAACCTCTAAATTTTTATGATGAATTGAGTTTACGAAATAAGATTTTAAAAAATCCATATGATTTAAGTTCTTTGATAGTTTTAGATGAGATAATTGATGAAAAATATGAAATTGAGTTAAATTCTATAACTTATGAAGATATAAAAGAAGAGATAATATGAAAATTTTAGTAAGTGCAATGGAAACCTCATCAAATGTACATTTAAAAGAGTTAAAAAAATATTTAAGTGATGATGTAGAGTTTATTGGAGTTTTTGATAAAGAATTAGGAAAACCTATTTATGATTTAACAAATCTTGCAATTATGGGTTTTGTTGATGCTCTAAAAAAAATAAGATTTTTTTTCCGTCTTAGAGATGAACTTGTAGAGTTAGCAAAAGATTGTGATAAAGTTTTACTTTTAGATAGTTCAGGATTTAATCTACCACTTGCTAAAAAGCTAAGACAGACTTATCCAAATAAAGAAATTATTTATTATATCCTACCTCAAGCTTGGGCTTGGAAGAAAGGAAGAGTTAAAGTTTTAGAAGAAAATTGCTCAAAACTTTGCTCTATTTTGCCTTTTGAAAAAGAGATTTATAATGATAAAGATAAAATCTATTATGTAGGGCATCCTTTACTTGATGAAATTAAAGAGTTTAAAAATGAACTTTCAAATTCAGGAAAAATTGTTTTTATGCCAGGAAGTAGAAAAACAGAAATTACAAATCTTATTCCAATTTTTAAAGAGCTTATTAAAAAAATTCCAAATAAAGAGTATATTTTAGTAATTCCACCAAAATTTGATGATGAATATATAAAGAAAACTTATGGAGATATTTCAAATTTTACTATTTCAAAAAATGCACATCAAGCATTAACTCAAGCTGAATATGCTTTTATTTGTAGTGGAACAGCAACACTTGAAGCAGCATTAATAGGAACTCCATTTACACTTTCATATATTGCAAAAAAACTAGACTTTTTTATAGGGAAAACATTTGTAAAACTCAACTTTGTAGGTCTTGCAAATATATTCTTTGAAAAAATGGGAAAAGAAAAACTTCATAGTGAATTTTTACAAAATGATGTAACGGTTGAAAATCTTTTCAATGATTATAAGAGTTTAAATAGAGATAATTTTTTTGAGAATTCTAAGATTTTAAGGGAGTACTTAAAGAGTGGTAGCTCCAGAAATGTAGCTTCAATTATAGAAAATTAAACTACTTTTAGATAAAATCTTGAACTTTAGTAAATTTAATACTCAGGATTCAATTATGTTTGATATTATACAAATTCAAGAGATTTTACCTCATAGATACCCACTTCTTTTAGTTGATAGAATTACAGATATGGAATTAACAAAATCAATTAAAGGTTATAAAAATATCTCTATTTCAGAACCAGCTTTTCAAGGGCATTTCCCTGGTCATCCAATATACCCAGGTGTTCTAATACTTGAAGGTATGGCTCAATGTGGTGGAGTTTTAGCTCTTAAAAGTTCAGGACTTACAGATGAACAAATGAAAGAAAAAGTCATATACTTTATGAGTATTGACAAAGCAAAGTTTAGAAATCCTGTGAAACCAGGAGATAGACTTGATTATGAACTAACAGCAGTTAAAATGAAAAGTACACTTATGGTGCTAGAAGGCAAAGCTTATGTTGATGGAAAATTAACAGCAGAAGCTGAGTTTAAAGCTATGATTGTTGATAAATAATTAGGTTAAAAAATGAACAATATTCACAAAACAGCTATCATTGAAGATGGTGCAGTTTTAGGCGAAAATGTAACTATTGGAGCTTATACAATTATTGGAAAAGATGTAAAAATTGGAGATGGAACAATAATAGATTCTCACTCACTAATTACAGGAAAAACTACAATAGGTAAAAACAACCATATTTTTTCTCATGCTTCAATAGGTTCAATTCCTCAAGATTTAAAATTTAATAATGAAGATGTAGAATTAATCATTGGAGATAATAATAAGATAAGAGAATTTACTCTATTTAATCCTGGAACTTCTGGGGGTGGAAGTATAACAAAAATAGGAGATAACAACTTATTTATGGGATATGTTCACGTAGCACACGATTGTATAATAGGCAATAATTGTATTTTTGCAAATGCAGCAACATTAGCAGGTCATGTAGAATGTGATGATTTTGTTATTGTTGGAGGATTGACTCCAATTCATCAATTTTGTAAGTTAGGTACTCAAGTTATGGTTGGAGGAGCAAGTGCTGTTACACAAGATATTCCACCATTTTGTTTAGCTGAGGGTAATAAAGCAGTTTTAAGAGGATTAAATTTAACAGGTCTTAGAAGAAGATTTGAGAATAGAGAAGATATTGATGCTATAAAACATGCATACAGAGAACTTTTTGAGTCTGGTAAACCACTACAAGAAGTAGCACGTGATTTATTTGAAAATTACGAAAATAAATATGTAAAAGAGTTAGCAAGTTTTGTTTTAAACACAAAACGAGGAATTCCATTTAATAGAAAAAGTGAAGATAAAATATGAGTAAAATAGTTTGTGATTTTTGTGGAGCAGCAGATACAAAAACAAATCCAATAATTACTGGAGATAACGCAAGTATTTGTAAAGCTTGTGTTAGTGCTGCAAATGAGATAATGAATGCTGAATTAGATAGTACAATTCTAGCTCCAAAAGATTTAGAGCAAAAAGAAATTAAGATTAAAACTCCAGCTGAATTAAAAAAGATTTTAGATGAGTATGTAATAGGTCAAGATAGAGCAAAAAAAGTTCTTTCAGTAGCTGTTTATAATCACTATAAAAGAATATTTAGAAAAGATGAAGTAAATGGAGATATTGAATTAAATAAATCAAATGTCCTTTTAATTGGTCCAACAGGAAGTGGTAAAACACTACTTGCTCAAACAATTTCAAAGTATCTTGATGTCCCATTAGCAATTGCTGATGCTACAAGTTTAACAGAAGCTGGATACGTTGGTGATGATGTTGAAAATGTTGTAACAAGACTTGTTCAAGCAGCTAATGGAGATATTGAAAAAGCTCAAAGAGGAATTATATTTATTGATGAAATAGATAAAATTGCAAGAATGAGTGAAAATAGAAGTATTACAAGAGATGTTTCAGGAGAAGGTGTTCAACAAGCCTTATTAAAAATAGTTGAAGGTGCAGTTGTAAATGTCCCTCCAAAAGGTGGAAGAAAACATCCAGGACAAGACTCTTTACAAGTTGATACTACTAATATTTTATTTATTTGTGGTGGAGCTTTTGATGGTTTGGAAGATATCATTAGAAGAAAACAAGGTTCAAATGTTTTAGGATTTAATCAAGATAAAAAATCAAAAGATGAGCAAGATAAAATTATATCAAAAGTTGAAACTGATGATTTAGTGAAATATGGACTTATTCCAGAGTTAATTGGAAGATTACATATGGTAGCAACTTTAAATGAAATTACAAAAGAAGATATGGTTCATATATTAACTGAACCAAAAAATGCACTAATTAAACAATATAAAAAACTATTTGAAATGGATAATGTAAATTTAGAGTTTGAAAAAGATGCTCTTTTAGAACTTGCTGAACTTGCAATAAAAAGAAAAACTGGTGCTAGAGGACTTAGATCAATATTAGAAGATATTATGCTTGATATTATGTTTGATCTTCCAAAGTATAAAAATAAGAAAATAATTATTACAAAAGATGTGATTTTAAAAAAAGAAGAACCAATAGTAAATAAAGGATAAATAAAATGATTTTAGATAAATTAATTGGCGTTTTTTCAAACGACATGGCGATAGATTTAGGTACTGCAAATACAATTGTTTCAGTAAGAGGAAAAGGAATTATCATAAATGAGCCTTCAGTTGTAGCAGTACAAAATGATAGACATGGTAAAGATAAAATCTTAGCAGTTGGTCAAGAAGCGAAAAGAATGCTTGGTAAAACTCCTTTAAATATTCAAGCTGTTCGACCTATGCAAGATGGAGTTATCGCAGATTTTGAAATGACTGAAAGAATGATTAGATACTTTATCGAAAAAGCTCACTCAAGAAAATCATTTATTCGTCCAAGAGTAATTATTTGTATCCCTTATGGTATTACTCAAGTTGAGAGAAAAGCTGTTGAAGAATCTGCTATGAGTGCTGGGGCAAGAGAAGTATTTTTAGTTGAAGAACCAATGGCAGCAGCTATTGGAGCAGGAATTCCAGTTTCAGATCCAGAAGGACACGTTATTGTTGATATTGGTGGAGGAACTACTGAAATTGGTGTTACAAGTTTAGGTGGATTAGTTTTATGTAAAAGTGTAAAAGTTGGTGGAGATAAAATAGATAGATCAATTATCGAATATGTAAGACAAAACTATAATTTATTCATAGGTGAAAGAACTGCTGAAACTGTAAAAATAGAAATAGGAGCAGCTGTAAAACTAGAACCTGAACTAAAAATACAAATTAAAGGTAAAGATCATTCTGGATATTTATCTACTATTGAACTAGGTAGTGAAGGAATAAGAATTGCAATTAAAGAACCTCTAAAAGAGATTGCTTCAGCTATTAGAAGTGTTTTAGAAAATATGCCACCTGATTTGGCAGGAGATGTTGTTGATAATGGTATTATCATAACTGGTGGTGGTGCTTTAATTAGAGGATTAGATAAATATCTAATGGAAATTGTAAAAATTCCTGTAAAAATAGCAGAAGAACCACTATTATCTGTTGCTTATGGAACAAGCCAAGTTCTTGATGAACCAGAGCTTTTAAAAGTTATAGAAGATATGAAAAACTCTTAATTTTTAAATGAAGCGAATACTTTTTATTTTTCTATTTTTAATTGCTGGACTAGCTTATCTTTTTGAATTAGATAAGTTTCTAGCAAAACATTTTAGTGTATTTTCAACAATAAAAACTGCATATATAAATACATATATTTCTGTATCAGAAAAAATTGCAAATCACTTTGAACATGAACGAATGATAAAAGAACTTCAAACTGAAAATATAGAACTAAAAGAGTATAAAATACTTTATAATGAATCTCATGCAAGAATTAATAATTTTAAAGAGTTTATAAAAAATGTTGAACTCCCAGATGTAGATTCTCAAATAGAGATAATAAGAGTTTTATCATATATAAATTTTGATGACTTTACAAATGTTTGGTTAGATAGAGTTCCTGAACCAAATAATAAAATATTGGGATTAATTTCTGAAAATTATGCATCTGGAATTGCTCTGAACAAACAAGGAAAACTAATAGGTCTTTTAAATGGAAATAAAGATTGTACATATGCTGTCTTTATAGGAGCAGATAAAAGTCCTGGTATTGTAACTGCTGCTGATAATTTAGATGAACTTTTTGTAAAATTTATTCCTATTTGGTCTGATATTCATATTGGTGATGAAGTTATAACTTCTGGTATGGATAATATCTTCTTTGAAGGCTTAAAAGTTGGAAAAGTTACAGAAATAAAAGAGTTCCCAGATATGAAAATTGCAACTATTAAACCATATGCTAGTCCGCTTAAAAAAAGATATTTTTATACTTACAAAAAAATAAACAATTTAGATGATGATTTAAAAAATCCTGAAGAAATAAAACAATTAGAAGAAAATCTTAATAACTAGCCATTATCTTATCTACTTCACTCCAAGTTAAACTATTGTCTTTTTTAAATAAATTGTAAACATATCTTGCAAACATATCTGTTTCTATATTTACCTTTGATCCAATTTTGTATCTTTTAAAAAGTGTATTTTGAATTGTATGTGGAATAATTGTAAGTCTAAAACTATCTTTAAAAACTTCATTTATAGTTAAAGATACCCCATCAATAGTTATACTTCCTTTTGAAATAATATATTTCATAAATTCTTTAGGAAGTAATATAAAAAAATCTGTTGAATTTCCATTTTGTACTATTTTTGAAATCGTTCCTACACAATCAACATGCCCTTGTACAATATGCCCTTCAAATCTATCTCCCATTTGCATTGCTGGTTCTATATGAACTTCATTTTTATAGTTTTCCATAGCTATAATTTTTTGAGTTTCTGGAGACAACTCAACAGTAAAACTACCTTTTTGAATTTTTACAACAGTTAAACAAGATCCATTTACAGCTATTGAATCCCCTATTTTAGGATTATATTGTGCTTTTAATGTTAAAAAGTTATTTGTAAAACTTTCAACTTTTGCTAATTCTCTAATAAGTCCTGTAAACACTTAAAAACCTTTCTTATTTAATCTTTTAAAAATAAATATATATATTATTGAGCTAATCAACTCTATAAAAGTTTGAGTAACAATAACAGCTGGAAGTAAAGGTAAAGCATTTGGAATAGCTAAAGCCAACGGTAAAATAATCAAAGAATTTCTTGTTGCTGAACTAAATGCTATTGCACTTTTTTCTTTTACTTCAAATATAAATAATCTACCAATATTAAATCCAATAATAGGTGCAATAATAGCAAAAGCTATATAAATGGGAATAATAAATAAAATATCATTTATAGCTTGACTTAATTGTGGAATAACAGTCAATATAACAACAAATAAAACAAAAGCTGTTGAAGGAACAGGAAGAAGATTGAAAATATCTACTAATTTTTCTATAAAAATACTTTTTTTAGAAAATATTTGAAAAAATGTTGCTAACACAAAAGGGATTAAAATTAAGAATATAAAAGCTTCTATAAAAGGTGTTATTTCTACTAAATTAGATGCTTCCTTACCTAAAAACATAGATAAATATACTGGTAATAGTAACATTTGAATTATTAATAAAATAGGTGTTGAAGCAAGAATTAATTTTGAATCAGCCTTTCCTAAATGAGAAAATGTAACAACATAATCTACACAAGGAGTCAATAAAACAAATAGCACTCCCAATCTTAATAAAGGATTATCAGGTAAAAACTGTATAAGAATAAAAACCAATATAGGAATAATAATAAAATTTGAAAATAGCAAAGCAAAAATAAATTTAGTTTTCCTAAATGCTTGAGATAGTTCTGAAATAGGAACCTGTAAAAAAGTAACAAATAACATTAAAGCTAATGCTGGATTAATCATACTTTCAAAATTAGAAGTATTTGGTACAATAAAAGTGATTAGAATAGCAATTGCGATTATTATAAAATATATAGCAATTTGATAATTTTCCATAAAATCTTTTAGTTTTATAAAATTCATTTGAACTCCATCATAAATAGAATTTCGATTATACTTAAAAAACCTTTAGATAAAATTTGTATATATTGACTATAATTGATAAATAAATTATTTTTCTCTTAATTAAAAATTAAGAATTATTTTTCTAAACTACGACAAATTTAGATATCTCATAAAAGGAGCGGAGATGGATTCAGATAGTAGTCAGAGTAGATTCATGAAGTTTTATTTTATGATTAATATAAACTTGAGTATTTAAAATATTAATATAAACCTTAAAATTCTTATAAATCATTAAAACTTCATGTAAATTGCTTTAACCTAAAGTTGATAGTTTTGTACAATAATCTTTAAAATCCTATTTGTAGATTGTAATCAATATAATACTTAACTATTGTAAATTAAACAAATTTGTATGGAGTAAAATATGAATAAAAACGAATTAATTTCTAGTATAAAAAATGTTATACAAAATAAAAGTAAAAAAGAGATTGTAAAAATCATACACAATACATACCCAGTAGATTTAATAGAAGCTTTTGAGGAGTTAGAACCTCAAGATATTTTTAATTTTATATCTTTGATGCCCCTAAAAAGCAGTTCAGAACTATTTGGATATTTAGATGAACAAATGCAATTAACTATTCTTGATTTTATGGATAGAACGATGATTAAAGAACTTCTTGAAAAAATGCCAAGCGATGAAAGAGCTGATTTATTTAACATAATGTCAGAAACACTACAAGATAGAATTTTACCTATTTTAAATAAAGCAGAACAAGAAGATATAATAAAATTATCATCTTATAATGAAAATGTAATTGGTTCACTTATGACATCAAACTATGCTACATTACAAGCTAGTATGAATGCATTAGAAGCAATATCATATTTGAGAAAAATTGCTGGTGATATTGAAACTATTTATGAAACATTTGTAATAAATGAAAATAGAGAGCTTTTAGGAAGTGTCTCTTTACAAGCATTAATTATGGCAGAACCAGATAGTTTAATAGAAGATTTTATGAGAAGCAATCCTATATCTTTAAAAGCTAGTGATCCCATAGAATTTTGTGTTAGGGTAATAAAAGATTATGATTTAGTTATAGCACCTGTTGTTGATGATAACAATATACTTATGGGAATAATCACTTATGATGATGTTATTGATGTAGCTATTGAAGAAGCAGAAGAAGATTTCCAAAAAATGAGTGGTACAAGTGTTGAAGTAAATAAACATGGAAAAGTAGGTTTAATAACAAATATAAAAGAAGCAACAATATCAACTCTTTATAAAAAAAGAATTTACTGGCTTGTTATTTTAGTTTTTGGTAATATATTTTCAAGTGCAGGTATAGCTTATTTTGAAGATACAATATCAGCATATATAGCTCTTGTATTCTTTTTACCATTACTTATAGGTAGTGGAGGAAATGCAGGTTCTCAATCTGCTACATTAACAGTAAGAGCTTTGGCTACAGGAGATATTAAATTAAAAGATTGGGGAGGAATGCTTGGGAAAGAGCTAGTTATAGCTACTTTACTTGGAATAACTATGGCTTTAGCTGTAACTTTTATAGGTATTTATAGAGGTGGATATACTATAGCTTTAGTTGTATCTTTATCTATGATTTTTATAGTAATGTTTGGTAGTATTGTTGGAATGTCATTACCATTTTTACTAAGTAAATTTAAATTAGACCCAGCATCAGCTAGTTCACCACTTATTACTTCAATAACTGATGCTGTTGGTGTTTTAATATTCTTTTCTATTGCAACTGCAATTCTTGATTTACCAACACCATAAATTTTAAATAATGGCTTATAAATAGCCATTATTCTATTGTAAAAGTATATTTTCTTTTAAATATTAATATTTAAGAGAAAAATAATAATCTTTAGTATATCTTATCTAATATATATTAAACACTTAAAAAACCTTTAGATAAAATTTGGATATAATGCCCAAAATTCATAAGAAGCTTATTTTAACTAATTTTATAAAATCGAAATATTCTTTCAAAAAGGAAAATAAATGCAATACGATATTATCGTTGTTGGTGGTGGCCATGCGGGAATAGAAGCGGCCCTTTGTAGTGCAAGAATGGGTAAAAAAACACTATTAATCACTATGTTAGTTGAACAAATAGGAGCAGCTAGTTGTAACCCTGCTATTGGTGGTTTAGCAAAAGGTCATTTAGTTAGAGAATTAGATGCTCTAGGTGGAGAAATGGGGCTTTGTACAGATGCTACTGGAATACAATTTCGTATTTTAAATGGTTCAAAAGGAGCTGCTGTTCAGGGTTCAAGAGCACAAATTGATATGGATAAATACCGTGCATATATGAGAGAAGTTTGCCATAACACTCCAAATTTAGATATTTATCAAGATGAAGTATCAGAACTTTTAGTAAAAAATAATGAAGTATATGGAGTAAAGACAAAATTAACAGAAGAATTTTTAGCAAAAAAAGTCATTCTAACAACTGGAACTTTTATGCGTGGACTTGTTCATATTGGAGAAAATACTTATTCAGCTGGTCGAGCTTGGGAATTACCATCTTCTACACTTTCAACTCAACTAAAAGAATTAGGATTAGATGTAGGAAGACTAAAAACAGGAACTCCATCAAGAATTGATGCAAATTCAATAGATTTCTCAGTTATGGACTTGCATGGTGGAGATGTAAATCCAGCACCATTTTCATTCAGAACGGATAAAAAAAGTTTTAATCCAACACAATATCCATGCTATGTTACTTATACAAATCTTGAAACACATGATATTATCTCACAAAATTTTCATAGAGCACCTATTTATACAGGGCAAATAGAAGGTTTAGGACCAAGATATTGTCCTAGTATTGAAGATAAAGTAAAAAGATTTAGTGAAAGAGATAGACATCAACTATTTTTGGAACCACAAACTTCAATGTGCACAGAATACTATATAAATGGTATGTCAAGCTCTCTTCCAATTGAAATTCAAAAAAAGATGATTCAATCTGTTCGTGGTTTAGAAAATGCTAGAATTGTAAGATACGGATATGCTATTGAATACGATTATGTTGATCCAACAGAGCTAAAACATACTTTAGAAACTAAAAAAATAAAAAATCTCTATCATGCAGGTCAAATAAATGCAACAACAGGATATGAAGAAGCAGCAGCACAAGGACTTATGGCAAGTATTAATGCCTGTTTAGCAATAGATGATAAAGAGCCTTTTATTTTACGAAGAGATGAAGCTTATATTGGAGTTTTAATCGATGATTTAGTAACAAAAGGAACTCATGAACCATATAGAATGTTTACTTCAAGAGCTGAATATAGACTGCTTTTAAGAGAAGAAAATGCTGATTTAAGGCTTAGCCAATATGGATATGAGTTAGGATTAATTTCAAAAGAACAATTAGAAAAAGTAGAAGAAAAAAGAAAGATTTTAAATGATGCTATTGAGTTTATGGCTTCAACTTGGCTAACTTCAAAAAAAGAGACTTTAGAACTTCTTGAAAGTATAGGTGAAGATAAAATCAATGATAAAGTTTTATTAATTGATTTGATAGGAAGGAATACTATTGACAATCAGAAATTTGATATTCTTGTGCCAACTTTAGCAAATATTGATGAATACACAAAAGAACAAATTATAATAGAAGCAAAATATTATAGATATATTCAAAAACAACAAAAACAAATAGAAAAAATGAAAAAGATGTTAAAACTGAGAATACCTGATGAGTTTTCATATAAAGGGCTTCCAGGACTTTCAAATGAAGTTGTAGAAAAGCTAGAAAAACATAGACCACCAACACTTTACAATGCAAGTTTAATATCTGGTATTACTCCAGCTGCACTTGATATTATACATTTAAATTTGAATATGTTTTTAAAACAAAAATAGATAAGTTCTCTTATCTATTTTAAACTTATAGTTACAGTCCCACTTGCAACATCAACATTGTATTTTGATGGTTTATTTCCAAGTTCAACTGCAACTCTATAATATCCACCTTTTTGGTGATTCCCAACAACGATATTTTTAAAGTTTTTAGAGTTTATATTTTCTCTTTTTGTAGTAAAAGATACTTTTGCACGATAATCAAGAGCCAGTTTATTTTCTTTATCTATAGAAAACTTTTTAAACATTGTATGTTCACTTTTTATTATCAATTTATCATCAGAAATTTCAACGTTTAAAAATGGTAATATATTTCTTATTCCACTATCACTTGATAATGTAGTAGTTTTACCATCAGTTTCAACATCAGCTCGTGGTTTAACATAAACTATTTGTTCAGGTTCTTTTTTAACATTTGCTAACTCTTTTTTTAGCAATTCTTTTGCTTTTTGTTCATTTTGTTGTTTTGTTTTTTGTATTAAACTATCAACTTCTTTTTTTGAGTATGTTTTCTCAACTGGTTTTGCAGTTTGAGTAGTAGCTTTAGTAGAAGTTTGTGTTGTAGTTGATTGTTGATTTATCTCTTGCTGAACTTTTTTGATATACTCTGCTTCTTGTATTTCTTCAAGAGTTTTAGGAGTTTCATTTACTTCAAACATTCTACCAGTTTCTTCTTCATATTTTGCAAAAGGGTTATCCCTTGCTTCTAAAAATACTGTTAATATTAACGTTAGCATAATTAATTTTGTTTTCATTCTTCTGGCTCCAAATTTTTAAGTTCAAAATACTCTTTTTGTAGATAAGCATTTGTTTTCTGAAGTCTTGAAATTTCATTTTCCAAATACTCTTTTCTATGTTTCAATGAGTTATAGACTTCTATTGAATTATCTCCAAAAAGAAGATTTACCCAGTGATAAGCAAAATAGATTGTTACTAATAGTGAAAAAATCACTATTAGTATAAATCCACCAATACCACTTTTCTTTTTAGTTCTTTGCATTATTTTTTAGAAAATGGTTGTTTTCCTAAATATTCAGCATAACCTACTTCTGCACCAATTTCTAGAAGTCTATTATATTTTGCAATTCTATCACTTCTTGCTGTACTTCCAGTTTTTATTTGTCCACAATTTAAAGCAACAGCAAAATCAGCAATAAAAGCATCTTCACTCTCACCACTTCTATGACTCATAACACAATTATAATTATTTCTTTGTGCAAGTCTAATTGTTTGCATAGTTTCACTTACCGTTCCAATTTGATTTGGTTTGATTAATACTGCATTTGCAATACCTTTTTTTATACCTTCAGCAACTATTGAAGCATTTGTTACAAATAAGTCATCACCAACCAATTGAACTTTACTACCTAATTTTTCAGTTAATATCTTCCATCCATCCCAATCATCTTCGCTTAATCCATCTTCAATAGAAACTATTGGGTATTTAGAACATAAATCTTCATAATAAGCTACTAATTCAGCACTTGTCAATTCTCTATTTTCACTTTTTAATACATATTTCCCAGAATCATTTATTAGTTCACTAGCAGCAACATCAAGTGCAATAGAGATTTGTTCACCTGCTTTATATCCAGCTTTAGTAATAGCACTCATAATAACTTGAATTGGTTCTTCATTTGATTTTAAATTTGGTGCAAATCCTCCCTCATCACCAACAGCAGTACTTTCACCCATACCATCAATAACTTTTTTAAGATTTTGATAAATTTCAGCAACAGCTCTTAACCCTTCATTAAAATCTTCAAATCCAGTAGGCATAATCATATATTCTTGGAAATCAACAGAATTATTTGCATGTTCTCCACCATTAATGATATTAAACATAGGAACAGGCATAGTCATAGCGTTTGCTCCACCTAAATATCTATATAATGGAATATTTAAAGAATTTGTAGCAGCTCTAGCAGTTGCCATAGATACACCTAAGACTGCATTTGCTCCTAAATTTGAGTAATTGTTTGTTCCATCTATCTCTTTCATGATAGCATCAACTTCTGCTTGATTAAAAGGGCTTTGTCCTATTAACTCATCTGCAATTTTTGTATTTACATTTTCAACTGCTTTTAAAACACCTTTTCCTAAAAATCTATTGTCACCATCTCTTAACTCTAAGGCTTCTCTTTTTCCAGTACTAGCACCACTTGGTACTATCGCACTGCCTTTTGAACCATCACTTAAAATTACTGTTGCTCTTACAGTTGGATTTCCTCTTGAATCCATAACTTCATCAGCATATACATTATCTATAAATACCACTTGGGTCTCCTAATTTATAATATTTTGATAAATTATATCTAAAAAAATTTTGTTATTTGCTTTTATTGTAAAAATTTAATAAAATGATAAGAAAGATTAATTTCATATATAAGGAAATATGTGCTACTTATTATTACCTTTCTAATATTTTTATTAATTATTGGTTTTTATTTAGAAAACTTCTTGATAAAAAAGAATTTATCAAATCCATTTTTAAATACATTTTATATTTTTAATATGATTTTTTCTAGTCCTTTTAATGTTATTTTTGGGATTATTATGACATTTTTTATTGGCGTGATATTAGCTCTTTATCAAATTGATATTACTAATTCTTCGAATACTAATAAACATCTTGGTTCACTAGTAGGAGTAATAACGCTTTCAACTACAACTATATTACTATTTATAGTATTTACAATTTTTAGTGGTATAACTGCATATAGAATTTGGGCTGATGATAAAAAAATAGAAGGCTATCTGAATTTACTTGAATTTAGTAAAATTTTTACTTTTAGAATACCACTTTTAATAGTTACACTTGGTCTCTTTTTACCAAATTTAATGATGGGAAGAATAACATCTTTGTCATATGAGATTATGATACATGGATTATATATAGTTCCTATATTTATGTTAATAAAAAAGAGTATAAGATTTAAGATAAAAGGATAAAAGCATATATAAGGACAAAGGGTGATTGAATAAATTGTATAAAAAGGGGATACTTTCCCTAAAACACAAGATAAAGTAGCTTAGGGAAGGTATTAAAGACTCAAAGAGTTAGCGATGACCTACGTTTCCACCGGGGGACCCAGCAGTATTATCGGCGATGAAGTGCTTGACTACCAGGTTCGGAATGGGGCTGGGTATTTCCACTTCTCTGTAACCACTAACAAAGTTGAGTATTAAAAGAATCATAGAGATAATCTCTTAATACTCAACTTTAACAAAAGAGTTAAAGGAATAAAGATAATGTTAAAGTCTTAAAAGTAAATTTTCAAAAAAAACCTACACAAATATAAAGTAAAGATATACTTAATAAGATAGTAAACCAAAGAAATAAAAAATAAGCCAAACGTTCTATTAGTACTGGTCAGCTAAACGCCTTACAACGCTTACACATCCAGCCTATCAACCAGCTAGTCTTGCTGGGAACTTCAGGGAAAGTTCATCTTAGAGTTGGCTTCGAGCTTAGATGCTTTCAGCTCTTATCACATCCGTACGTAGCTACCCAACGATGCTCTTGGCAGAACAATTGGTACACTAGTGGTACGTTCATCCCGGTCCTCTCGTACTAGGGACAAATCTCTTCAACTTTCCTACGCCCACGGAAGATAGGGACCGAACTGTCTCACGACGTTCTGAACCCAGCTCGCGTACCGCTTTAAATGGCGAACAGCCATACCCTTGGGACCGACTACAGCCCCAGGATGCGATGAGCCGACATCGAGGTGCCAAACCTCCCCGTCGATGTGAGCTCTTGGGGGAGATCAGCCTGTTATCCCCGGCGTACCTTTTATCCTTTGAGCGATGGCCCTTCCACGCAGAACCACCGGATCACTATGACCGACTTTCGTCTCTGTTCGACTTGTAGGTCTCACAGTCAAGCTAGTTTATGCCATTATACTCAACAAGCGATTTCCATCCGCTTTGAACTAACCTTTGTAAGCCTCCGTTACTATTTAGGAGGCGACCGCCCCAGTCAAACTACCCACCAGACATTGTCCTGAAAGAGGATAACTCTTCGCAGTTAGTAACTCAAATATTCAAGGGTGGTATCTCAAGGATGGCTCCGACTCTACTGGCGTCTAGTCATCATAGCCTCCCACCTATCCTGCACATGAATATCCAAGCTACAGTGTCAAGCTGTAGTAAAGGTGCACGGGGTCTTTCCGTCTTTCCGCGGGTAGGAGGAATTTTCACCTCCACTACAATTTCACTGGATCCCTCTTTGAGACAGCTCCCATCTCGTTACGCCATTCATGCAGGTCAGTATTTAACTGACAAGGAATTTCGCTACCTTAGGACCGTTATAGTTACGGCCGCCGTTTACTCGGGCTTCAATCAAATGCTTCGCTTGCGCTGACATCATCAGTTAACCTTCGAGCACCGGGCAGGCGTCACACCTTATACATCCACTTACGTGTTAGCAAAGTGCTGTGTTTTTGGTAAACAGTCGGGAGGGACTCTTTGTTGCAACCTCTTTGGCTTTTTGAAGCAAGTTCATATACCAAAGTAGGCACACCTTATACCGAAGATACGGTGCTATTTTGCAGAGTTCCTTAAAGAGGGTTCTTCCACGCGCCTTAGAATACTCATCCCACCCACCTGTGTCGGTTTACGGTACGGGCAACATATAATATACTTAGTGGCTTTTCTTGGCACGACAGTATCATCGATTCTCCATCTCCTCCGAAGAGTGTCAAGAGCCTGTAAGATCTCGGTCTAATGTTAAGCGGATTTGCCTACTTAACAACCTACGTCCTTCGAGCCACACTTCCATCCGTGACCTCGATTAACTCTATGCGTCCCCACATCGCGCTTATATGTTGGTATTGGAATATTAACCAATTTGCCATCGTCTACCCCTTTCGGACTCGACTTAGGTCCCGACTAACCCTACGATGACGAGCATCGCGTAGGAAACCTTGGGTTTTCGGCGAACAGGATTCTCACCTGTTTTATCGCTACTCATGCCTGCATGCTCACTTCTATCCGCTCCAACGCTCCTTACCGGTACATCTTCTACGCTGAATAGAACGCTCTCCTACCACTTGTACATAGTACAAGTCTAAAGCTTCGGTGTACATCTTAGCCCCGTTATATTTTCCGCGCAGAATCACTAGACCAGTGAGCTGTTACGCTTTCTTTAAAGGATGGCTGCTTCTAAGCCAACCTCCTGGTTGTCACAGTAACTCCACATCGTTTTCCACTTAGATGTAACTTAGGGACCTTAGCTGTTAGTCTGGGTTGTTCCCCTCTCGACGATTGATTTTATCACCCACCGCCTGACTCCTGTGATTCCACATATAGTATTCATAGTTTGATAGGGTTTGGTACCGCGGTAAGCAGCCCTAGCCCATTCAGTGCTCTACCCCTATATGCTACAACACAAGGCTATACCTAAATATATTTCGGAGAGAACCAGCTATCACGAAGTTTGATTGGCCTTTCACCCCTATCCACAAGTCATCCCAAGACTTTTCAACGTCAGCGGGTTCGGTCCTCCACTGGCTCTTACACCAGCTTCAACCTGCTCATGGATAGATCACTTCGTTTCGGGTCTGCAGCTAGTGACTATGGCGCCCTATTAAGACTCGCTTTCGCTACGGCTTCGTACTTGACTTAACCTTGCCACTAACCACAACTCGCAGGCTCATTATGCAAAAGGCAGTCCATCACCCTGATAAATCATAGGGCTCTGAATGATTGTAAGCTAATGGTTTCAGGTTCTATTTCACTCTGCTCGCTGCAGTACTTTTCACCTTTCCCTCACGGTACTTGTTCACTATCGATCTGTAAGTAGTATTTAGGATTGGAGGGTGGTCCCCCCAGATTCAGTCAAAATATCACGTGTTCCGACCTACTCAGGATACTATTAAAATTATTGATGATTTAAATTACAGGAGTTTCACCTTCTATGCTACACTTTTCCAAGTATTTCATCTATCATCTTTAATTTACGTTATAGTCCTACAACCCCCAATGCAAGCATTGGGTTTGTCCTAATCCGCGTTCGCTCGCCGCTACTTACGGAATCTCTTTTGATTTCTCTTCCTCTAGCTACTGAGATGTTTCACTTCACTAGGTTCGCTCCCCGTAGGGTAATATATATCTCTATATACTGGGTTGCCCCATTCAGAAATCCACGGATCAAAGCTCTTTGGCAGCTCCCCGTGGCTTATCGCAGCCTAATACGTCTTTCATCGCCTCTTACAGTCTAGGCATCCACCATTAGCCCTTAATAGCTTATTATTGCCTGATAAATATATCGCTATATTTATCAATTTGTTTTGATAATATTCTTTGGCTACTATCTTATTAAATATATTCTATTTAATAATTTAGTTGTGTTCTATCTATAGTTATATAATAAATTAAATCTATTCTAATTTATCACAAATTATTGATATGAAATTTTTTTTATTTAAAATTAAATATTACTATTTAATCTTACGAAAAAATTTTAAAGACTTTAACATTATATTTTTAAATATCGTACTATTTTAATAACTATTGTTATCTTTTTAGTGTTCTTTAGGATAAATCCTAATATAAATCTTATCTGCTATAAAACTTATATTAGAATTTCTTTAAATATATATGGTGGAGAATAGCGGGATCGAACCGCTGACCTCCTGCGTGCAAAGCAGGCGCTCTCCCAGCTGAGCTAATTCCCCAACAAAGATTATCTTATTATGGTGGGCCTATCAGGACTTGAACCTGAGACCTCACGATTATCAGTCGAGCGCTCTAGCCAGCTGAGCTATAGGCCCATTTACCTATATATTTATTCAAATAATCTTTATAAACCGAATATATATTGTTAATTGTTTTTCATTTTTCTATGTATTAAGAAACAAATCTTAATACATTTCTCTGAAAGGAGGTGATCCAACCGCAGGTTCTCCTACGGTTACCTTGTTACGACTTCACCCCAGTCGCTGAATCCACTGTGGAAGGTAGCTACTTTAGCATCCCCGCTTCGAATGAGTTCAACTCCCATGGTGTGACGGGCGGTGAGTACAAGACCCGGGAACGTATTCACCGTAGCATAGCTGATCTACGATTACTAGCGATTCCAACTTCATGTAGTCGAGTTGCAGACTACAATCCGAACTGGGAGATATTTTATAAGATTTGCTCCACATCACTGTATTGCTGCTCTTTGTATATCCCATTGTAGCACGTGTGTAGCCCTGGACGTAAGGGCCATGATGACTTGACGTCATCCTCACCTTCCTCCTACTTGCGTAGGCAGTCTCGTTAGAGTTCTCAGCCGAACTGTTAGCAACTAACGACGAGGGTTGCGCTCGTTGCGGGACTTAACCCAACATCTCACGACACGAGCTGACGACAGCCGTGCAGCACCTGTATGCAAGTTTCTGCAAGCAGACACTAATCTATCTCTAAATCATTCTTACTATGTCAAGTCCAGGTAAGGTTCTTCGTGTATCGTCGAATTAAACCACATGCTCCACCGCTTGTGCGGGTCCCCGTCTATTCCTTTGAGTTTTAATCTTGCGACCGTACTCCCCAGGCGGTACACTTAATGTGTTAACTGCATTACTGCAAGATCTAGTCTCACAACAACTAGTGTACATCGTTTAGGGCGTGGACTACCAGGGTATCTAATCCTGTTTGCTCCCCACGCTTTCGCATCTCAGCGTCAATAATGTTCCAGTAGATCGCCTTCGCAATCGGTATTCCTTCTGATCTCTACGGATTTTACCCCTACACCAGAAATTCCATCTACCTCTCCCACATTCTAGATTAACAGTTTTCAAAGCAGTTCTATAGTTAAGCTATAGGATTTCACTTCAAACTTATCAATCCGCCTACATGCTCTTTACGCCCAGTGATTCCGAGTAACGCTTGCACCCCCCGTATTACCGCGGCTGCTGGCACGGAGTTAGCCGGTGCTTATTCATATAATACCGTCATCATCTTCTTATATAAAAGGAGTTTACGCACCGAAATGTGTCATCCTCCACGCGGCGTTGCTGCATCAGACTTTCGTCCATTGTGCAATATTCCCCACTGCTGCCTCCCGTAGGAGTCTGGACCGTGTCTCAGTTCCAGTGTGACTGATCATCCTCTCAAACCAGTTATGCGTCATTGTCTTGGTAGGCCATTACCCCACCAACTAACTGATACAATACAGGCCAATCTCTTACCAATAAATCTTTCCCTTATAAACTTTTGTTTATAAGGAATATAAGGTATTAGCAAACGTTTCCATTTGTTATCCCTTAGTAAGAGGCATATTACCTATACATTACTCACCCGTGCGCCACTTAGCTGACAACTATAGCAAGCTATAGCCCGTTCTCGTTCGACTTGCATGTGTTAAGCACGCCGCCAGCGTTCACTCTGAGCCAGGATCAAACTCTCCATAAATTATCTATATCTAGTCCATATATCTTACTATATAATCTAAACATATCTTTATAGTGTTTGAAACTGACATATTCTATAATTACTCTTAAAATTATATATCTATCTCTAAACATACTCTCTTATTCGTTAGTTACAAAATTATCACTCAAATTATAGACAAGTTCTTAATCTATACATCATCTCTGACATACAAACTCTCCACTTGTACATTTTTTTTATTTTTTTAACAATCATATATTCGGTTTATAAAGATTACTTCTCTATCACCGTCTTAAACTTTAAAGAACTTTTAACCCTTCTGGTCAAATTGGACGGGAATTATAATAGCTTTTTTTTCCTTTGTCAAGAGTATTGCGCTTAATCTAAGCTTAAATTTTGGAAATTGTATTTATTAATCTTTTATTTACAATTTTTTTATATTATAATGCCTAGATATGACATCATTGTCATACTAATGTTAATGTTCTAAAAAATTAATAAAGGAAAGAAAATGTATAACAGAGATTATTTGACAGATCAAAGTAGTAGTCACTCAAACGAATCTTCACAAAGACAAGCATATATAATGAGCTTTTTAAAAGCGACTTATCAATTGTTTGCTGGTTCTATGTTGGCAGCAACTGCTGGTGCTTACATAGGACTTGAAATAGTATCTGCTTTAGTTGGGATGCACTGGATACTATTTATTGCTGTAATGGGATTAGTATTTTTTGTAATTCCAAGAGTAAAACATAAACAAGGTATAAACCTAGTTGCTTTATTTGGTGTTACATTCTTAACAGGATTAATGATAGCTCCATTATTAGCTTCAATTTTAGCTATGCCTGGTGGGGCAGCTATTGCAGGTCAAGCATTTTTAATGACATCAATAGCATTTGGTGGAATTTCAATGTTTGCAATGACAACTAAAAAAGATTTTTCATTTATGGGTGGATTTTTGTTCGCTTCATTTTGGATACTTTTTGCAGCAGGGATTATATTTGCTTTAGGTACAACTTTTGGTTGGTTTGCGTATTCAAGTATATTTCACTTATTTCTATCTAGTGGTATTGCAATTTTAATGTGTGGATTCATACTTTATGATACTCAACAAATTATCAAAGGAAACTATGATTCACCAGTTGAAGCGGCACTTTCATTATACTTAGACTTCTTTAACCTATTTGTATCTTTATTACAAATACTTGGTATTATGAGAAGTAACGACTAAATTAGCTATAGGGATAAAGCCCTATAGTTATACTTATATATTCAATGAACTCAAAAAATTTAAGAATCATCGATGCAAATTTAAATAGGTTACGAGAAGGAATTCGAGTAGTTGAAGATATATTTAGATATGTTTATAATGATAAAAATAACTCAATAAAATTAAAAAATCTAAGACATCTAGCCAGAACAGAAAATTACTATGAAATTCTTGAAACAAGAGATGTAAAAAATGATGTTTTGAGAAATTCAATAAAAAGTGAACAAAATAGAGAAGATTTAAACTCAATTTTAATAGCAAATTTTAAAAGAGCTCAAGAGAGTGCTAGAGTTTTAGAAGAACTTACAAAGCTATCATCTATAAGGGATAGTGAGAATTTTAAGTATATTAGATACGAACTTTATAATTTAGAAATTGTTTTAACAAAAATAACTTCAAATTCTAAATAGTTTAAATTATAATTTTGATACAATTTTTTTGCTATTTCATAAGATAATTCACTACTTCCACTAACACCTGATTTCTTTATATAATCAAATAAATCTTTTTTACTATCAAACTCTAATTTGTAAAAAATCGTTTCAAATTCACAAGTAAAATATTTAGAAAAAGCATCTTTTATACTATATTCATCTAATATAGGAGATAAAGTATTTGTAAGTTTTTGAATAGTTTTAAAAGTATTCGAAGTAAATAAAACTGCATTTATCTCTTTTGTAATTTTAGATAAAGAAAACACTATTTTTTCTAGATCAATTGACCATTGCAGAGCAGAAGATGATAAAACAATATCATAATAATCATTTTTTATATCTTCAAAAAACTCTTTACTGTCAAAATTTAGACATTTTATTTCAAGATTATTAGATTTTGGATGAAGTTCACACATCGAAATAGAACTATCTATAGCTTTATAAAAATCAAATTCCCAATTTATATTTGAAAAAATTTGTCCAGAACCACAACCAAGTTCTAAAATTCTTTTAGGTTTAGTTTTTAATTCTCTTATTAATGATTTTGCACAAATTTGTTGAATTATATTATACGATTGATATTCTCTAGCATATTTTGAAAACTGATTTTTAAGTTCCATTTATCTCTTTGTAATTATTATATTTATATTTTTTTAACATTATTTTAACAAGTTTTAGATAAAATAGACACCATTTTTAAAAAAGGAACTAGATAATGACATCTACACTTTTAATCGTTCAATTTGTTTTAGCTGTACTAATTGTAATAGTTGTATTACTTCAAAAAAGCTCAAGTATTGGTTTAGGAGCTTATAGTGGAAGTAATGAATCTCTATTTGGAGCTAAAGGTCCTGCAAACTTTTTAACAAAAGCAACAATGTTTTTAGGGCTACTGTTTGTGTTAAACACACTGTTTTTAGGATATACATATAATCAAGAGAGAAATAAAAGTGCTATTGATAAAATCAAACCTGAACTTTTAATTCCAGCAAGTCCAACTACGGAAAACCAAGCTCCTATTGCACCTGAAACAAATATACCAAATAAAGCAGAATAAAAAGGAAAATATATGTTAGAGGAAATTTATTCACAAACTAAAGAACAAATGGATAAGTCTATTGAATCTTTAAAAAGAGATTACAAAACTTTACGAACAGGTAAAGTAAATGTAAATATTTTAGATAATATAAAAGTTGATTACTATGGAACACCAACAGATTTAAGTCAAGTGGGTTCTGTTTTAGCAACTGATGCAACTACAATAACTATAAGTCCTTGGGAAAAAAATCTTTTGGGAACTATAGAAAAAGCTATCCAAACTGCAAATATTGGAGTAAATCCAAATAATAATGGAGAAGTAATCAAATTATTTTTCCCACCAATGACTGTTGAACAAAGACAAGAAACAGCAAAACAAGCAAAAACTATGACTGATAATGCAAAAGTTGCTATTAGAAATATTAGACAAAATGCAAATACAAAAATTAAAAATCTTTTAAAAGATAAAGAAATTACAGAAGATGATAGTAAAAAAGCACAGGATGAAGTTCAAAAAATAACTGATAGTTATGTAGCAAAAGCTGATGAAACTTTAAAAACTAAAGAGAAAGAGATTTTAACGGTATAAGTTATGAATATAGAACAAATATATAAAGATGCAAACGCTCTATTAGAAGGGCATTTTAAACTAAGTAGTGGAAATCATTCATCATTTTATCTACAAAGTGCAAAAGTTTTAGAAGATCCAAAAACTGCAAAAGTTTTAGCTGAAGCTTTAGCAGTTGAAATAAAAAAATCTGGTATAAAAATTGATGCTGTTTGTGCACCAGCACTTGGTGGACTTATAGCTGGTTTTGCACTTGCAACTGCACTTGATGTAAGATTTATATTTGCAGAAAGAGCTGAAGGTGAAATGACTATAAGAAGAGGATTTGAAGTAAAAGCTGGAGAAAAATATCTTGTTTGTGAAGATATTATAACAACTGGTGGAAGTGCTTTAGAAGCTGCAAGAGAAATTGAAAAAGGTGGTGCAGAAGTTGTAGCTTATGCTGCTTTGGCAAATAGAGGTTTCTGTAAGAGAGTGGGAAGTATAATAGAAAGAAAAGACAATTGTAGACTTCCTCTAGATAAACCACTTTTCGCTCTAGAAGATTTTGCATTTGAAATGTATGCACCTGAAAACTGTCCTATGTGTAAAGATGGAAGTATAGCTATAAAACCAGGTAGTAGAGGGAATTAATGGCTAAATGGAGAGATGTAAAACAAAAAAGAATTAAAGATTCTAATTTAAAACTAGATAAAGAAACTTTAAATTCTAATGGTTTTGTATCTCTTGGAAAAAGGCTTAAAGCCTTTTTAATTGATCTATTTTTAGTAACAACTCCAATATTTTACATTGTAATATACTTTATAATGGGTGGAGGGGATGGTTTTGCACAAAATAGACTTTTAGGTTGGGGTATTATTTTAATTGTTGTTTTTTTAATACTTATATCTTTATGGCTCACTAAAGGGCAAACTCCTGGACTAAAAGCTTATGAACTAAAGCTTGTAGATAGAACTACAAAACAAAGAATGAACTTTTATCAAGCATTTCTTCGTTATATATCAACACTATTCTCAATTATATTAATACTACCACTTTTTTATCCTTTTTTTGATAAAGATAGGAAAACAGTACAAGATATACTTTCAGGAACTATTATAATAGATGAAGAGTAATGCTCTTTTTTAATATTTCAGCTTTTTATTTTTTTTACTTTGCAGCTGTTGGAATATATGTAATATTCTTACCAAAAGTATTAAATGATATTGGATATAGTACTTTTGATATTGGTATCATTTTAGCTGTTGCTCCTTTGATGAAATTTGCTATGCCATTTTTATTTTTAAAACATATTAGTCTAAATAAATACATGTTTAAAAAAGCACTATTTCTTACAGTTTTAGCTGTTGCTCTTTTTTATATAACAATCAATCATTTTTATATATTTATGTTAAATAATGCTTTTTTAGCTGCTTGTTTATCTTTGATTTTACCTTATCTAGAAGTTACAACTGTAACTGTTTTAGGAAAAGATAAATATGGGAAGGCTAGACTTTTTGGCTCAATTGGATTCATGATTATTGCATTAGTTTTAGCAAAAGTTTTAACTACCCCTTTTGTTGCTCTTCATTACTATTTAGGTGTTGTTATTTTAACAGTAATTTTTGCACTGCTACTTTTAAAAAATGATTTAGAAGAAAAGATAAGTCCAATAAGTGATGAAATATTTTCTTTTATGAAGCACTTTGCTTTTTGGGCAAGTATATTTTTCATGCAAGTAAGTTTTGGTTCATTTTATAACTTTTTTACAATATATGAATTAGATCATGGCTTATCTTTAGAAACTATCTCATATCTTTGGTCTTTTGGTGTAATTTGTGAAATTATAATGCTCTATTATCAAGCTCCAATTTTAAAAAACAATCTTTTATCTATAATAAAATTTTGTATAGGAATCACTGCTTTTAGATGGTTACTTCTATATTTATACCCACAATCAATTGAAGTTGTATTTTTTACTCAAGCTATTCATGCATTTTCATTTGCTTTATTTCATAGCTCAGTTGTAATTTATTTGTATTCACTTTATGATAATAAAAAACTAGCTCAACAGTTTATGTTTGGTGTTGGTTATGGTTTAGGTGGTTTTATAGGTGCTTTAATTGCTGGAGCAACTTATGGAGAATATCTATTTTTATTTAGTACTATTTTTGCATTTATTGCTTATATATGTGTATTATTTATTAAAAAAATATAATATAAGTAATAAATATTTTATCTAAATCCACCTCTTCTTTTTAAAAATATAAAACTGAAATCCAACAACTAAAACTAAAATTATTATAAATATATAAAAAGCATTATCATTAGAAGATCCTGGAATCCCACCAACATTTATTCCTAAAAGACCTGTTAAAAAAGTCAGTGGTAAAAATATTGCAGATAAAATAGCTAAAATATACATTTTTTTATTCATTTGTTCCGTTAAACTATTTACCAACTCTTCTTGAAAAAGTATAACTTTATCTCTAATAGTATCAAGTTCTTCTATATGTCTTATTAGTTGATCTGTTGTTTCTCTTAACTCAATTTTCTGATATTCATCAATCCATGTTAATTTTTCATTATATAGCCTCACTAAAGCTTCTTTTTGTGGAGCCAAATATCTTTTTATAGTTATACATTCTCTTCTAATTTTAAGTATTTCTGTTCGAAATTCTGTATTATTTTCAGTATCTAAAATATTTTCTTCTAAGAAATCTGCTTTTTCTTCAATTTTATCTATAACATCATCCATTCTATCAATCATTCTATAAGTTAATTCAACTAAAAATTCTGAAGAACTTTTAACTCCTTGACCTTTTTTTAGATTTTCTACTATCTCTGCTACAGATAAAATATTTTTTTTACTTGTTGTTATAATCAAATTTGATGATATAAAAATCCGAATAGAAATCATTTTCTCTGGTTTTGCATTTTTTTCTAAATTTACACCTCTTAATGCAATAAGTAAAGAATCATTTAAAACAATTGTTCTTGGTCTTGTTTCATCAGCTAAAAGAGCATCTACTGCAATAGAATCAATATTACTACTATTTGTAATCCAATTTTGAGCTTCTTCGCTTGTATAGTCAAAATGTACCCATAAAATTTTATTCTCTTTTTGTAGATTATTTAAACTATCATATTCTAATTCGATAGCACTTCCATTTTTTTCTATTAAAAAACCTTGAAATGACTTCATATTTTACCCTTGATTTATACTATAAACTATTTCTCTTTTAAATTTTTGTTCTTTTATCTCTTCAATCTTTAAGATCTTTAACTCTAAATTCATCAAATCAGCAAAGGTATTTATACTATTTTGAGCAAGAGTTTTTAAGATTTCTCCTCTATACGCTTTTGCAAAATGACTTACAACTTTTCCATCTTTTATAAATTTCATAGTTAAATAAGGTTTTTTAAGTGTATAAAATTTCTCATAGAATCCTGCTCGTAAGTCTAAAATATCTTCATCTTGTAAATATTTATCTAATATATTTGAAAAATTATCATTATAAAATTTCTCAATTTTTAAATTTAAAAAAGTTTCACCTTGTTTTAACTTATAATCAGGAATTTTATCACTAGCTTTTAATACACCAAATAAATTTGAAAATATTAAAACATTATTATCTATATATTTTTGTGCTGATTCTTCTAAATTATTATAAGAAAGGTAATCATAGGCAACACCTTCATATCTTTTTATAGCTTTCATTATAGGATTTTTAAAAATATCTATTCTATACTTTTCTATTATCTCCTTTTTCTTTGTACCAAAAAGTTTAGATAACTCATCATTTGAAGCAATCTCTAAAAACTTGTTATATGAATTTATAATTTCTAATCTTTTTTCAAAGAATTCAGGAAAAATAAAACTATTCTTATCAAATCCATTTTCTTCTCCACCATTAATTTTTGTCTCACTTGGAGAAAATAAAATCTTCATATTTATCCTTTAATATCACCTAATCAAAGCTTATTATAAATTATTATACAATCTTCACTATAAATTTCTATTTTACTTATCTATTATACTTATAAATATACTTTTAAACTGGAAAAACTATGAAAACTTTTGAAATAAAACAATATATTTTTATAATATGTGGTTCTTTATCATTATCCTTTGGAACTGTTGCATTTTTATCACCAAATGAGATAATAACAGGAGGAGGAATAGGAATATCTCTTCTTCTACACTTTTTATTCCCATCAATTACATTAGGGATTATTATGGCTATAGTTAGCCTTCCATTTTTGATATTATCTTATATTTATTTTGGTAAATACTATTTATTTAAAACTTTTATAGTAGTTATTTTATTATCAAGTTTTACAGATATTTTAAAAGAAATCTTAAAAATAAATCCTATTACAAATGATATCCTCTTAGCTGCAATATTTGGTGGAATGTTTATTGGTTTAGGTGTTGGATTAATAATCAAAGGAAGAGCTTCTACGGGAAGTACTTCTGTAGTAGGAGAAATAGTTGCAAAAAAAACAAAATATAAAGCTGCTGAAGTTTTACTTGGAATTGATGCTGCTATTATGTTTGCATCTATTTTTGTATACAATAATATTGATAAATCACTTTATAGTATGATTAGTGTATATGTTGGTATAAAAATTATTGACATTATTTTAACAGGTCGTCCATCTAAAAAAATAGTAAATATTGTATCTACAAATATTGATGTATTGAAAGAGCAAATAAGAGAAAAAATTGAAGAGCATGGAACAATTTTAACTGGAATTGGACTACATCAAGGTCAAGATAAAACAATTATATATATTGCAGTTGAAGCGAGTAAAATTGAACTCTTAAGAGACTTGATTAAAAAATATGATCCAGATGGTTTTATGATAATATCTGAAGCTTCTGAATTTTTAGGAAGAGATAATAGTATCTAAATAGATACTATTATTTTAATTTGGGAAATTAATTATTATCTCTTTTACACCATTTATAACAAATTGTGTTCCCATACAAACCAATAAAAAGCCCATAACTCTAGAAATAGCATCAACTCCATTTCGACCTACTATTTTCATAATAGAATCTGCACTTCTCAAACACAACCATAAAATTACACTTAGAATTAAAGGTACAGCTATTGATGTAACATATATAATCCAAGCTGGAGTATCTGATTGTCCACTACTAACAGTAGAAGCTGCACTAATAACCATTGCAATAGTACCTGGTCCTGCTGTACTTGGCATAGCAAGAGGAACAAAAGCTATACTCTCACTTTTTTGATTTTGCTGTTCATCCTCTTTTTTTGCAGGGAATAACATCCTCAAGCCAATATATGAAACAATCATACCTCCAGCAATTCTAAGTCCTGGAATTGAGATACCAAAACTTTTCATTATAAATTGTCCAAAATAAAATGATAAAACAATAATAAGAAATACATAAATTGAAGCATTAAGTGCCTCTTTATTTTTTTCTTGTTTTGTCATAGTAGATGATAAGCCAATAAATAGTGCAACTGTTGTTATTGGATTAGCAAGTGGTATTAAAACTATAAGTCCCATTGTAATAGTGTTTATTAATTCAATCATTTATATCCTTTCTAATTTGCAATCTTTTGCAATCTTTCATAATCTAAAATTTTTATTGTTCCTTTATCATTTTCTATAATATTATCCTTCTTTAATTTTGCTAATTGTCTTGAAAAAGTTTCAGGAGTTATATTTAAAATTTGTGCAATTTTTACTTGTTTTAGGCTAGGGAGTAATTTTTCATTCTCAAATAAAAATTTTGCAATTTTCTCTATGCTATTTAGAGTAATATTATAGTTTATAAAACTTTCTAAATATTTTATTTTTTTTGTAAGTGATTTTATAAAAAACATAGCAATTTCTGGTTTTAGCAAAAACTCTTCTTTAAATTTTTTATAATCAATTAATAAAACTTCTGAATCTGTTTCAAAAGAACAATTTGCTATAAAATTTATCTCTTCATAATTAACAATTTCAGCAATAAGTGCTGGTCCTACAAGATTATGAATCACTACTTCATTATCTTTAAAATCATGTGTATATAACTTTGCTATACCACGAATAAGTAAATGTAAATATTTTGATTCATCTCCTTTATAAAATAATATTTCACCTTTTTTATATAATTTTTTAAAAGATACCTCTTTTAATCTAGATAAATCTTTTTGCTCTAAAAAATTAAAAAAAGCATAATCTTTTTCATTTATTTCCATACTTTACTCTTTTCTTCTTGATACTTATCAATAATTTGTTAGCAATTATATGCAAAAATAGTAAATATCAAGTAAAAGTAGAGAAATGACTGTAGAAAAATTTGAAAATGAGATAAACACACTAAAAAAGTTTTATGAAATTTTTTGTATAGATAAACATTCAAATCAAAAAAGGTATATTATTAAAACTGAATATAAAGATACTATTTTTAACTTAGAACTTCATTTGTGTGAAGAATGCTTTGAAGCAATAAACTACTCATTTTCTAGACTTCAAAGCTGCCCTCATGAAATAAAACCTCGTTGTAGAAAATGTCCAAATCCTTGTTATGAAAAACAAAGATGGAAAAATATTGCAAAAATTATGAAATACTCAGCAATAAAACTATCTCTAAGTAAAATCAAATCAAAAGTTAAAAATTTATTTAATTAAAATTACCAAGTAATTGGTTCTTTATTTATAGTTTTTAATATCTCATTCGTTTTTGAAAAATGTTTACACCCTAAAAAACCTCTATATGCACTAAGTGGACTTGGATGGACACTTGTTAAAATATGATGTTTTTCTTGATTTATTAAAGCTTTTTTCTTGATAGCAGGGCTTCCCCAAAGTAAAAAAACTATATCACTACAATTTTGACTAATATATCTAATAATATTATCTGTAAAAACTTCCCAACCTAAGTTTTGATGGCTACCAGCTTTTGATTGTTCTACTGTTAAAACTGTATTTAAAAGTAAGACTCCTTGTCTTGCCCAAGGTGTTAAGTCGCCATCAAGACAAATAGATGGTATTTTTAAATCATCAAAAATTTCTTTTAAGATATTTTGCATAGAAGGTGGATTTTTAATATTTGCTGGAGTTGAAAAAGACAATCCTTGTGCTTGACCAAAACCATGATATGGATCTTGCCCTAATATAACAACTTTTAAATTATCTAATTTTGTTAATGAAAAGGCTCTAAAAATTTTATCTTTAGGTGGAAAAACTGTTGTTGTTTCATATTTATTATCAATTTGGATTTTTAAATCCTTATAATAATCTTTTTGTTTTTCTATTTCAATTACTTCTTCCCAAGTCATTATTATCCTTTCACTTATAGCTTATTTAATAGAAGTATTTATATCATTTCTTATTAAAAAATAATATCTAAATAAAAAAAGCTAAGGTTATAAAAACCTTAGCTCTTAAAATATAAAAATTATATATTATAAAACTGAAGATTTTATAACCATCATTTTTTCTACACTCATATCATCCATAGAGTGTGGGATTCCTCCCATTCCAAGTCCAGATACTTTTGCTCCACCAAATGGCATCCAATCAACTCTAAATGCAGTATGATCATTTACCATCACAGCTGTTGCATTTAATCTTTTAACAGCTTTTAAAGCTTTATCAATATTTTTTGTAAATACTGCTGCTTGGAAAGAAACATCAAGACTATTTGCTCTAGCTATTGCTTCATCTAAATCTTTATATGAATAGATACAAACAACTGGTCCAAATACCTCTTTTGTTGAAACAAGAGCGTCATCAGAAGGATTTAAAATAACTGTTGGTTCAAAACAAGAAGATGAAATTCTTTTTCCACCAGTTAAAATCTTTCCACCTTTTGTAACTGCTTCATTTACCCATTCTTCAACTCTGTCAACTTCATTATTATTTATTAATGGTCCAACTTCTGTTTTTGGATCAAGTTGATCTCCAACAATTAATTTTGAAGCAGTAGCAGCTAATTTTGTAGCAACTTCTTCACAAATTGATTCATGAACAAATACTCTTTGAACAGATACACAAACTTGTCCAGCATGGTAGAAACCACCTTTTGCAAGAGAAGGAATCATATCTTCAATATCAGCATCAGCTTCAACAATAACAGGAGCTACTCCACCATGTTCTAAAACAACTCTTGTTCCATCACTAGCTTTTGAGTTTAAGTACCAACCAACACTTCCAGAACCAATGAATGTTAAAAATGCAGTTTTTGGAGAAGTTGATAATAGTTCTCCACCTTTTCTATCACAAACAACAGCTTGTGCCCAACCTTTTGGTAGACCAGCTTCTTCAAGAATTTTTACAAGTCTTACAGCACTCATAGGAGTTTGAGTTGCTGGTCTAATAATAACTGGACAACCAGCTGCTATTGCAGGAATTACTTGATGAACAGCAAGATTAAAAGGGTGATTAAATGCAGAAATAGCAGCAACAACACCTATTGGCTCTTTAAAAGTATAAGCCATTCTATTTGCACTTGTAGAAGTATGTCCCATAGCAACTTCTTTACCTTCAAATACACTTAAATATTCAATTGCTATTTTAATCCCATTTATTGCTCTTAAAATTTCAACTTTTGAGTCAATATAAGGTTTTCCACCTTCACTTGCACATAAAATTGTAAGTTCTTCAACTTGAGAACTCATAATTTTCATAACATTTTCTAAAATTTCAACTCTCTTATATTTTGGTAACCATCCATCTTTATTCACAAAAGTTTTATGTGCTAAATCTATAGCTGCTTCAACTTCTTCATAACTGTTAAAAGGAACAGTTCCAACAACTTTACCATCAAATGGTGATGTAACTTCTATTGTACTCATATTTTCTCCTTATTAAAATTTAGAATAAAAAAGGGGGCTTTATTTTAAAGCCCCCTTTTGATTGTTTAGATTAAACTAAACAAGTTTTTTGTGGTAATAACTCATTTAAGATTGAATGATTTAAAGAGTAATCAACAGCTAAATCAATTAGATGTACTCCTTTACCATTTACGCACTCTTCAAGTACTTTCTCAAATTCTTCTACAGATTTAGGTCTATAACCTTTTGCACCATATGATTCTGCATATTTTACAAAATCTGGATTTCCAAGATCAAGTCCAAATGACTCTAATCCCATACCTGTTTGTTTCCATTTAATCATACCATAAGCGTTATCATTTAAAATAATAACTGTTAAATCTAAACCAAGTCTTACAGCTGTTTCCATCTCTTGTGAATTCATCATAAATCCACCATCTCCACAAACAGATACAACTTTTTTATTTGGATAAATCATTTTTGCCATCATTCCTGAAGGTAATCCAGCACCCATAGTAGCTAGTGCATTATCTAAAAGCAGTGTATTTGGTTTTGCACATCTATAGTTTCTTGCAAACCAGATTTTATAAACACCATTATCTAGTGTTACAATATCTTCATCTGCTAAAGTCTTTCTAATAGATCTTACTGCTCTTTGTGGTAAAATTGGGAACCTGTTATCTCCAAAATATTTTGATAATCTTGTTCTAATTTCTTCAGCCATTCTTGTATAATAATCAAAATCCCAGTGAGGTTGAACAGCTATTTTTTCAGTTATTTTCTGAATATTGCAAGCGATATCACCAACAACATCCATTTGTGGGAAATATGTATCATCTACTTCACTTGGGAAGAAATTGATATGCATAACTTTTGTTGCACCCTCTTTATTTGACATAAAAAATGGTGGTTTTTCAATAACATCATGTCCAACATTAATAATTAAATCTGCTCTGTCAATTGCACAGTGAACAAAATCATCTTTTGATAATGCTGCTGCACTTAAGCACATTGGGTGATTTTCATCAACAACACCTTTACCCATTTGAGTAGAGAAGAATCCCATTCCAGTTTTGTTTACAAAATCTGTTAATGTATTTCCAATTCTTGTTCTATTAGCTCCAGCTCCAATTAAAAGAAGTGGTCTTTTAGCTTTTTCTATCATAGAAACTGCTTCTGCAATTACATCATCAATAGCAGCTGGATATTTTACAGTATGTACAGGATAAATTGTTGTATCAGCATCTACTTCTTCAATAGCAATATCTTCAGGTAATTCAATATGAACTGCACCTGGTCTTTCAGTTGTAGCAATTTTAAATGCATCTCTAATAACAGATGGTACATTATGACCATTAACTATTTGTTTTGCATATTTAGTCATAGGTCTCATCATTCTTACGATATCGATAATCTGGAATCTACCTTGTTTTGATTTTTTAATAGGTTTTTGACCTGTAATCATCATCATTGGCATTCCACCAAGTTGTGCATAAGCAGCACTTGTAGCAAAGTTTGTTGCACCAGGCCCAAGAGTTGATAAGCAAACTCCAACCTTACCTGTAAGTCTTCCATAAGTTGCTGCCATAAATCCAGCACCTTGTTCATGTCTTGTAAGGATTAATTTGATTTTTGATTTTCTTAATGATTCTAAAAAATCTAAGTTTTCCTCTCCAGGAACACCAAAAATATACTCAACACCTTCGTTTTCCAACGCTTTTATAAATAAATCTGATGCGTTCATTTTCTTTTACTCCAACATTAATTTTATTATTATATAAACAATTTCAAAATATTAAAATTTTGTAACAATATCTACAAGTTATTAAACTCTTGATAAACAATTAATATTATAGCCACATTAAAACTATTTTTGAACATAATTAATCATATTTCATCTTCTTATATTCTTATATTAACAAAAAGTTACACTTTGTTTTAAAATGTTACTTTTATATAAAATTAATATGGTTTTGAATAGCATTCACACAAATATATTTATTAATTTTGGTGGTAAAAAATGGAAAAAAACACAGTTATATTTGATTTAGATGGTACTCTTTTAGACTCAATAGAGGATATCGCAGTAAGTATGAATAAAGTTCTAGAAAGTTTAAATCTTCCAACACATAATATTAAAGATTATAAATATTTTGTTGGTAGTGGAGTTGATATTTTAGTAGAAAATGCTTTAGGTAAATTTTCAAAAGAGATAAAAGACGAAGCTATTAAAAGATTTAAACTTGAATATGATGGAAAACTTCATTCAAAAACTATACCTTATGAGGGGATTTATGAATTACTAAATGAATTGAAAAAGTTAAATTATAACTTAGCAGTTTTATCAAATAAGCCTCATGAATTTACAGTATCTTATGTAAACCATTTTTTTCAAGATTATGGATTTAAAGAGGTACATGGGCAAAAGGACAATGTTCCTAAAAAACCAAATCCACAAGCAGCAATTGAAATAGCAAAATCTTTAAATGTACCTTGTGAAAAGGTATTTTTTATAGGAGACACAAAAGTTGATATGCAAACAGCAAAAAGTGCAAATATGTTAGCAATTGGGGTATTATGGGGGTTTAGGGACGAACAAGAGTTAAGAGAATTTGGAGCAGATTTTATAGTCAAAACTCCAATGGAAATATTAAATATTATCAAATCATATTGACAATTCATATATTTGGTAATATAATGACTTATACATTATTTAGAAAGGATTTAATATGTCAAAAGTAATTAAACAACTAAAGCAAATTCAAGCTGATGCACATGCATTGTATGTAAAAATTCATAACTACCATTGGAATGTAAAAGGTATGGATTTTCATCCTGTACACTCTTATACAGAAGGTGTTTACAATCAAATGTCAGAATTATATGATGATATGGCAGAAAGAGTTATTATATTAGGAGACAAACCTTATTTAACTTTAGAAGAATTAATTAAAGCTACAAAAATTGAAACAGAAAAAGGTGATAGCTTCAAATCAAAAGAGATTGTAGAAAAAATTATCAAAGATTTTGAATATCTTTTAAAAGAGTTCAAAGATTTAAGTGAAACTGCTAGCAAAGATGGGGACAAAGGAACAGAAGCATTTGCTGACGATAAAGTTGCAAAATTTGAAAAAGATTTATGGATGTTAAACAGCATGTTAAAATAGTTAAAAAAGAGGATTAATTCCTCTTTTTTATTTCCTTATTATCAATTTTACTATTTTAAAAATCTACATTTTATTTTAATCATTATTTAAAGAGTTTTTATGAAAAAATCAATTAATCATATATATTTAATAGTTTTAATTTCTATTTTGTCTTCTGTTGCTCCTATGGGAGTTGATACATATTTACCTTCAATTCCAGAAATTGCAAAATATTTTGATGTAAATATACATAAAGTTGAATTATCTTTAGCAATATTTCTTATAGGATTTTCTATTGGACAAATTTTTGGAGGACCAATATCTGATAGATATGGAAGAAGATTTGGTTCTATACTTGGACTTTTAGGATATGCATTTTTTAGCTTTTTAATAATATTTAGTTCTAATATTTATGAACTTTGGGTTTATAGATTTTTAGAAGCATTCTTTGGTGGGATTACAGTTGTAAATGCTGCTGCTGCAGTTAGAGATAGATTTAAAGGACAAGAAGCAGCAAAAGTATTTTCACTTATTGGAATGGTTAGAAGCTTAGCACCACTTTTAGCACCAGTTATTGGAGCATTTATTATACACTTTTTTCCATGGGAAGGAGTATTTATATTTTTAACTATTTATGCTTTAATTGTTGCATTTTTTATATACAAAGACTTTCCAGAAAGCTTTGTTTATGTTCAACAAGGAATATTTGAATCATATAAAATAGTTTTAACTCATAAAACTGCAATGAAAGCAATGATTGTTCTAGCTTTAAGTTTTGGTGGTTTTTTTATAATTATCTCAAAAACATCTTTTATTTATATAGAATATTTTGATATTTCCACAGATTATTTTCCAATATTTTTTGGAGTAAATTTTATACTTTTAATATTTATGATCAAAATAAATGTAAATCTATTAAAAAAACACTCAGCACTAAGTATCATAAAAGGTGCTATATTATTCCAATTTACTGTAGGAATAATTTTTATATTACTACACAAAGAGATGAATCTATTTTTAACTGTTTTAATTATAGCCTCTTATATGAGTATGATGGCATTTATTTTTGGTAATTGTATGTCTTTAGCAATAGAACATTTTTCAAAAAATGCTGGTGTTGCTTCTGGAGTTCTTGGAGTTCTACAATTTGGATTAGGTGCTTTAGTTTCTTCAATAGCATTAAATTTCCATGATGATGGTTTTTTTGTCATCTCTGTAAGTATAACTATTATTTCTCTTATCTCTTTTCTTATTATTCGTACTTATAAATAGTTGATTATATTAATCAACTATTTTGGTATAAGCTATAATTTATATTTATTTAATATAATTCCAACTATATTGGTGAATTATATTACAAGGAGATATAAATGTTTACTTTTAAGAATATTAACACAAGAAAAAAGTTGCTCTTTTTTCCAATACTATTTATTTTTATTATTTTAAATTTAGGGATAATTTATACATATTTTAACAATTATGCAATGCAAAGAACAAATATAGCAATAATTGCTGATGGACTTATACAAAAAAATTTAAAAGGGAGAATATCTGTTTATCAGTTTTTAAGAACTCCAACAAAAGAAAACCAAAATTTAGTTTTAAATACTTTTGATAATTTAAGTTTAGATATATCTAAACTTAAAGGAATTTTAGAAAGTAATGAAAATAAAAATATTTGTGATGATATTATTAAACATATCAACGATTATATAAACCTTTTTAAAGATTTTTCAAATGATAGAATAATAAATTATTTAAATCAGGAACCAGAGACAAAAGATACAATAGCAAAGATTTCTAAAATGGTAAATATTGGACTAAAACTAGAAGAAGAAATTGTTAGAATAAATAAGAACACTATACAACTTAGAGATGAAGCATACTCATCTTTAAATATAGATTTATTAATTATAAGTTTTATTGCTATAACTATATTTATATTATTTTCTATATTGATATCTAACTCTATTATAAATTCTATTGAAAGTTTTAAAAATGGCTTATTGAAATTCTTTTCTTACTTAAATAGAGAATCACAAGATGTTAGTTTATTAAATATAAATTCAAAAGATGAATTTGGAGAAATGTCAAAAGTAGTAAATGAAAATATCATAAAAACCAAAAAAGGTATTGAAGAGGATAGAAAATTAATTGATGAAACGATTGCTGTTCTAAGTGAATTTGAACAAGGTGATTTATGCCAAAGATTAAATCTAAGTGTAAAAAATCCAGCTTTAATGGAGTTAAAATCAATTCTAAATAAAATGGCTGATAATTTAGAAAATAACATTGATAGTGTTTTGTATATTTTAGAAAAATATAGTAACTACAATTACTTAGATAAAATACCAACATATAATCTTAAACAACACCTATTAAAATTAGCAAATGGTGTGAATGTATTAGGTGACTCAATAACACAAATGTTAATTGATAACAAAACAAATGGTTTGACATTAAAAAATAGTGCTGATATATTACTATCAAATGTAGATACTTTAAATATTTCTTCCAATGAAGCAGCTACAAGTTTAGAAGAGACAGCTGCTTCTTTAGAAGAGATTACATCTAATATTAGGAATAATACTGAAAATATTGGAAAGATGGCTATATTATCACATAATGTTACGCTTTCTGCAAATCAAGGAGAAACATTAGCAAATCAAACATCATCTGCAATGGATGAGATAAATATACAAGTAAATCTAATAAATGAAGCAATAGGAGTTATAGATAATATAGCATTCCAAACAAATATTCTAAGTTTAAATGCAGCAGTAGAAGCAGCAACAGCTGGAGAAGCAGGGAAAGGGTTCGCTGTTGTAGCAGGAGAAGTTAGAAATTTAGCAACAAGAAGTGCAGAAGCAGCAAAAGAGATAAAAGATATTGTTGAAAATGCTACAAAAAAAGCAAATGAAGGAAAAAATATAGCAACAAATATGATTATAGGATATAAGGAGCTAAACTCAAATATCTTAGAAACAATTAGTTTAATAGATAATATTCAAGTTGCATCAAAAGAACAATTAAGTGGAATTGAACAAATAAATGATGCTGTAAATGAACTAGATAGACAAACTCAACAAAATGCAATGGTAGCATCACAAGCGCATCATATAGCAGTATCAACTGGTGAAATATCAAAGATAATAGTTGAATATGCTGATAAAAATGAATTCATTGGAAAAGATTTAATAAATTTTGAAAGTGGTGGTGGAATATAAGTAGAGTAGATAAAAGCTTAAATATTTAAGCTTTTATTATTAATTTTATACTTCTAACTCAAAAAACTCTTCACTAACTTTCTCATATTTTGCTACTGAACAGCTAATTTTTAATGCATTCTTATAATCTTTAAACTCATCTAAAAATAGTTTTTTTAATTTCTCAACTTCTGCACTTCTAAAAATAAAATATCCTAGTATTTCTGTTTTTCTTTCACCAGCTTTTTCTATACCAAAACTATCAAATTTCCAATTTACACCTTTTGAAAAGAAAAAAACTTCACTAATCCTTTTTTCTAATTCATCTCTAACATTTATATTAAACTCTTTTAAATGTATATAAAAAGCTACATTATAATTGTATTCTGATTGTACTAAGTCATCAATTATTAAACTCATAAAAATTCCTTATATAAAAATTCAATGCGTAATATTAACAATTTTTAACTACAATACTACTTGTAAAGCATATTCTTGAGTATTGATATTAATATTTAATTAATATAAATATTGTAAAATCCAAAATTCTAATTTCTAGGACAATTATGTTTGAAAAATCAAAATTTACTATTTTTATAGCAATAATTTTAATACTTTTTAGTGCATGTGAAAATAAAGACAATAAAAAATTTATACCAAAACCAGTTGAAGTAGGTTTTATTACTTTAGATAAAGTTCAGTTTGCTTTAGAGCAAGAGTTAAGTGGAAGAGTAAAACCAAAATTTATCTCTGAAGTTCGTCCCCAAATTACAGGAATTGTTCAAGAACAACTATTTAAAGAAGGAAGCTTTGTAAAAAAAGGTGATATCTTATATAAAATTGATAAATCAACTTATCAAATGGAGTTCAATCAAGCACAAGCTAGTTTAAATAGTGCAAAAGCAAATCTAATAAGTATTGAAGCAAAACTAAAAAGAGTTGAAGAACTTATAAAGTTTGATGGAGCTTCAAAACAAGAACTTGATGATACGAAAGCTTCATATTTACAAGCAAAAGCTTTAGTTGAAGAAAAACTTGCAAATTTTGAGAATACAAAAATAAATTTACAAAGATGTGAAATAAAAGCACCAATAAGTGGATATATAGGGATATCGACTATTACAAGTGGAGCTTTAGTTTTAGCAAATCAAAGTGATTATTTAACAACAATAAAAGATAGTTCAAAAGTATTTGTAGATTTAAATCAATCATATAATGATATTTTAAAATTAAAAAAAGTTCTTCCTACAAATGACTTTAGAAATACTTTTGTAACTTTAATTTTAGATGATAATACTATTTACTCTAAAAAAGGAATTTTAGAAAGTAAAGAGCTAGCAGTAGATGAAAATACAGGAACTGTTACTTTAAGAGCAGAATTTGAAAATGAAGACAATATTTTACTTTCAGGAATGTATGTAAAAGCAATCATTGAAACCTCATCAAAAGTTGATTCATTTTTAGTTCCTCAACAAGCTGTTCTAAGAGATCAAAAAGCAAATCCTATAATAACAATATTAGACAAAGATGATGGTATAAAAACAAAAATTATTGAAATTCAAAGAGCAATAGGAAATAAATGGCTAGTAACTTCAGGAGTAAATGAGAATGATAAAATCATTATAGAAGGATTAAATAAAATTAATGATAAAAGTAAAGTAATCCCTAAAGACTTGACAGATAAGTATAAGGATTAATAAGTGATTGCTAAATTTTTTATATTTCGTCCTATTTTTGCTTGGGTAATTTCGCTAATTATTATGATTAGTGGAGTTGTAAGTTTATTTACTCTAGCAGTTGAACAATATCCAGATATTGCTCCACCACAAATAAATATATCTTCTACTTATACAGGAGCTTCAGCACAAACTGTTGAAAATAGTGTAACACAAATAATTGAACAACAACTAACAGGACTTGATGGAATGATGTATTTTTCTTCGAGTTCAAGTTCATCTGGAAGTTCAAGAATAAGAATAACTTTTAAACAAGGAACAAATCCTGATATTGCACAAGTTCAAGTTCAAAATAAAGTTGAACAAATACTATCAAGACTTCCAGAAGATGTACAAAGACAAGGAGTAAGAGTTACAAAATCACAAACTGATTTTTTAATGTTGGCTTCTATTTATGATTCTACAGGACAAGCAGATAAAACTGATATTTCAGATTTTTTAGTAAGTAATCTTCAAGATAGTATATCAAGAATTGATGGAGTTGGAGAAGTTGCTGTTTATGGTGGACAATATGCAATGAGAATTTGGTTAGACCCATACAAACTTGAAAAATATGCTCTTATGCCATCAGATGTACAAACTGCAATAAATACTCAAAATTCACAAGCTAGTGCAGGAAGAATTGGGGCTATGCCTACATTAGATGAACAACAATTAGCTATAACTGTAACTGCAAGAAGTAAATTTAAAACTGTAGATGAATTTGAGAATATTATTTTAAAATCAAATTTAGATGGAAGTAATGTAAAAATAAAAGATGTAGCAAGAGTTGAAATAGGAGCTCAAGTTTATAATAACGTTACAGCTTTAAATGGTTTTCCTGCTTCTGGAATTTCAATTCAACTAGCAAGTGGAGCAAATGCAGTAGCAACTTCAAATAGAGTAAAAGAATTTTTAGAACAAGCAAGAACAATATTACCTCAAGGTTATGATATAGCTTATCCACGAGATACAACATCTTTTATTAAAGCTTCAATAAATGAAGTCGTGAAAACTTTAATAGAAGCTATTATTTTAGTTGTTTTAGTAATGTTTTTATTCTTAAAAAATATTAGATCAACTATTATTCCAGCAATTGCTGTTCCTGTAGTAATATTAGGAACTTTTGCTGTTTTAAATATATTAGGTTTTACAATAAATACTTTAACAATGTTTGCTTTAGTTCTTGCCATTGGACTTTTAGTTGATGATGCAATTGTTGTTGTTGAAAACGTTGAAAGAAATATGGTTGAAAAAGGTTTAGACGCAAAAGAAGCTACTATCATTTCTATGAATGAAGTAACAAGTGCTTTAATAGGAATCACAACTGTTTTATCAGTTGTATTTTTACCTATGGCATTTTTTAGTGGTTCAACAGGAGTTATTTATAGACAATTTTCTGTTACAATAATATCTGCTATGGTTTTATCCGTAATTGTAGCTTTAACTTTAACACCTGCCCTTTGTGCAACTATTTTAAAAGCTCATGAGCCAAATAAAAAACATGAAAAAGGTTTTATAGCTTGGTTTGATAAAAAGTTCTCTAACTTTACTAATAAATATACAAATTTGATAAAAAAGGTTATTTTTGTACCAAAAAGATGGATGTTTTTGTATCTTCTAATAATTATAAGTACTACATATATTTTTATAAAGCTTCCAACTAGTTTTTTACCCAAAGAAGATCAAGGAAGTTTAATGGTGCAAATTACACTTCCAGTTGGAGCAGTTGCTACAAGAACTGTTGAAGCTGCTGATATTGTAAGAGACTATTTTTTAAATGAAGAGAAAGACAACTTAAATACTGTATTTACAATAGCAGGATTTAGTAGTAGAAGTAGTGGACAAAATACTGGTATGGCATTTGTATCTTTAAAAGACTGGAATGTTAGAAAAGGTCAAGAAAATCATGTTGATAGTATAAGTTCTCGTGCAAAAACAGCTTTTAATGATCCAAGTTCTCCATATTTTATAAGAGATGCAAGAGTTATTACAATAAATCCTAGTGTTATACAAGGTTTAGGTTCAAGTGATGGATTTGAATTCCAACTTCAAGCAAGTGCAAATATTACAAGAGAAGAGTTAGCACAAGTAAAAGAATCTATTATTGAAGAAGCAGATACTAATCCTCTTGTATCATCTGTTAGAGCAGATGGAACAGAAGAATCACCTCAATTAAAAATATACTATGATACTCAAAAAGCTCTAGCTTTAGGACTTAATCTAAGAGATATTGACAATACTTTAAGCGCTGCTTGGGGTGGAATATATGTAAATGATTATATAGATAAAACTAGAGTAAAAAGAGTATATATTCAAGGAGATGCACCTTATAGAAGTGCTCCTGAAGATTTATATAAATGGAAAGTTAGAAATAGTTCTGGAACAATGACTCCATTTAGTGAATTCTCAAGATTTGCTTGGGAATATGGTCCAGAAGAGCTTACTAGATTTAATGGTTTTATGTCTTATATGATAGAAGGAAATGCAGCAAACAAAGTTAGTTCTGGAGTTGCAATGGATGAGATGGATAAAATAGCTGATAATAATGCAAATGGAACAATGCATACTTATAGTGGAGTTTCTTATGAAGAAAGAACAGCAAGTAACCAATCAATTTTATTATACTCGATTTCTCTTCTAGTAATTTTCTTATGTCTTGCTGCACTTTATGAAAGTTGGAGTATTCCATTTTCAGTTTTACTTGTAGTTCCTCTAGGAGTTTTTGGAACTGTACTAGCTGTATATTTTAGAGATTTAAGTAATGATGTATATTTTCAAGTCGCACTTTTAGCTGTTATGGGATTAGCTAGTAAAAATGCAATATTAATAGTAGAATTTATAAATAGTGCATATAAGAATGGTATGAACCTCTTTGAAGCAACTATTAAAGGTGCCACTTTAAGATTAAGACCAATTATAATGACTTCTTTAGCATTTATTGCTGGTATTATTCCACTTGCTATATCAACTGGAGCAGGAGCAAATAGTAGAATTGCAATAGGTACAGGGATAATTGGTGGAACAGTAAGTGCTACTATACTAGCTATAGTTTTTGTACCAATATTTTTTATATTAATTACAAAAATATTTAATAAAGGAGCAAAAAATGATTAAAAGAATAATATCTCTATCATTTATAACTTTATTTTTTTCTTCTTGTATATCTTTAGCTCCAAAATTAGAAATAAATAAAGAAGATATAGTTCCAAATGAATTAAAAAATAATGAAGATTTATCTGAATATTCACAAATAACTCTAGATAATTTTATAGAAGATGAAAGCTTAAAAAGAATTGTAAATCTTGCCTTAAAAAATAACAAAGATATACAAATAGCACTTTTAAATATAGAAGCTTCAAAAGCATTATATAGAATAGAAGAATCTCAATATTTTCCAACACTTGATGCAAGTGGGAACTTTATAAGACAAAAAACAGATTCAGCAATATCAAACAACTATAAAGCAAATTTAGGTACTTCTTTTGAACTTGACTTATTTGGAAGAATCAAAAGCTTAAATGATGTAGCAAAAAACAATTTTCTAGCTACAAAATATGCAAGCCAAACTACAAAATTATCACTTATTTCACAAACAATAAACTCTTATTTAAGCCTTGTATCAAATATCTATAATTTAAAACTATCAAAAGATATTTTAAAAAATCTTGAAGATGTTTATTCTTTAACACAAAAAAAATATGATATAGGGATAACAAATAAAGAAGATGTTTTAAGTTCATATTCTACATTAAAAGATAGTCAAAATGATATTTTAAATTTTGAAACACAAATACAAAAAGATTTAAATTCTTTAGAATTTTTAACATCTTCAAGGATAGATTTAGAATCTATAAATGATGATTTTATAAATGAAAAATATCTAAAATTAATATCTACTGGTATATCTTCAAATGTACTTTTTAATAGACCTGATATTTTTGAAGCTGAATATAATTTGAGATCTAAAAATGCAAATATTGGAGTAGCAAGAGCAGCATTTTTCCCAAGTATTAGTTTAACAGCATCAACAGGATATGCAAGTTCTAGTTTGTCAAATCTTTTTAGTGGTACAAATATTTGGCAATTTAGTCCAAGTATAAATTTGCCTATTTTTAGTGGTGGAGAAAATATGGCAAAACTTGATTTGAGTAATACTCAAAAAGAGATTGCTTTAAAAGAGTATCAAAAAGCTATCCAAAATGCTTTTAAAGAAGTAAATGATGCATTAGCAACTAGAAAAAATATAACTCAAAGAGTTGAAAATCAAAAAGAGCTTGTTAAATCTTTATTTGATACTTACAATATAGCTTTGAACTCTTATAAAATAGGATATGGAACTTATCTAAATATGCTTATTTCTCAAAGAGCTTATATAAATGCACAAAAAAACCTAGTAAAAATCTATCTTGAAGAGTTAGAAAATAGAAATGAACTATTTAAAACTTTGGGTGGGAATTTGGAGTAGAAGATGTGTTCTAAATATATAATTTATAACTTTAATAAAAATAAAAAAACAATCATTTTTTAAAATGATTGTTTTAAAAACTCATGAGTTTTTATTAATTTAAATAAATTTCAGACCATTTAGATTCTGGCCATTGATTAATATGAGAAGAAATTCTTTTAAGTAAACTAGAAATTCCTTCTTTAGAATCAAATATCATACCAAAGCCATAGATTATAAGATTATTTTTATTATTTTCACTTAGTACTATTGCAGGAAAAAGATATTCCTCATTTGATATAGTTCTTTTTCTTTTATCTGAAGAAGCTAATATATCCATTAAAATAAATGCTCCTCCTGCTGCAACACCTGCTCCACTAGAGTGGACATTTCCTTGAGTATTTACATTTTTGATTGAATCACTATAAAAATCCTTAATATCATTTACTGAGAAAGTAAATTCTTTTTTATTATTTATAGAGATAAAAATATCTTGTTTTATATTTTTATCTTCTTTTTTTAATTTTTCCAATTCTGCTCCAGAAAATCCTCTTGAAAATGAGAAAGTAATAGTTTTATCTGCATCTTTTGGATTATCAACCATTATCCATCCACCTGCTGCAACTTGTCTCTTTATTCTATCTTCAAGTAATTCTCTAGCTTTCTCTCTTGATGTTGTAAAAGATAGTTGTTTATTTTCAAGTGCTTCATCATTAATATAAACAATAGCTGACATTCCGAAATCATCTCTTAGGTTTGGATTATCATTTAATATACCATAGATATATTCTCTAATATTTATAAAATCTTTATATGCTTCTAATGAAGAACTATAAGATTTATCAGCTACTATATAGTTTGATTTTTCATCAACTTTAAATGTAATTCCTTCAATTTTATTATTTGAAGTATTTTTAGTACATTTTGATTTCATATCTTTGATAGTAGCTTCTGGATTTTCAACTACACACCATACTTTAGGTACAAAAGTTTGATTATTATTGTTTAAATATGTAACTATATTCTTTAAATTATCTTTTACTATTTCAGAGTTTGCATCTTCATAGTAAACTTTTGTATTCTTATTTTGTTCAAGTACAGCTTCTCTTGGAATATAAACTCCATCTACTTCAGTTGTACCAATTCTTGGATTTAATGCTTCTGCTGTATAATTTACAACTGCACATCCACTTACCAACATAATCAATCCAGCAAAAAAAGCTGATTGCATAATTAATCTTTTCATTTTTCTCCTTGTTTTATTTATTAAATAAATTATTATATTTATTATATCTTAATATTAATTATAATTAATTTTACTATTTGCTATACCAAATTCTTCCCAACCAAATACCCACTAGCCCAAGCAAAATGAAGGTTATATCCTCCCCTATTTCCAACTATATCTAAAACTTCACCAGCAAAATATAAGTTTTTACATAATTTACTTTCATAAGTTTTATTATCTATTTCAATAGTTCTCACACCTCCACCACTTGCTTCTGCATGGGAAAAACCTTGTGTATCTATAACTTTTAGTTTCCAAGAGTTAAGCTGATATGCTAAAGCTTTTATCTGTTTTGTATTTAAATCATAAGCTTTTGTTTCAAGTGGAATTTTACAAATATCTAATAAAACTGGTGCTATTTTATTTGATACAAGACCAGTTAAAATATCTACTGCTTTTTGATTTTCCAAATTTTTAAACAGAGTTTGTATTTGGTTTGCTAAATCATTTGCATTAACTTTTGGAAAAAAATTTATTCGTAACTCTACATCAAAAAATTGACTTAGAGATAAAACTGCTCTTTGAGAAATATCTAAAATAGCAAAACCAGAAACACCATAAGAAGTAAATAAAACATCTCCAAAAATCTCTTGTTCAAAACTACCATTTACATACAAACTTACATTACACTCTTTTTTTACACCTTGAAGTTTCCCCTTGTAGCTATTTTGTGTTTGAAGTCCTACTAAAGATGGATAAGTCGGATTTATAGAATGTCCGAATTTTGTAGCAAAATCAAGCCCTATTTCACTTGAATTTAATTGAGGAGCTGCTCCAAGACCAGAAGTTATAACAACTTTATCATAGCTTTTATATTCAAGTTCAGCTGTTTTTACTACAAATTTATCTTCTATTTTTTCCAAATCTTGTACAAAATGTTCACAAAATATATTTATGCCCAACTCTTCTAAAGCTAAGAATAAAAGATTAGTTACCGATTTTGCTTCATTTGAAAGTGGATAAACTTTGCCATTTTCTTTTATATCAAGAAGTAATCCTATGCTTTTACAAAATTTTTCAAAAGCTCTAAAATCAAACTCTTTTAAAGCAAAATTTACAAATTCTGGATTTTCACCTATATAATTTTTACTAGAAATTGAAGTATTTGAGATATTACATCTTCCATTTCCAGAAGCTAATATCTTTTTACCTATACTTTTATTTGCATCAAAAACATCAATCTCTAAGTTTCTATTCAATCTTTTAGCTGTAATTGCAGCCATTATCCCAGAAGCTCCTGCTCCAATTATTGCTATTTTCAAAATTTTCCTTAATAAAAAACTGCAAACCAAATAGTTGGTTCATCAAGGCTTGTAAATTTTACTCTATGTTTTTGCATAGATTTTATATTTAGACAATCCCCTTTTTGTAATTTTACTTCAAAATCTTCAAATTCAAGTATTGCAAAACCTTCAAGAAGTAAAATATACTCATTTTGCTCTTGCTGATACCAAAAATTTTCAGGTGATTTTTGTCCATTTGATACAATTTTTTCTATTTTTATTTTATCATCTTTAAAAATTTCAGAAAAAAGTTCTTCATTCTTATTAATTGTAATTTCATCAAAAATATTATATTTTTCTATCAAGTCATCTTCTTAAATATTGATTTTTTGGTATTTTATCAAAATATATCTTAACAAGTTTTATAAAGTTGATTAATTAAATCAACTTTATCCAAAAGCCTTACTTATTCTATATTTACATAAATTTGATTAAAAGACTTGACATTGTAAAAAAAATAGTTTATAATTCCAATATATTTAAACTTGATTAATTTAAAAAGGATTCCAAAATGCAAAAAGAAACAATTGCAATTCACACAGGATATGATAAAAAAAGTGCAAATGGGGAAATGGCAGTTCCGATTTCGCAAACAACAGCTTATGCTTTTAGAGATAGTACTCATGCAGCAAATTTATTTGCACTAAAAGAGTTAGGAGCTATTTACACTAGACTAAATAATCCAACAACAGATATTTTTGAACAAAGATATGCACAACTTGAGAATGGAGCTGCTGCAATTGCTACTTCAAGTGGAGCTGCTGCAATATTTTATTCAATTATAAATGTAGCTGAAGCAGGAGATAATATCTTAATTGCTGATAAACTTTATGGTGGTAGTGTTACACTATTTCATTTCACATTAAAAAGATTAGGTATTAGTGTAAAAGTATTTGATAATGATGAAGCTTCTGATTTAGAAAGTTTAGTTGACGATAAAACAAAAGCTATATTTTTTGAATCATTATCAAACCCACAAATTGCAATTCCAAATATAGAGAAAATAGTACAAGTTGCACAAAAATATGGAATTATTACTATTTGTGACAATACTGTTGCAACAGCAAGCTTGTTTAATCCAATAAAATTTGGAGTTGATGTTGTAGTTCACTCTACAAGTAAATATACAAGTGGTAATGGTACAGCTTTAGGTGGAGTTATCGTTGAAAGAGATAATTTAGCAGAGTTTTTCAAACAAAATAAAGATAGATATCCACATTTTTCTACTCCTGATGCTTCATATCATGGTTTAGTATATACAGAAGTTCCTCTTCCAAACTTTTGTTTAAGAGTTAGATTATCTCTTGCTAGAGATATAGGAGCTGTTCCATCACCACATAATTCATGGTTACTTATTCAATCTTTAGAAACATTAAGTTTAAGAGTGGATAAACACTCTGATAATGCATTGGAAGTTGCTAAGTTTTTAGAATCACATCCAAAAGTAAAAAAAGTAAGTTACCCTGGATTAAAAGGTGATAAATATTACGATAAAGCACAAAAATATTTCAAAGATGGAAAAGCATCTGGACTTATTTCATTTGAAGTAAGTAGTTTTGAAGAAGCTAAAAAGGTGATAGATAGCGTAAAATTATTTAGTATTGTTGTAAATATTGGAGATAGTAAATCTTTAATTACACATCCAGCTTCAACAACTCACTCTCAATTAAATGAAGAAGAGTTAACAAAAGCTGGAGTAAATTCAACAACAGTAAGGCTTTCTATTGGATTGGAAAATACAATAGACTTAATTGAAGATTTAACACAAGCTTTAAATAAGTAGTTAGAAATGCCATTAATTTCAACAAAGGGGGTGTACGGATTGGCTGCAATGTATGAGCTAAGTAAACATAAAGATGATACTCCCATGCAAATAAAGGATATTTCATCAAACGCTTCTATACCTCAAAACTATTTGGAACAACTTTTAAGTAAATTAAGAAGAGCCAATTTAGTTACAAGTATAAGAGGAGCAAGAGGTGGTTACTTACTTGCTAAAAGCCCTGATGATATAAAGGTTGTAGATATATTAGTTGCTTTAGAAGATGATTTAAAGATTGTTGATTCAAAAGCTGAAAACCCGATTTTAAATCTATTTTTTGAGGAATCAAAAAATAGTATGAAAAATATCTTTGATATTGAACTATCTAAACTAGATGAATATCAATCAAAATATAATGATTTTTTACATTATAATATTTAATTAAAAAGGACCAAACAATGAAATATGCGAATAATATAACAGAATTAATAGGAAATACTCCTCTTGTAAAATTACAAAAAGCAAGTGAAGCAAGTGGAGCAACAGTTTTAGGTAAATGTGAATTTATGAACCCAAGCCACTCTGTAAAAGATAGAATTGGTACAAATATGATTAAAAAAGCTTTAGCAGATGGACTTATCAATAAAGATTCAACAATTATAGAACCAACGAGTGGAAATACAGGAATTGCTTTAGCATCAGTTAGTGCTGCTTTAGGAATAAAACTAATTCTTACAATGCCAGCATCAATGAGTATTGAAAGAAGAAGACTTCTTCAATCTTTAGGTGCTAAATTAGTTCTTACTCCAGCAGAAAAAGGTATGAAAGGGGCTATTGAAAAAGCAAATGAATTGAAAGCGGAGATTCCAAATTCAATTATTTTACAACAATTCCAAAATAGTGCAAACCCTGAAATTCACAGAATTACAACTGCACAAGAGATTTTAAAAGATACTGATGGGAAAGTTGATATTTTTATAGCTGGTGTTGGAACAGGTGGTACATTAACAGGTGTTGGTGAAGTATTAAAAGCACATAATCCAAATATTAAAATTATTGCAGTTGAACCATCAGCTTCTCCTGTATTAAGTGGAGGAAACCCTGGACCACATAAAATTCAAGGAATTGGAGCAGGATTTGTACCAGATGTATTAAATACAAAAGTATTTGATGAGATTATAACTATTGAAAATGATGAAGCAATAGAAAGCTCTAGAGCACTAGCAAAAACAGAAGGACTTTTAGTTGGAGTATCATCAGGAGCAAATGCTTTAGCAGCTTCTAAAATTGCTCAAAGACCAGAGAATAAAGGTAAAACTATAGTTACTATTTTATGTGATACTGGAGAAAGATATTTAAGTTCTGGTTTATATGAGTATGAAGAAGAGTAATAACTCTTTTTCATATTTCAGGAACTTGAATGCACGAAAAACCTTATCGTTCAGTTGCCAAGGCAATATCTTGGCGTACAGTTGGTACGTTAGACACAATAATCGTATCTTATTTTATAACTGGCAATTTAATAATGGCAGCTTCAATTGGAACTATTGAAGTTATTACAAAAATGGTTTTATACTATTTTCATGAGAGAGCTTGGAATAAACTATCTTTTGGAAAAGTAAAACAAACAGAAAATGATTACCAAATTTAGGTGAATTTATGAGTAAAGAAATTTTAGTTGGAACTATTATTAAAGAAATTAAAGATAAGTCAACAGAAGAAATAGTTTCATATTTTGTAAAAAATTTTAAAAATACTGCTTTAAGTTCAAGCTTAGCAGCAGAAGACCAAGTATTAACAGATATCTTACTTAAAATTGATAAAAATGTATCTATTTTTACACTTGATACTGGAAGATTGCACCCTGAAACATATGATGTAATGGATGCTACAAATCTAAAATATGGTATAAAAATTGATGTATTTTTCCCAAAGTTTGAAAAAGTGCAAGAACTATATCAAACTCAAGGTATAAATGGACACTATGAGAGTATAGAAAATAGAAAGAATTGCTGTAATATAAGAAAATTAGAACCTTTAAAAAGAGCTTTAGATGGTGTTGAAGTTTGGATAACTGGACTTAGATCATCTCAAAGTATAACTAGAGCTGATATGCCTTTAGTTGAATGGGATAGTAACTTTAAAGTAATAAAAGTAAATCCTTTAATAAATTGGAAAGAAGAAGATGTTTGGAACTATATAAAAATAAATAAAGTTCCATATAACAAACTTCATGACAAAGGATTTCCAAGTATTGGATGTGCACCCTGTACCAGAGCCATTAAGGATGGTGAAGATATAAGAGCTGGACGATGGTGGTGGGAAAATCCTGAACACAAAGAGTGTGGTTTACATAAAAAATAAAATTCAAAAAAGCTAAAGACAAACTCAAACTTTCAATTTGAATTAGTCAAAAAATTGATGGAAAGAAATATGCAAATAGATACAAAACAATTAACACATTTAAAACAGCTAGAAGCTGAGTCAATTCATATAATAAGAGAAGTTGTTGCAGAGTTCGATAATCCTGTTATGATGTACAGTGTAGGGAAAGATTCAGCAGTTATGCTTCATCTAGCACTAAAAGCTTTTGCTCCTGCAAAATTACCATTTCCACTACTTCATGTAGATACTTTATGGAAATTTAAAGAGATGATAGCTTTTAGAGATAAAAGAGCAAAAGAAGAAGGTTTTGAATTATTAGTTCATACAAATCCAGATGGTATTGCCATGAATATAAGCCCTTTTACTCATGGAAGTGCAGTTCACACAGATATTATGAAAACTCAAGGTTTAAAACAAGCATTAAATAAATATAAATTTGATGCAGTTTTTGGTGGGGCTAGAAGAGATGAAGAAAAATCAAGAGCAAAAGAGAGAATATACTCATTTAGAGATAAAAATCATAGATGGGACCCAAAGAATCAAAGACCTGAACTTTGGAACATCTACAATGGAAGAGTACATAAAGATGAAAGTATTAGAGTCTTTCCACTTTCAAACTGGACAGAACTTGATATTTGGCAATATATATATTTAGAACAAATTCCAATAGTTCCTTTATATTTTGCTAATAAAAGACCAGTTGTTGAGAAAGATGGTGTAAAAATCATGGTTGATGATGAAAGAATGCCAATAGAAAAAGATGATGTTATAAAAGAAGAATGGGTAAGATTTAGAACTTTAGGTTGTTATCCATTAACAGGAGCTGTAAATTCAACAGCTACAACTTTACCTGAAATTATTCAAGAAATGCTTTTAACAAAAACAAGTGAAAGACAAGGAAGAGTAATAGATAACGATAGTGCAGGATCAATGGAAAAGAAAAAAATAGAAGGGTATTTTTAAGATGTCAAATTTAGAGAATAAAATTGCAACAGATATAGAAAGCTATTTAAAAGAGCATGAAAATAAACAATTATTAAGATTTATAACTTGTGGAAATGTAGATGATGGGAAATCAACTCTAATTGGAAGATTATTACATGATTCAAAGATGATTTTTGAAGATCAATTAGCCGCTATAAAAAAAGATAGTAAAAAAACAAATACAACAGAAAATGAGTTTGATTTATCTTTACTTGTTGATGGACTACAAAGTGAAAGAGAGCAAGGAATAACTATTGATGTTGCATATAGATATTTTACAACCGATAAAAGAAAATTTATCATTGCTGATACTCCAGGTCACGAACAATATACAAGAAATATGGCAACTGGAGCTTCTACAGCTGATTTAGCAATTATTTTAATTGATGCAAGATATGGTGTGCAAACTCAAACAAGAAGACACTCGTTTATAAATAAACTTTTAGGGATAAACCATATTGTAATTGCCGTTAATAAAATGGATTTAATGGATTTTAGAGAAGATGTATTTGAGAAAATAAAAACGGATTATCTAAAATTTGCTAAAGAATTAGGTCTTACAAACAATATAACAATTATTCCTATTTCTGCACTAAATGGTGATAATGTAGTAGAAAAAAGCACTAAATCTCCTTGGTATCAAGGTATTACTTTAATGGAGCACTTAGAAACTGTACAAATTGATAGTGATAGAGATTTAACTCATTTTAGATTTCCAGTTCAATATGTAAATCGTCCAAATCTTAATTTTAGAGGTTTTTGTGGAACTATTGCAAGTGGAATCATCAAAGTTGGTGATAGTATAACTGTTTTACCTTCTGGTAAAAGCTCTACAATAAAAGAAATTGTAACTTATGATGGAAATTTAGATTATGCTTATGCAGATCAAGCTGTAACTTTAACTTTAAATGATGAAATTGATATTAGTCGTGGTGATATTATTGTAAAAAGTGATGAGCAACCAGATATTGCAAATAATTTTGATGTTGATATTGTATGGATGAATGAAGAACCACTTTTAAAAGGAAAACAATATTTTATAAAAAGAGCTACAACAACAACGGTTGGAACAATCAGCCAATTTTATTATAAAACAGATGTAAACACTTTAGAGAAACAAGAAGCCAATATTTTAAATCTAAATGAAATAGCAAGAGCGAAACTTGATTTAGAGCAGACTCTTGCTTTTGATTCTTACGATAGAATAAAAACTATGGGTAGCTTTATTATAATTGATAGAGTTACAAACAATACTGTTGGTGCAGGAATGATTAGAAATAAATCAGCTAATCAAACTAAGAAAGATAGCCAATATAGCGCTTTTGAAATAGAATTCAATGCACTTGTAAGGAAACATTTTCCTCATTGGGAATGTAAAGAGATTTTATAAGGGAAAAAAATGTCATCAAATATAAATTTAGAGAAATTAAAAAAAGAGAAAAGTAATATAGATATCTTAGGGGATATCTATTTTTATGCTGTTTTTTCAGAATTAATTCCAGCTGAAGATTTAGAACGATTTAAATGGTATGGAATTTATGCTCAAGATGAAGAACAAAAACTTTTTACTCTTAGAATTCCTCTTACTTTAGGAGAATTAAATATTGAACAATTAAAAGCTCTTAGTTTAATATCTAAAAAGTTTAGTGATGACAATTTTAACTTTTCAAAAGAACAAAAAGTAGAGTTTAAAAATATAAAAATAAGTTCTTTCCCTGATATTTTTAATATATTAAAAGATATAGGATTAAATAGCTTTTTTGAAACGGGGCATACAATTAGAAGAGTTTTAACTTGTCCTGTAAATGGAGTTGATCCTAGCCAAATATTTGATGTTGAAGATATAGCAAAAAAATTAAATGAAACTTTTGTAGGAAATAGAAACTTTTCAAATCTACCAAATAAACTTCAAATAGCAATAAGTGGATATGAAGAAGGCTGTGATGTAGGTTTTTTACCAGATGTAAGTTTTAATGCTATTTCAAATTCAAAAGATAAAATAGTATTTTCAATAAATATTCTAGGTAAAAATATAGGATTTATAAACTCTTCACAAATTATAAACACAACAAGGGCAATTGCAAATATCTATAAAGATTATGGAAATAGAGATGATATAAAGAAGAGTACATTTGAATATTTTATAAAAGATTTAGGATTAAACTCTTTTTGTGATATTTTAGAATCAATGTGTGATTATAAATTACAATCAAATAATAAAATAGAAAAGAGTTCAAATCCAAGAAAACCAAGATTAGGAATAAATGAGAGTACTATAAAAGATTTTTCATTTATTGGATGTAAAATAGAGCATAAAAGCTTAAGTAGTAAAATTATAGATGAGTTAGTAAAGCTTTTAGAAACTTTTGGAGCGAAAAGAGCTAAAATAACTCATAAATCTAATATTATTTTTCTTGATGTTCCTACAAAAGATGCTTCAATTTTAGCAAAAGAGTTAGAAAAGATAGGTTTTAAATCAAATATATAAAGCTTGAAAACAAGCTTTATATATCTTCTAATTTATAGGATAATTTTCTACCATAAAATCAATATCCTTATCCCCTCTTCCACTTAAACTTACTAAAATAGCTTCATCATCACTACAAAGTCCAATTTTTGTTCTTCCTATGCTGTTTAAATAAGCATGTTCTGGTCCAACTGATGGATAGTCAATTCCACTACCAATAGAATGAACAGGAGCTGGGTCACCATTTTCATCACTTAACATAATAGAATTAAATCCATGCATAATTCCTTCTCTTCCATAAGTTAAACTTGCACTATGTTCTCCTATTTTATTCCCTTTTCCTGCTGGTTCAACAGCATATAGTTTTACACTTTCATCAATAAATGCACTAAAAATACCCATAGCATTACTTCCTCCACCAACACAGGCAGTAACCATATCAGGAAGCTTTCCAGTCATTTCAGAAAACTGTTCTTTTGCTTCAAAGCCTATTACACTTTGGAAATCTCTAACCATTTTTGGAAAAGGGTGTGGTCCAACAACAGAACCAATAGCAAAGAATGAATTTTCTGTATCTTTTAAATAAGCTTCAAAAGCACTATCAACAGCCTCTTTTAAAGTTTTTAGTCCATGAGTTGCAGGAACTATTTTTGCACCTAGTATTTTCATTCTTGTAACATTTGGATACTCTTTTTTAATATCAACTTCTCCCATATGAATTTCACATTCTAAACCAAAATATGCAGCTGCAGTAGCAAGTGCAACTCCATGTTGTCCCGCTCCAGTTTCAGCTATTAATTTCTTTTTACCTAAATATTTTGCTAAAAGTGCTTCAGCCATACAATGATTTAGTTTATGAGCTCCAGTATGATTCAAATCTTCTCTTTTTAGATATATATTTCCATTAATTTTAGAAGATAAATTTTTTGCAAAATATATAGGAGTTGGTCTTCCTTGATAGTGTTTTCTTATACTTTTTAGTTCATTTAAAAAATTAAAATCTTTTGAGAGTTTATTATAGGCTTCATTTATCTGTAAAAATGGTTTTTCAAGTTCTGGAGGGATAAAAGAACCACCAAATTTACCAAAATACCCATCATTATCAGGAAAACTCTCTAAATAAGTTTTTTGTTTTTGCATATTAAGTACCTTTGAAATAAAATAGAGGATATTATCATATTTTAAATAATTATTGAGGTTTCATATGAAAATTGTATTTTTTGGTGTAGGTGCAGTTTGTAGTGTAATAGTAAGGTTAATATATGAATTAAATAATAAAAGTTCAAATACAAATTTAAGATTTTTATTTATTGTTAGAGATATTGAAAAAGCAAAAGACTTCTTTTTTAAAAATAAAGAACTTTTAGAGAATTCAGATTTTTTAGAATTAAAAGATTTTGAAGATATATTTTCAAATTCAAGAAATTATGAAAAACATCTAAAAAAATCAATAATTTTTATAAATAGTTCAATTCCATCATACAATATTCCTATAATGAAATTAGCTTTAGAATTCAAAGCTAATTATGCTGATTTAGCAAGTGATATTTACAATGATAAGGTTATCTCATCTTTACAATTTGAACAACAAACTTTAAATAAAGAATTTGAAGAAAACAATCTTTTTGCTCTTATAAATTTGGGGATTTCACCAGGTATTACAAACTTTTTAATAGGTGAAAGATTATACTCTTTATCAAATTTACCATATAAAACAAAAGTAAAAAGAATAGAAATAAACTTATTAGAAGAAATTCAATCAAAACAATTAGTATTTTCATGGTCACCAAATGTTGCAATAGAAGAAATATCATATCCACCTTTATATTTTAAGAAAAATAGTTTAAAGAAGATAGAACCTTTTTCTAAATCAAAAACATATAAATTCCCATATTTTAAGAATTTTGTAGAACTTTATCCAGTTTTCCAAGAGGAGTTAATTTCTTTAAAACAAAGTTTTAGTGATATTGCAGATATCAAAATGTTTGTTGGAGGGAATGAAATAGAATTGATGAAAAATCTATATCAACTCAATCTTCTATCAAATAAATATTGTTATGGATATAAAGATTCACAAATTTCTATAAATAGTATCATCAAAGATGTTATTCCAAAAATGAAATCACCAAAAACAATAGAAGAGTATATAAAAAATAAAATCATTAAATATGCTGAATTTTCAGCTGTTGCAGATATAGAAATGGAGATATCTTATCCTCAAAATTCAAAAAAAATAAAAAGTACAGAATCAATAGGAATATCTTTTAACAAATACACAAGTTTAATAAAAACTCACTATTCTGGTTCAACTTATGTATCATATCCAACAGGAATTGGTGCAGGGATACTAATATTTTACTCTTTATTAAACAAAAGACAAAGTAAATTAAAAGGTGTTTTAGTATCAGAAAAGCTTCCACCACTTTTAGGAACAGTTATAAATGATATTATAAAAAGAGAATTAACTTCATATAAGATAAATCTTATTAACTCTATAAAATGAAACTAAACAACAATAAGATAAAATTATCTCTTATATAAATTTTACTAATTTTAAAGAGATAGTTTTATGCAAAAAGATATTTTCAGACCATTTTTAAATGATAATGTTGATAAATTAAATTTTATCAAATACAATACTATAGGAAAAAACAAAAAAGAGTATTTTGACTATACAGCTTCTGGTCTAGCTTTTAGACAAATTGAAAATAGAATTCATGATGTACTAGAAACTTATGCAAATACTCACTCTAAAGAGGCTTCAAATGCAGATATTACAACAATTTATTATGAAGAAGCTAGAAATAATCTAAAAAAACATTTAGAATTAAATGATGATTTTGAGGTTCTTCCTAGTGGTTGTGGTTCAACTGCTGCAATTAAACATTTTCAAGAACTTATGGGGCTTTATATTCCACCTGCAACAAAAAAGAGATATGATTTTTCAATCAAAGGTAAAAAAAAGCCTTTAGTTATTGTTGGTCCATATGAACATCATTCAAATGAAGTATCTTTTAGAGAAGCTTTATGCAAAATAAAAAGAGTAAAACTTACATCTGATGGTTTAGTTGATATAAAACATCTAAAAAAAATATTAGAAAAAAATAAAAGAAGTGAGATTATCGCATCTTTTTGTATTGCTTCAAATGTTACAGGGATAATCACTCCTTTTGAAGAAATCTCTAAAATTTTAAGAAAATACAATGCAATTATTTGCTTTGATGCAGCAGCAAGCAGTCCATATATGAATATCCCATCAAATCTATTTGATGTTATGTTTTTATCTTCTCATAAACTTTTGGGAGGTCCTGCTAGTTGTGGATTATTAGTTATACGAAAATCATTAATTGATACTTCTATTGCACCTACATTTAGCGGTGGAGGAACAGTTTTATATGTAAATAAAGAAACACAAATTTATCAAAAAGAGATAAAAGAAAGAGAAGATGCAGGAACACCTCCTATTATTCAACTCATTCGAGCAAGTTTATCATATCAACTACGAAATGAAATAGGTTTTGATTTTATAAAAAAACAAAAAGATGAACTTGTAGAATATCTTTTAAGTGAATTAAAAACTATCCCAAATTGTGTTATTTATGGCAATAAAAAGGTAAGAAACATAGGTATAATATCTTTTAATATAAAAGGTACAAACCCATATACTCTTTGTAATCAAATATCAAAAGATGGAAATTTCCAAACAAGAGCTGGTTGTTCTTGTGCTGGACCTTATGGACATGACTTACTAGGCTTAAAAAAAGTAAATATGTCAAATCGTCCTGGTTGGCTTAGAATTTCTATACATTATTCACATACAAAAGAAGAGATAAAAAACCTAATTGATAGCATAAGAAATAATATAGATATCAATGATTAATTATTTATTTAGGAACTATTAACTAACAACTCATATAATTTCTTTATGAGTTTTATGATTTTTTTATTTGTTTATTTTATAGTTTTCTCTTTTCAAACTTATGTTATAAAAAAGAGATTTATAAATAAACTTGATTTTAATTATAAAACCAGAAAGTATTTTAGCTTTGCATTATATCTAACATTTTTTGGTGCTTTATTGTACCCATTTGCTAGATACTTTCCCGTAGTGCCTAACTGGCTCTATTTTCTCCTTTCCCTACCAATTGGGATGATTTTTCTAACATTTACTATTACATTATTTCATGAAATCATCTCTTTTGGAATTAAAAAAACAAAATATACTAAGAATAGAAGAGATTTCTTTAAAAAATCACTTGATATTACAACAACTTCTTTGATTTTAGCAACTAATTTGAAAGCTATGGATAATGCAAGAAATATTGAACTTGAAGTTGTAGATGTAAAAATAAAGAATCTTAAAAAACCTTATACAATAATTCAAATAAGTGACATTCATATTGGTGGACTTATAACAAAGGAATTTATAAGACAACTTGTTGTAAAAATCAACCTTTTAAATGCTGATATTATAGTAATAACTGGTGATTTAGTAGATACAAAACTAGAATTTGCACGCCCTGCTCTAGATGAACTAAAAAATTTACAATCAAAATCTGGAACTTATTTTATAGTTGGAAATCATGAATATTTTCATGGAGTAAAACCTATAATTGATTATGTAAATTCTTTAGGTATTAAAACTTTAGAAAATGAAAATATTTATATTGGAGAAGAAGGTAAAGGATTTTATTTAGCTGGAGTTTACGATAGATTTGGTTTTAAATATGAAGCATATATTCCTGATATCAATAAAGCTTTAGAAAATTGCGAAAATAGCCCAACTATTCTTTTAGCACATCAACCAAAATATTTAAAAGATTTAGAAACTACTCAAAATATAGATCTAGTTCTTTGTGGGCATACTCACGGTGGGCAAATTTTTCCATTTAATTTTCTAGTAAAACTTGAACAACCTTATGTAAAAGGTCTTCATCAACACAATGAATTTACACAAGTTTATGTAAACAAAGGAACTGGATTTTGGGGACCACCAATGCGACTTGGTGCTAGTAGTGAGATAACCATTTTAAAATTGTCATAAACTAATATGAGATTTTAAATCTCATATTATATATCTATTCTTTTACATTAAAAGTTAAACTTGCTCCATTAAAAAGATACTCTACTTTGCCAAACAAATCTTTTAAAACTCCATCTTTAGTTACAGTATCTTTATGGTTGCATGAAACTCTCCATTGTCCTGCACTTTGTACTCTAAACTGTGCTTTTCCATTTTCTATATATGACATCAAAGAAAAACCGTCATTTTGACCAAAAGAGTTACTATTAGCAGTTATAAAATCTATACTAGAAGCACTTATACTTAAAGGTTTTCCTTCAAATAAAACTTCAAATTCTACTAAATCACCAACTTTGATATTTGATAAATCTGTTTTTGGAATGATTTCAAGTCCTTTATTTGTTGCTTTTTGTTCTTCCCATTTATCAATAGTCAAATAAGATTTTGCAAAAGCTTCAAATTTAACAGACATTAAAACTTTTTTAATATCATCAATCTTATCTAGAGTTGTTAATTTTAATCTTGTATTACCTTTGATATCTATATATTGAGTATAAAAAGTAGCTTGTGATTTCGCTTCTATTTTATAAACACCTTTTTGACTATTTTCTTTTAATGCAATTTTTTGCAATCCCATATCTGCATTAAAAATATCAAAATTATTAGCTTTTTTATTTACTTCTTGATGTTCACTGCTTGGAATATCAAGATTTATAACTTCACCATTTGGTGAAGTTATTTTAAATTCTTCTACAATCACTTTACCATTTGGAGAGTTTAAAATATCATCCATCGGCATTGAATGACCCAAGCCAAACCAACTATAATATGACCTGGTTTATGAGAAAATGATTCAAAAGAGTTTACCCAGAAATTATGAGCATTTAGATTTACTAATCCTACAGATAATAATGTACTAATAAACACTAATTTTTTTAAATTTTTCATTTTTTATCCTTTTTTATTTTAAAATTTATAAATTGCACCAATACCAAATCTTCTTGGTTCATTAAATCCAGCTACATAACCTTCATCTGTAATATTTGTTATATAACTATAAATATCCCAATCTTTTAATTTATAGCCAATTTTTGCATTAGATATTATTCCACCATCATCTTTTAGCATTTCATGTTTTACAGCATCATAATAATATGTTGTTCCTCTTGCACTTAAATCAACTCTTCCATAAAGTCCACTATCAGCTAAATAAGATATTCCTAGACTAGCAGTATAGTTTGGAGTATTTTCTACCTTTTCTCCATCATATTTTCTAACTCCACCATCATAATCATCATATTTTGCTTGTACTAATCCAACTGCACCTGAAACACTCCAATTATCAGTTAAAAAATAAGTTCCATCAATTTCTATACCTTGCGAGTGAGCTTTTTTAGCATTATCTGTTGCATAATTATTTGTAATAGGGTCAATTTTATAAATATGAATATCTTTTATATCCATTCTAAATATTGCAGTATTAATTGCAAAATTATCTCCTATATATTTTGCTCCAATTTCATAATTTATTGATTTTTGTGCTTCAAAAGTATTATCAGCATCTGATGTAGAACTTGGGAAAAAGTTAAATCCACCTGGCATATAATTTTGATATTGAAGCATAAGTTGTAAGATTGTCATTGATTTTATATGAAAGTGCAGCTTTTGGTAAAAAACTATTCCAAGTTTTTTCATTGCTATAATTAAAATTAGGTAATTGATAATGTAATGTATTTGTAAAAGTTTGTCTTACATCTGCACTTATATCTTTTTTTATTTTTTGATATCTTCCACCTAAAGTTAATTCAAAACTTTCTCCTAAAGGAATCATTGTTTGTCCAAAGATAGCATAAGTTTTACTATTTGTAAGGGAATCGCTATTAGAGTGATATATTCCTGGTACATAAGTTCCTGTTCCATCATTTAAATTATAAAATCTATCTTCACCATAAGGACCTTGGTCTCTTTCTTCTTTATCAAAATATAATCCAGTTACCCATTTTATATCTTGATTTTTACTTGAAAGCTTTAACTCTTGAGTCCAAGTATCTATGTCTGCATAGTTATATTGTCTTAATCCATCATCATTGTTATTGGCTTTATAATCTGTATCATAATCTCAAATAAAATTTGTTTTTTTATGAGTAGTTACTGATTCTAATTTTATTTTTTCAAGTTCATAAGAAAGATTTAAAGCTTGTGATTTTACTTTGATTGTTTCATAAGTTGGAACATCAAAATTTACATTTTTCCCATCTTTTCTTTTTATACTAGAAATATCAATATTTGGGTCTGTTATTGTTACAACATCCATAAAATACTTCTTTTTATAGTTATCTGTAACAGTCAATTTTGCTGAAAGTTCATCTGTTGGTTTGTATAGTAAAAATCCACTAGTTTTTCTATCATTGTGTTTATTAGCATTTTTATCCATACCAGGATAGTTATTTTCTATCCAACCATCGCTATGATCAAATGAACCATTTATCCCTGCAAATAGTTTATTATCAACTATAGCTCCACTTGTATTTAATTTTGTATTAAAAGTATTATCATTTCCATATTCTGCACCAAGAGTTCCACTCCACTCATTTTTAGGAGCTTTTGTAACTATATTTATAACAGCACCAATTGCATCTTTTCCATATAGTGTTCCTTGAGGTCCTCTTAAAACTTCAACTTGCTCAACATCTGCTAAACTTGGATTAAAATCAAATCTATCATAGTATGGCACACCATCTACATATACAACAACTGGATTATTATTACTAAACCATGAGCTATTTAAACCTCTAAAATTAACATTGTCTCCATTTAGATTATTTACAATCATATTTGGAACTTCTTTTATAATATCATCTATTTTATTGATTCCTTTTTGCTCAATATCTTCTTCAGATATTACAGAGATACTTTGAGGAATATCTTGAATATTCTCTTCCATTTTATTTGCACTAACAGTTATCTCATCTAATTTTGTAGTTTCATTTGCATATAACAGTGAACTTACAAATAGTGATGCAAGTATTAACTTTCTTTCCATTTTTATTCCTTTCACTCGATTTTAAATAAGTTTGAATTATAATGATAAACACTATTTGTTTCAAGGAATAGTTTCTTATATAAGGATTAGTTTTTATGGAAAAAGTGCTAAATAGATTTTCATTTGAAAATATGAATGAGTTTATATCTTCTTCATCATCTGAAAAAAACTTATTTTCATTGCCAAATAATTTAGGATATATGTTTTCAGAAAAAAATATTATCTCGGAAAATATCTATCTTTTTAAATCTATTTCTAAATTAAATAAAAAATATTCAATTGAAACCAATTCTAAATTTGATAGTTTATTTATAAATGTAATATTGCAAGGAAGTATAAAATCTCAAAATAAAAATTCAAAAAAGATAGAAACTGTAAGAGTAAATAGTTCTTATATCAAATATGTAGATGAATGTAATGTAATCTCAACTTTCAATGAAAACTCTTCTAAATCAATAGAAATAATGATAAAAAAAGATTTTCTTGAAAAGAACTTCTCTAAACTTCTTGAGATTCACTCAAAAGATTTTGCTTCACTTCCTAGTATAACTTTAAAAAATCAAACTTCAAAAAATATTCATCTTGCAAATGATTTGTATAATTCACCTTTTGAAGGTGAACTTCAAAATATATATTTGCAAAGTAAAGTTTTAGAGCTAATTTACAATGAATTTAGTGAAATGTTAAATAAAGAAGAAAATGAAAAATATAAAACAGTTAAATTAACTCAAGATGATATAGAAGCTCTACATAAGGTGCAAAATTTTATTTTATTAGAAAATGATTTCTCAGATTTGATGACATTTTCAAGAAAAGTGGCTTTAAATGAATTTAAACTGAAATATGGTTTTAAACAATTGTTTAACACTACAATAGGACAACTAATACTAGAACAAAAAATGACTTATGCAAAATATTTATTAGAAACTAGCGAATTTTCTATCTCTGAAATTTCTCATTTTGTTGGATACAAACACCAACAAAACTTTAGTTCTGCTTTTAGCCAATTCTTTGGTATCTTACCAAGAGATATTATGATAAAAAGAAGTTATTACTACTAAAGTAATGTTTGTAAGATATCTTTTATTTTTTCAGGATTTGAAAAATGATCAATTTTTGTTATAAATTTACCACTTTGATCAAATATATAAATATATGAAGTATGAGCAACAGAATAGTCCATAGCAGAATTTTTTAAATTAACTATTTCATAGTGTGAACCATATCTTTTAACAATATCATCAAGGTTTTCTTTTGTTGAAGTTGCACCAATAAAATTTTTATTAAAATATTTTGCATATTCTTTTAAGTGAAGAAGAGTATCTCTTTGTGGGTCAACACTCACAAATATACCTACAAAATTATCTATTTTAGAATTGTCAAAACTATTTAATGCTTGAGATAAAGAACTTAAAGATGTAGGGCAAACATCAGGACAAAAAGTATATCCAAAATATAAAGCTATAACTTTACCTTTAAAATCATCTTTTGTTATTTCTCCATCAGCTGTATCTAAAACAAAACTATAGTTTTTTTCATTTTTTAAATCATCTATTAAAGGCTCTAAGAAAAATATGATAGCTATTGAAATTACAAGAACCATCGGTATAGCAATAATATTTCTCATATTTATATTTCCGTTTCAAAGAAAAATCTTGCACCAATAGTTTCTGTGCTTTTCTCTACTTTTATATCAGCATTCCATTTCATCGTTTCAACTGTACAACTAGGAAGAGTTCCTGTTGCTTCATAGTTACCATTACCTAAATTTTTAATATCTAAATAAAATTCTCCCATAAACATAGTTGTTGAGTATATATTTAAACTTAGATTTTCTAAATCACTTCTATTGCTTTTTATTGAAAATTTTAAAGGCTTCATCAAAGGAAAATCTTTAGGCTCAATACTTAAAATAAACTCTGTACCATCTTGTATTACAATTTTACAAGACTCTTTTCTTAAATCACAAATTTCGTCTTGTACAATATATTTTACCTCTCCTTTTAAAGATTGATAAAATGCATTAAAATCTATTGAGAAATAGCCAATAACAATAAATGAAATAGCCAATAAATATAATATTGTACTTTTTATATGACTATTTTCCTTTTTATTCATTTTAACTCTTTTAATTTTTAGTGATGATTATGATGAGATTTCATACCATTCATTACATTTTTAACTTCAACTTGTATATTTTGTTTTTCACCATTTGAAAATTCCAAAGTCAAATCTACTTTTTCACCCTCTTGCAAAGATTTATTCAAGTCTATAAACATAATATGAAAACCTGATGGTTTTAAAACAGTATTACTATGTGCAAGAATATCTATTTTTTCAACTTCATACATTGTCATAACACCATCTTTCATATTGTGAGTATGCAATTCTACAAATTTGGCAACATTTGAACTAGCTTTTACTAAAGATACATCTTTTTCTGTTTTATTTTCAAAAGTCATAAAAGCTGCTGTATTTTTCATATTTGGTGAAGTTGCTCTTATATAAGGTTCTTTTACATCAATAACTGAAGCACTTATAAACATAGTCCCAAGAGAAAGTAAAAATATAATTTTTTTCATAAAACACCCTTTTTTATTAAAATAATACTCAAAGAGTGTTAATTTAGTATTAATTTTACTAAAAATTTACATCATAGCACAAGGACTCATACCAGTTTTGAAAAATCTCGCTGTTACAGTATCCATAGACTGAATATGATTTATCAACCAATTTATAACATCAAATTCTATATAGTTTTTTAATTCTTCTATATTTTTACTATGCTCAAAACTATCCCAAATGGCTCTTATTTCAGCTAAGTTATTATCATGTTCACCTTTATGAAAAGGATATGCAAAAAAACCTTTTTTCTGCATCTCTTCTTCTTCAGTTGCAAAGTGATTAACAGTATGATTTACCCACTCTTTATATTTTAATTTTAATATCTCAAAGTTTTTATCTGAAGAATCATTTTCAAATTCTTCAATCTTTGCAAAAAGCTCATTCAACAAATCTACATCTTCAAAATGTGTTTCATTCATAAAATCCATATCAACTAATGGTAAATTATCTTTATTTAATAACATTTGTATCTCCCATTTTTTTAAGAGATTTTATTTTATTTTTTTATAAATTGAATTGATTAGAATCAACTATTATAAATCTATATCTCTAGCCTTTACGCTATCTTTACCTTCAAAAACTTTACTATCTGCATCTTTTACTACAAGGTTTGCTATTTCATCAGTAATTTTCGCAATATCATTTGTTTGTGAAGCAACATTTGCATTCTCTTGTGTTTGTTTATCCAAATTATTTACAACATCATTTATCTGTTCTATTCCTAAAAGTTGCTCTTTTGAAGAATTCTGAATATCTCCAATTAAATTCATAGTTTGATGTACATTTTCATTCAATTCTTTATAACCATCAATCATTGTTGTAGCTATATTTTTACCTTCATTGGCTTTTGATGTTGCTTTTTCAACTAACTCTTTAATCTCTTTTGCTGCTTCTGCACTTCTTGCTGCTAGATTTCTTACTTCTTGTGCTACAACTGCAAATCCTTTTCCTGCTTCTCCTGCTGTTGCTGCTTCTACTGCTGCATTTAAGCTTAGGATATTTGTTTGGAATGCTATATTATCTATAACTCCTATTGCTTCATTAATATTTAATACCTGAGCATTTATCTCTTCCATAGCACGTGTTGTCTGATTTGCTAGTTCTTCACCTTCTTGTACAGATTTGGTAACATTATTTGATAACATCGTCATCTTTGTAATATTTTCTGAAGTATTTCTAACTGTTGATGTAATCTCTTCTATTGCAGCTGCTGTTTCTTCTAAACTAGCTGCTGCTAAGTTTGAAGAACTATTTAATTTATTTACATTTTTCAATAAGATATTTGAGCTTTTTTCTAAAGTTAATCCATTTGTTTTATTTCTTACTAACATTCTAGTAATTGACTCTCCCAACTCATTTACACCAGTTGCCAATCTTAATAAATGCTCTTTTACATCTTTAGTAGGAACTTTTTTCAAGTAATTATAGTGTGTATATTGCTCTAATACCACAAGAACATCTTCAATATTCTCTTCCAAATTTTTTGCCATATTATTTAAAACATTTTTTAACTGAACTAATGCTGGATTTGATACTTCAATATTTACTCTTTGACATAAATCTCCATCTTCAAATTCACTTAAAACAGTTATTGTTTCTTGTATTAATCTTCTATCTTCCTCAATACCTATTCTTGTTTTTTCAATATTCTGATTTAATATTTTTGCCATTCTTCCAAATTCATCATTTGTATTTACATTTACAAAGTTAACATCCTCTTTTTCTCTATTTAAATAAGCAAAAAATTCATCTAAATCTTTATTTATAGCTAATAATGGTTCATTTACAGTTTTTTTGATAATTAGATAACTAATCCCTAATAAAATAATTAAAAGAAGAATTCCACCAAATATAGAGTACGTTCTTAATGTATCATTTAGTTCTAATAACTCATCAAAACTTGCACTTGTAACAATAACCATATTCCAATCTTCAAAAGTTGTAAAAGCTGATAATTTTCTAAGTTCTACACCATTTTGCATAAAGTTATAGATTTCTGTTCCTTGTTTTTGTTTAATCATATTTTTTAAAACATTTTTTGTATTATTATCTAATTCACTGATTTTTTTATTTTTTAATGTAGGATGTAAAATTAAACTTTCTTCTTTTGAATCTATTACAAAGAGATATCCATGTTCTCCAAATTTTATTCTTTCTAATTTACTCTCCAAAATATTATAAAGCTTATCAAAATTATATGCCACAAATAAGATACCTATTACTTCTTTATTTTCAATAATAGGCTCATAAACAGTCATATAGTTTTTACCAAATAATTTTGCTATTCCAATATATTTCTCTTTATTTATGATTTTTTCAAAAGCTGGACTATCTTTTGTTAAAAAAGTTCCTATAGCTCGTGAACCATCTAATTTCTGTAAAGATGTAGCAACTCTATAAAAATCATCATTTTGTTTTACAAATACCGTTGCAACAGCTCCAGTTGTTTTTGTAAACTCATCAATCAAGCTATTATTATTGTTTAAAATTAAACCATTTGATTTTAATATTGGAGTTTGAACACCATTAATTTCAATTTTGTTACTATTGTCAATTTCTATGTTATTAAAATTACTTTTAAATACATTTGAGACAATAAGTGCTGAATCTTTTATTGAATCATTTAAAACTTCAAATGTAGCTTTTATATCAACAGCTCTATCTTGAAAGTTTGACTTAACATCTAAAGTTATAAAGTTTTTTACTATTGCATTTATAGCAAAAACTGCTACTATTAATATAATAGTAACAGCCAAAGTTTGGAAAAAAGAAACTTTCTTTATTACAGAATTCATTTATGATAACCCCTAAAGTAAATTTAAAAAATCTGATGATTATAATAAATTAAACTTATATCCTTTTTAAATCCCAGCTCCATCTTCAAAACTTCTCATATTTCTAGCACGAATACCTACAATATCATCTTTTTTTAGTTTCTTATCATTAAAATCGTAATGTGCCATTTCAACTAAAATTGTTCTTTTTTCATCTTTTATATCAGCTAACTCCACTTTTACAAAAGACCCTGCTAATTGTATATATTTTATTTTTGCTTTTTTGATTAAGTCATTATCATCTTTTGAAACTATTTCAAGTTCATGAGGACGAATTAAAAATGTACCTTCACTTCCATCATCTTTTCTTTCATGGAATAGATTTACATTTCCTAAAAAGTTTATTACAAACTCATTTTTAGGATTATGGAAAACCTCTTCAGGAGTACCAATTTGTTCAATTCTACCTTTATTTATAACAACTATTCTATTTGCAACTTCTAAAGCCTCTTCTTGATCATGAGTTACTAAAACAGTTGTAATTCCAAGTTCTTCTTGAAGTTCTTTTAACCATCTTCTTAAATCTGACCTAACTTTTGCATCCAAAGCTCCAAAAGGTTCATCTAAAAGTAACACTTTTGGCTCAACAGCTAAAGCTCTTGCTAACGCAACTCTTTGTCTCTGGCCTCCTGAAAGTTGCCAAGGAAATCTTGAAGCAAAACCATCAAGTTGAATAAGTTTCAAAAGCTTTGTAACTTTTTCTTTTATATCTTTATTTGAAAGTCTCTCTTTTTTAGGTTTTACTCTAAGCCCAAAAGCTATATTTTCAAAAACTGTCATATGACGAAAAAGTGCATAATGTTGAAATACAAACCCTATATCTCTTTGTCCAATATCTTTTTTTGAAACATCAATATTATTAAAAAGAATCTCTCCTTTATCACTATTTTCAACTGTTTCAAGTCCAGCAATCATTCTTAAAAGAGTTGTTTTACCACTTCCTGAAGGACCTAAAAGAGCAAGTAATTCACCCTCAACTATCTCCAGATTTATATTATTTAAGGCAACAAAATCACCAAAATATTTTGTTAAATTTTTTACTTCTATTTTCATTTTCTACTCTTCATTATCTAATTTTTTAATTTTTCTTTGAACTTTCCACTCTAAAAGATATTTTAGAACTAAAGTAAAAAGTGCTAAAATTGCCAAAAGTGTTGAAACAGCAAAAGCTGCAACAAAGTTATATTCGTTATATAAAATTTCAACTTGTAATGGCATAGTATTTGTAACTCCTTGAATATGTCCAGATACAACAGAAACTGCTCCAAATTCACCCATTGCTCTTGCATTACATAAAATTACTCCATAAAGTAATCCCCACTTTATATTTGGTAAAGTAACTTTCCAAAATGTTTGGAATCCACTAGCACCTAAAAGTAATGCGGCTTGTTCTTCATCATTACCCATCTCTTGCATTAAAGGTATTAACTCTCTTGCAACAAATGGAAAAGTTACAAATATTGTTGCTAATACAATTCCAGGAACTGCAAAAATAATCTGTACATCATTTGCTATTAACCAAGAACCAAACCATCCTTGAGCTCCAAAAAGTAAAATATATACAAATCCCGAAATTACAGGACTTACTGCAAATGGTAAGTCAATTAAAGTTATTAAAAAACTTTTACCAAAAAATGAGTATTTTGCTATTGCCCATGAAGCACAAACACCAAAAACTAAATTTAATGGAACTGCAATAGCTGCAGTTATAAATGTAAGTTTTATAGCACTTAATACATATTGATCTTCAAAGCTTAAAAAATAAGCTTCAACTCCTTTTCTAAAAGCTTCTGCAAAGATTGTAATCAAAGGAACAACAAGCATTATCATTAAAAAAGCAAGTGCAGTAAATATCAGAAGATATTTTACTAATCTTGATTCATTTTGTGAACTTTTTGTATTACTTATAGTTTTCATATTGCCTCCATTCCTTTTCTTCTTGAACTCCATCTTTGAAGTATATTAATAAGTAGTAACATTACAAAAGAGATTAAAAGCATAACTACTGCTATTGCTGTTGCTCCTGTATAATCATACTGCTCTAATTTTGTGATAATTAAAAGTGTACTAATCTCTGTTTTAAATGGCATATTTCCAGCAATAAAAACAACAGAACCATATTCACCTAAAGCTCTTGCAAATGAAAGTGCAAAACCAGTTAAAAGCGCAGGAAATATTGTAGGAAGTATCACTTTATAAAAAGTTTGCCATCTACTTGCACCTAAAGAAGCACTTGCTTCTTCTTGTTCTATTTGTATCTCTTCAAGTGCTGGTTGTACAGTTCTTACTACAAAAGGAAGACCTATAAAAATCAAAGCTATAGTTATTCCTATTGGTGTAAAAACTATTTTTAAACCTAAAGGCTCTAAATATTGCCCAAACCATCCTTGGCTTGAATATAAAGTTGTAAGAGCAATCCCTGAAACAGCTGTTGGAAGAGCAAAAGGCAAATCAACTATTGCATCAAAAACTCTTTTTCCAAAAAATGTATATCTTACTAAACACCAAGCAACAATTAGTCCAAAAACTGTATTTACCAATGCAGCAATAAGTGAAGTTATAAAAGTTAATTTATAACTTGCTATTACTCTTGAATCTGTAGTTGCTTTAATAAAAGTATCAAATCCCATACTGAAAGCTTCACTAAAAAGAGCAATTAGTGGGATAAGTACAATGATACTTAAGTAGAATATTGTATATCCCATTGTCAAACCAAATCCTGGAATTGGAGAATTTGGTCTTTTTAATATTCCAAAATTTAATCTCATTTAAATCCTTTTACATATAACATACACTAAATTAGTGAATGTTTAAAATAGACAAAAAAATAGATGATTAATTTAATCATCTATAAAATTGGTGAATTATATCTTTTTCTATTTATTATGTCAAGAAAAAATTAAAAGCTTAAGCTACTTTAATTTTAAATCTTTAACATTTATTGGTTCATCAAACCAATACCCTTGAAAATAATCAATATTTAATTCTTTACAACTTTCATAAATCTCTTTTGAAGATACAAATTCTGCAACAGTTTTCATTCCTACTTTTTGTGCAAAAAATACTATTGCTTCAACTACAGCTTTTGCACTAAGTGATTTATTTATATCTTGTATTATTGAGCCATCTAATTTAATAAAATCTGCTTGAAGTTTAACTAAATAAGAAAAATTTGAATAACCTGTTCCAAAATCATCTATTGCTATTTTTACTCCTAAGCTTTTAACTATTTTTATAAAAGATACAACCTCTTCAAGATTATCTATACCTTCACTTTCTGTTATCTCAATAGTCAATAAATGTCCTATATCAAATTCATAAATTTTTTGAATAATATAATCTACCACATCTTTCTCTAAAATATCACTAATTGATAAGTTAATACTAAACTCTATATTTTTATTATCAAAAAATTCGAAAGATTTTTGAACTATTTTTTTTGTAATTTCACTATATAGATTTAATTTTTTTGATCTATCAAGAAAAAAGTATGGTGAAACAATTTTTCCTTTTTCATCTTTCATTCGAACTAGAACTTCATATTTTTTTTCTGTTTGATTATTTATACTTTGAGCAAAAACTTCAAACTTATCTTTTTTTACAGCTTGAATAATTTGAGATTCCCAATATAGATCTTGTTCTATTATTGAAGATCTTGGATGACAAATATGATGTTGTTCACTATCATAAATTACTAAATTGTGTTTTAAAACTCTTGTTTGTTTTAAAGCAAACTCTGCACTAAAAATAAGTTCGTCATAATTTATAGCAACTCCAGCTCTTAGAGGAATATATACTTTATGTTCATCTAATTCTATTGGAGAATAACCAAAATACCATATTATTGATTTTATAGATTGTATAAATCTATCTTTTGATAATTCAAAACTAGAAGCTGCTGCAAAAATATCAGCTCCTAAATAATAGATTTTACTACATATAAATTTTTCCTCTAATCTTAAAGATATAAGTTTTAAAATCTTTTCTCCAAAATTATATCCATAATAGTGATTTATATTTCCAAATCCACTTATATCAAATATAACTAACTTATCAAAAATCTTACTTTCGATATCTTTTAAAAACTCTTTTCTATTTGCTAATAAAATCTCATTTTCTTCCATAAATCCCCTTAAATCAAATCATTTACCCAAGAAGTGATTCCACCTTTTAAACTATAAAGTTCACCTTTATATCCAGCCTTTTTTAGTTTTGAAATAGCTTGAAGACTTAGAAGTCCTATCTTACAAGTTATAACAGTTTTTTTACTAATATCAAGTTCTTCAATTCTATCTATTAGAGTTGAAAATGGTATATTTTTTGCATTTTTAATAAGAGCTAAATCATCTTCGATTTTTTCTCTAACATCAATTATTTGAATGTCTTGCTTTTTATCAAGTAATTTTTTTAAATCTAAAATTGTTATATCTTCAATAATAAAATTCTCATCAAGATTCTTTAGTCCACAAAACTCTTCATAATCTATGAGTTCTTTTATTGTTGGATTTTTCCCACAAACAGGACAATTCTCATCTTTTTGTATTTTATACTCTTTAAATTCCATTTTTAAAGCATTTAAAGATAAAAGTCTATTTTTTAAACTATCTCCAATTCCTAGTATTAACTTTATAGTTTCATTTGCTTGAATTGTCCCAATAATCCCAGGTAATACTCCTAAAACTCCAGCTTCTGAACAAGATGGTACTTGTCCAGCTTTTGGTGGAGTTGGAAATATACATCTATAACAAGCACTTTTATTTGAATTAAATACTGTTGTTTGTCCTTCAAATCTAAAAATAGCACCATAAACAAAAGGTTTATCTAGTATTACACAAGCATCATTTATCAAATATCTTGTTTGAAAGTTATCTGTTCCATCTACAACAATATCAAAATCCTTTATGATATCTAAAGCATTTTGACTAGTTAGTTTTTCATTTATGGCTATTACATTTATATTTGGATTTAGTTCATCAATTTTACTATTTGCTGAAGATACTTTACTTTTTCCTATAAATTTTGTAGAGTGGATAATTTGTCTTTGTAAGTTTGATTCATCAAGAGTATCAAAGTCTATAAAACCAATTGTGCCAACTCCAGCTGCACTAAGATATAGTAAAACTGGAGAGCCTAAAGCTCCTGTTCCAACAACTAAAACTTTTGCATTTTTTAGTTTTAGTTGTCCTTCAAGTCCTACTTCAGGAAGAATTAGATGTCTACTATATCTAGTTATCTCTTCTTGCGAAAGTCTATTTTGTTTTGACATCATATGCTCCTATTTCAAATTTGAATAGAAGAATATCACAATTGCAGTTAATAATTTCTATTCAAAGATATTAGTAGTAATTCCAGCATACCAAGATTTTGTTGCATCAAAAGTTGATTTTTCTATATCTTCAAAAAACTCTGTTTTTACTTTTACTTTTCCATCCACTTTATCAAAATATGCTTGATGTGTTACATAAATACCTGTCTCTTGACTTACAAGTGAATAACACACATTTTGTGGATAAACACTTCCTTCTTTTGGGTCTTCTTTATTCAATCTTCTTGCTATTTGTTCACCTACAATAATTCCACAAGAGTGTGCCATTTGTGCACTTTTTGGGAAAGGATACTCACCTACAACATCTCCAACTAAATAGATATTATCATCATTGTAACTTCTAAATGTTGGTGTTTTTACTCTTCCAAAACCATCACTTGTAAGTTCTAATCCACTATCTTTTAATAGTTTTGAAGCTTTATTACTTGGGATAATATTTGCATCATCAAAAACTAAAGTTTGATTTGTAATTTCCATCTCTTTTAAATCATTCTTTTCAAAATATATAGTTCTTTTATCTAAATCAATTTTTTTAATATTTGCATTTGGGATATACTCTAAATAATCTTTATATAAAGTATCAAATGCTTTTAAAAATCCTTTAGCTTTTGTTGTTGGTTTTTCTCTTGGGTCAATTATCACAACTTTTGCATTTAATTTTTTAGATTTAAAATAATCTGCAATTACAGCAGCTCTTTCATAAGGAGCAGGAGGACATCTATAAGAACCTTTTGGTACAGTTATAACAAAAGTCCCTCCTTTAAAGTTTTCTATTTTTTCTTTTAATGACAGTTGTTCAAAACCTCCACTATAACTAGCAGGGAATTTTGTAAAAGCTTTTTTTGCATCTTTTTCATCTAAACCAAAAGTTGAATAATCATATTCGATTCCTGTTGCTAAAACTAATAAAGAGTATTCATAGTTACCATTTAAAGTATTAACTACTTTTTTTGTTCTATCAATAGATACAACTTTGTCATTTATCACTTCATAATCATAAATTGAAGCTGGTTTTAATGGAGAAAAAATCAAATCATTATAGTCTACACCTTTTATTCCACCAAACCATAAGTTACTATAAGGGCAAGATGCAAATATATTTTTTGACTCAATCACTATAACTTCTACTTTTTGGTTATATAATCTTATATTTTTTGCGACTGTTAAACCTGCATATCCACCACCAATAATTATTACTCTATCACTATTATTTAACTTTTTTACTTCATTTTTTGAAATATTTGACTCTTCTTTTTTAGTATTTGAACCAAAAACTGATGTTGCAGTAACTGCTGTTGCTAAAGTACCTAATTTTAGTAAATCTCTTCTATTCATCTATTCTCCTTTTTAATTAATTTAATTTTAAATTCCTGCACCATCAACTAAATAATCGTCCAATAATTCAAATTTTTTATTTAGTTCTTGAATACTCTCATTATTTAAAATCTCTTTTTCTCTAAGTATATTTTCCAATAATTCAATTCTTTTATTTAAATACCTAAAAGCTTCTTTATCTATATCAGGTAAATCACTATGAGTAAATTTTCCTTCTTTATCATACCTTTTTACGATATTTGCAGGTATTCCAACAGCCGTTGAATAACTTGGAACATCATTTATTACAACTGAATTTGCTCCAATTTTACTACTTGTACCAATAGTAATATCTCCTAGCACTTTTGCTCCACTCCCGATAACACTATTAGCTCTAACAGTAGGATGTCTTTTACCTTTGTTTAGGCTAACTCCACCTAAAGTAACACCCTGATAAATTAAAACATCATCTTCAACAATAGTAGTTTCACCAATAACAACACCGATTCCATGGTCAATAAATACCCTTCTCCCAATAGTTGCAGCTGGGTGAATATCTGTATTTGTTAAAAATTGGCTAATTCCACTATAAACTCTTGCTAATCTTTTAAATCCTTTTAAATACAATCTATTTGCTACTCTATAATTAATAATAGCCCAAACACCAGGATAATTAAAGAATATTTCTATTTTTGAATGTAATGCAGGATCATTACTTTTTGGAAGATTAAAATCTTCTCTTATTTGATCAAAAAGATTTAATTTTGCACTTCTACTCTTTTGCATTAAAAATCCTTAACTATTTTTAAACTCTTTAATAGTTTTAACTAAAAAATCTATCTCTTCTTTTGTATTGTAAAAAGCGATAGATGGACGAACAGTTGTCTCAACTCCAAATCTTCTTAAAATCGGTTGTGCACAATGGTGTCCAAATCTTAAAGCTATTCCTTTACTTGTAAGATACTCTCCAACTTTTGTTGTATCATATCCATCAATAACAAATGATAAAACACTTGTTTTCTCTTTTGCTGTTCCTATAAATCTAAGCCCTGTAATCTCATTCATTTTAGCTATTGCATAATCTAAAAGTTTATGTTCATAATTGTAAATATTTTCTATTCCAATTTTATTAACATAATCAATTGCTGCACCAAATCCTACAGCATCTGCAATATTTCCAGTTCCTGCTTCAAATTTATTTGGTGCAGCTTGATAAACTGTCTTTTCAAAAGTAACATCAGCTATCATATTTCCACCACTTTGATATGGTTGCATAATATCTAAAAGCTCTTTTTTAGCATATATCGCACCAATTCCTGTTGGAGCAAATACTTTATGTCCTGAAAAAATATAAAAATCACAATCAAGCTCTTGAACATCAACTTTTATATGTGATATTGCTTGAGCACCATCTATTAAAACTTTTACTCCATATCTGTGAGCAATTTCTACTACTTGTTTTATTGGAACAATTGTTCCTAAAGCATTTGATACATGAGCAATTGATACAATTTTTGTTCTAGGAGTTATTAATCTTTCAAACTCATTTAGTAAAATTTGTCCATCATTATCAACAGGAATTACCTTGATTTTTGCATCTACTTCTTGACTTAATATTTGCCAAGGAACAATATTTGCATGATGCTCTAAATTTGAAACTATTATCTCATCATCTTTTTGCAAATTAAATTTACCAAAACTATGTACAATCAAATTTATAGCTTCTGTTGCACCTCTTACAAAAATAATGTTATTTTCACTAGATGCATTTATAAATTTTGCTACTTTTTTTCTAGCCTCTTCATAAGCGTCAGTTGCTCTTGCTGCTAATGCGTGAGCACCTCGATGAATATTTGAATTTTCATGTTCATAAAAGTAACTAATTCTATCTATTACACTTTTTGGTTTTTGCGTTGTTGCAGCATTATCTAACCAAATTAGTGAGTAACCACCATTTACTTTTTGATTTAAAACTGGAAAATCTTTTCTTATAGCTTCTACATCAAATATCTCATAAGAGTTATTTTGTGGAACTATTTGAATATTTGAAAAAGTTTCAAAATTTGACACATCTTTATTCTCATAAAAATTTGTTTGAATCACTTTTTCATAGTCAAAATCTTCGCCAAATCCATTTTTATTAAATTCAGGAAATGCTTGATTTGCCAAAATTTCTATTTGATTTTTATAAAACTCTTCATCAAAATTTGGTAAATTATTGTGCGTAATCATAGTAGTTTCCTACATCTACATCTTCTAAAACTGCTATTGCATCTTTTGATAAAATTACTGCTGAACAATATAGTGATAAAAGGTATGAACCAACTCCATTACTATCTATTCCTCTAAATTTTACAGATAATCCTCGTGATTGTTCATTTGGTAAATTATTTTGGAATAATCCAACAACCCCTTGTTTTTCATAACCTGTTCTAACTAATAAAATATTAGTTTTTCCAGCTTTTGATTTTGGCTCTTTTAATCCATCAACAAATAATTTATTTGTAGGAATAATAGGAACTCCTCTCCAAGTTAAAAATGATGTTCCAAATAAGCTTATAGTTGCTGGAGGAACTCCTCTTCTTGTAGCTTCTCTTCCAAATGCAGCTATTGCTTTTGGGTGTGCTAAAAAAAATGATGGCTCTTTCCAAACTTTTGTTAATAACTCATCTAAATCATCAGGAGTTGGACTTCCTGTTCGGCTTTGAACTCTTTGAGAATCATCAATATTATTTAATAATCCATAATCATCATTATTAAATAATTCACTTTCTTGTCTCTCTTTTAAACTCTCAATTGCAAGTCTTAGTTGCTCTTGAATTTGTTGTGTTGGAGAGCTATATAAATCAGATACTTTTGTATTTACATTTATAATTGTTTGAATTGAGTTTAATTGATATTCTCTAGGATTTTCTTCATAATCCACGAACCCTTCTGGAATTTTATTATGAATTTTTTGTGAACATAAAGTATCAAGTGGAGTATCTCCCTCTTTTACTTTATTTAATCTAAAAATACCACTATCCAAAGATTTCCAATCAAGTAATCTTGTAACCCATCTTGGAGTTAATGAATCAAAAACTGGTGTTGTTTTTACAACATCTGCCAAATTATAAGCTGCTTTTGCACTTAAACTTACTACTTTATTTTCCTCTGCCATTTTATTTCCCTTTTTTATTAATATCTAGCCATTGTGTAATCTATATCATTTGCCCAAGAAGTTATTCCACCTTTTAGACTATAGATTTCACCCTCATATCCAGCTTCTTTTAATTGTCTGATCACTTCAGCACTTAAAAGCCCTATTTTACATATTACTACTACTTTTTTACTACTATCGAGTTCATCTTTTTTTCTAACTAATTGACCAAAGGGAATACCTTTTGAACCTTCAATCTTTCCTATTTGTAACTCATGTGGTTGCCTAATATCTATTAGTTGAACAGGTCTTTTTTCATTTATTAGATTTTTTAAATCTATTGCACTGATCTCTTCTACCTCAACTCTATCATCAGGACCTTTTAATCCACAAAATTCTTCATAATCTATAAGTTCTGTTACTGTTGGATTTTCCCCACAAACTGGGCAATTGTTATCTTTTCTCACTTTTAATTCTTTAAATTGCATTTTTAGTGCATCAAAAATCAAAAGTCTTCCACTTAAAACTTCACCTATTCCTAAGATTAATTTTATTGTCTCATTTGCTTGAATTGTTCCAATAACTCCTGGTAAAACTCCTATAACTCCACCTTCAGCACAAGAAGGAACTAGTCCAACTGGAGGTGGTTCTGGATATAGACATCTATAACAAGCTTTATTATTTTCATTAAAAACACTTACTTGACCTTCAAATCTAAAAATAGAACCATAAACAAATGGTTTATTTAAAAGTACGCTAGAGTCATTTATCAAATATCTTGTCTGAAAGTTATCTGTTCCATCTACAACAATATCAAAATTCTTAATAATATCTAAAGAGTTTTTACTTGTTAATTTATCATTATATGAGATAACTTTAACATTTGGATTTATCCCTTTTATTCTATCAGTTGCTGAAGATATTTTCGGTCTACCTATATCTTTTGTTGTATGAATAATTTGCCTTTGCAAATTTGATTCATCAACTGTATCAAAATCTATAAGCCCAATAGTACCAACTCCAGCAGCTGCAAGATATAAAATAACAGGAGCTCCAAGCCCACCAGTTCCTACAACTAAAACTTTTGCATTTTTTATTTTTAATTGTCCTTCAAGACCAACTTCAGGTAAAATCAAGTGTCTACTATATCTACTTATTTCCTCTGAAGATAGTTTTTCCTGCTTATCACTCTTATCATCTTTTCCCATTTTATAATCCACCTGCAATAGATGGAACTAAAATAATCTTGTCATCATCATAAACTTTTGTATCTAAGTTATCTAAACCTCTAATATCTTCTTCATTTAGATATATATTTACAAAACTTCTCAATTTTCCATCTGTAGAAAATAGATGATTTTTTAAATCTTGATGTGTATTTACTAAATTTCCTACAATATCTTTTATATTTTCACCTTCTAAAGCTATTTCAAACTCTCCGTTTGTAAATAGTCTTAAAGCTGTTGGTATATAAACTTTTGCCATTTTAAACTCCTTTTATCTCTTCTTTTTCAAAATTTAATCTATCATTTGAAAGTACTGAAACGGTATAATCAACCGCTTTTTTATCATAAACAGAAACTATCAAATATGTATAAACAGGAAGTGCATGGTCTATATCAAATTGAGATGGTGTTGCACTATGATTTGGATGTGAGTGGTAAAATCCAACTATATCCAAACCATTTTTTATAGCATAAAGTTCTGTTTCTAATACCTTTTTTGATGGTATTAAATACCTATTATGCTTATTCTCATCTTCTCTTTCATTTGATATTTCTATCACTTCACTAACAGTTTTCTTACCCTCATTAAACTTACCTAAAAGTATTCCACAACACTCGTATGGATAATCATTTTGGGCATGTTCATTTATTTTTTCCATAAGATTTTTACTAATTTCTATCATAAATCTTCTTCCCATAAGCTATCACTTAAATATTTAAAACCACTATCACATAAAATGGTTACTATAACACTTCCTTTTGGTAGTGTTTTTGCTAATTCTAAACTAGCATATACATTAGCACCTGAAGAAATTCCTACAAAAAGTCCCTCTTTTCTAATTAGTTCTAATGTCATTTTTCTAGCATCCTCTGTATCAATTTCAATAGTTTCATCAATCAATGAACTATCATAAATTTCAGGAACTATTGTTGTTGCCATATGTTTCATACCTTCAAGTCCATGAAATGGTGAAGATGGTTGCATAGCAATAGTTTTAATCTCTTTATTTAACTCTTTTAATCTTCTTGATGTTCCTACAAAAGTTCCAGAAGTTCCCATTCCTGCTACGAAATGTGTAACCTTATTTTCACTTTGTTTCCAAATTTCTAAAGCAGTTGAATTATAATGAGCTTTCCAGTTCTCTTCATTGTTATACTGATTTGTATAGTAATAAAGTTCTGGATACTCTTTTGCCAACTCTTTTGCTTTGATTAAAGCTCCATCTGAACTTAAAAGAGGATCTGTTTCAATTATAGTTGCACCAAAAGCTTTTAAAATTCTTTTTCTCTCAAAATTTGCATTTTTAGGTAAAGTTACACTAACTTTATAACCCAAATGTGCACCAAGCATTGCATAAGCAATTCCTGTATTTCCACTCGTACTATCTAGTATAATTTTTTCTTGTGTGAGTTTTCCACTATTTATTGCTTCTAAAATAATCCCCTTTGCAGCTCTATCTTTTACAGAGCCACTAGGGTTTAAATATTCAGCTTTTGCATAAATGCTTATGCCATCTAAATCTTTTGTTAAAGAATTTAGTTTTATTAGTGGCGTATTTCCAACTAGATCTAAAATAGTATTATTTGCCACTTTTCTATACCTTTAATTTATTTACTATAAATTAAATCAAATGTTCCACCATCATCAAAATGTGTTTTTTGTGCAATTGCCCAACTTCCAAAAACATCATCAATTTTAAATAACTCTAATTTTGGAAAAGTTTCTAAATATTTTGCATCAACTAGCTCTGGAATACTTGGTCTATAGTAATGTTTAGCTGCTAATGTTTGACCTTCTTTTGAATATAAATATTTTAAATATTGTGTTGAAACATTTAATGTTCCTAGTTGTTTAGCATTTTGTTCAACTACAGTTACAGGTGGTTCAGCTAAAATTGAAACCGAAGGTACAACTATTTCAAATTCATCTTTTCCAAGTTCATTTATTGCTAAAAATGCTTCATTTTCCCATGCAAGTAAAACATCTCCTATCTTTCTTTGTACAAATGTATTAGTTGCTCCTCTAGCACCTGAGTCAAGAACAGGAACATGTTTTAAAAGTTTTGAAACATACTCTTTTGCTTTTTCTTCTGCTTTTTTATATTTATCTGAATTAAAATCTATTTTTTCTAAATTCCCTAACTCTTGTTTTAGACCATAAGCATAAGCTGCAAGATAGTTCCATCTAGCTCCACCTGATGTTTTTGGATTTGGAGTTATCACTTCAACACCATCTTTTACTAAATCATCCCAATCTTTAATACCTTTTGGATTACCTTTTCTAACTAAAAATACAATAGTTGAAGTATAAGGAGATGAGTTAAACTCTAGTTTTTTTTGCCAATCTTTTGGAAATAATTTTGCTTTTTCACTAATTGCATCTATATCATAAGCTAATGCTAAAGTTACAACATCTGCTTTTAATCCATCAATTACACCTCTTGCTTGTTTACCACTTCCACCATGTGATTGTTTTATTTTTACAGTTTGTCCTGTTGTTTCTTTCCAATAATTTACAAAATTCTTATTGTACTCTTCATAAAACTCTCTTGTTGGATCATACGATACATTTAAAATCTCTAAAGATTTTTTTGCCTTCTCTGCTTCATAATTATAATCATCTGCAAAACTTGTTGTTGAAATTAGCAATGTTGCTAAAGCTATATTTCTTAAATTTTCTTTTATTCTTCTCATTTTATTCTCTCTTTATCTAATACACACTAAATGTGTGATAATTTAGAGATTTAAAAAAATCTCACCTATTTTCTCTTTCCATATTTTTTCTTACACATGTCGCACATCATTTTAAATCCTTCATATTAAGGTGATTTTAAATCTCTCTTTATCTATCACCTACTAAACTGGTGAAATTATAGTAATAAAATTTTTATTTGTCAAGAGTTTTTTTGAAAAAATTTAAAAAATTTCTTCAAACATAGATAGAAGCATACTTTTTATCAATAGGTAAAGAAAAAAAGGTTACTTTTTTATCTTTTTTTCTCCTATTTCTAGATATTTTAACTTTACTAAAAAATATTTTTCTAAAAAAAAGTTTCAATACTTATCTCATCATTTGGATTTAATATTGTTGGATTTGATATTATTGTATTTGGATATTTTAATCCACTTCCAGTATTTAATAATACTACTTTTTCATCTTCTTTTATCCAACCTTTTTTGTATAATTCTTCTATTGCAGCTAGAGTTGATGCACCTTCTGGACAAATAAATAATCCCTCTTCTTTCGCTATTAATTCTTGATATTTTAAAATATCTTCATCTTTAATAGCAATTGCGCAACCACCTGTTTTATAAATAGCTTCAAGTACTAAAAAATCTCCTATTGCTTTTGGTACATTAATTCCAAATGCTACTGTATTTGAATTTTTCCAAAAAATAGACTCTTGTTGCTTTCTCTCATAAGCTTTTACAATTGGTGCACAATTTGAAGCTTGAACAGCTACTAACCTTGGTAGTTTCCCTTTTACAAAACCTATTTCTTGTAACTCTTTTAATGCTTTAAAAATTCCTATTAATCCTACTCCACCACCAGTTGGATATAAAATAATATCAGGTAATTCCCAATCAAATTGTTCAGCTATTTCAAAAGCCATAGTTTTTTTACCTTCAATTCTATAAGGTTCTTTTAGAGTTGAAGCATCCATAAACTTATATTTATCTATTGATTTTGCTACAATTTTTCCTGCATCACTAATCAAGCCATCAACTAAAAATAGATTTGCTCCAGAAACAATACATTCATTTCTTGTTATAGTTGGTGCATTTATTGGCATTACAATATAAGCTTTTATATCTGCACGTGCTGCATAAATAGACCAAGCTGCACCAGCATTTCCATTTGTAGGCATAGCAAAAGACTTTACATTTAGCTCTTTTGCTTTTGAAATCCCAACTGCTGCACCTCTTGATTTGAAGCTCCCACCAGGGTTAAAACCTTCATCTTTTAAATATAAGTTTTTTAAACCTAATTTTTTTTCTAATTTTTCTAATTTTATCAAAGGTGTTATAACTTCACCTAAAGAGATAATATTTTTTTCATCTTCTATTGGTAAAAGTTCTTTATATCTCCATAAATTAAAATTTCTTGAAGCTAAACTCTCTTTTTTAAAATTCTCTTTTACTGCTTTTAAATCATATATCACTAAAAGTGGAGATTTGCAAGAAGTGCATAATTGATTTAACTCTTTATGATTAAATTCTTTATTACATTTTGGGCATTCTAAGTGACTAACATACATACTATATCCTTTTTATTTTGTTTTCATTCCCCATTTAACTATAGTTCTTTTTTCAATATATTCAAAAATTACATCTGTAATAATTCCTATTAGAATAATTGTTAATAAACCTGCAAAAACTAAATTTATATCTAGTTGATTTTTTTTCTCATAAATAAACCAACCAATTCCACCATTTCCTGAACTTACACCAAAAACTAACTCTGAAGCAATAAGTGTACGCCAAGAAAATGCCCAACCAACTCTAAGCCCTGTTAATATACTTGGAAAAGCTGCTGGAATTGCAATTTTAAAGATATATTCAAAAGTTGATAACTCATAGTTTTTTGATACCATTTTTAAAGTATTACTAACACCTTGGAATCCACTATATATATTTATTGCAATTGGCCAAAGAACAGCATGAACAATTACAAAAACTATACTTCCATAACCAAGTCCAAACCATAATAAGGCTAAAGGTAATAAAGCAATAGGAGGTAAAGGATTAAAAACTGCAGTTAATAACTCTAATAAATATGCTCCAAATCTAGTTGATATTGCAAATATAGTTAAAATAAGCGCTAAAAAACCACCTATAACATACCCCATAACTTGAACTTTTAATGATGATAAAATTCTACTTACCAACTCACCATTTTGAATAACTTCAAAAAAACCTTTTATTGTTTCACTAAATGTTGGAAACATTAAAGGATTATCAAGTCTTATTGCATAAATTTCCCAAAGTAGTATTAAACTTGCGAAAAGAAAACTTTTAATAATTATTGATTTACTTTTTTTACTTATTTTCATCTTCTTTCCTTAAATAAAATACTCTGTTTGATTTTTATGCATTATGCTTGAGATTTCATCTTTTGATGTAAACGCATTTACATCTATTTGTTTTAGTATTTGACTAGGATTTGTACCAAAAATGATAATTTTAGAGCCAAGTTTTATAGCTTCATCAATAGAATGTGTTACAAAAAGCATTGTAAAATTTGTATCTTCCCAAAGTTCAAGTAAATCATCTTGCATTTTTTTTCTAGTAATTGCATCTAAAGAAGCAAAAGGTTCATCCATCAAAATAACTTCAGAACCTAAAGCTAAACATCTAGCAATAGCAACTCTCATCTTCATTCCACCAGAAAGCTGATGAGGATAGTTATTTTCAAATGAACTTAAATTTACTTTTTTTAAAAACTCTTTTGCTTTTATAGTTGCATCTTTTTTATCTATCTTTTTTGTAGCACTTAAAGCGAATAAAACATTTTCTAATACTGTTTTCCAAGCCAAAAGCTGATCAAACTCTTGAAATACAAAAGCTCTATCTAATCCTGGTTTTGAAATAATTTTTTGTCCTAACTTTATACTTCCATAACTTGGTTTTATAAATCCACCAATTGCTTTTAATAAAGAAGACTTTCCACAACCAGATGGTCCTAAAAGAACTAATCTTTCAAACTGTTTTATCTCAAAATCAACATTTTCAATAGCCTTATAACTCTTTTTCTCATCAATCTCATAAGAGATTGATACGTCTTTTAGTGATAAAAAGGTGTCTTCTTTATTTAACTGCGTCAAAAAACAACTCCTTCCAATCTTTTGGTTTTTGTTTAATTGCACCTATATCATAAAGAAAATCTGAGAATTGAGTAATATTTGCCTTTGGTTTTGTATCATAAACTGTTGTATTTTTTAATACTTTAGCGATTATCTCTGGTGACTCATTTGACTTAGTTGTTGATAAATATAATTTGATAACCTCATCTTCATTTTCTTTAATAAATTTATTTGCTTCATTTAATGCTTCAACTATTATTTTTGATAATTTTGGATTGTTTTTATAGAAATCTTCACTTGTCCAAATTAAGTTTGTAGTATGAGCTCCACCTAAAACATCAAATGAATTAAAAACTTGGTGTACATTTGAATTTTCTAACTCTAATGTACTAAAAGGCTCTAATCCAATATGCCCATTTACTTCTGTACTTCCAGTAGTTACAGCTAAATAAGCATCTGGATGTTTTAATGAAACTGTTAAATTATCAAATTTATCATACTCTTTTATACCAAACTCTTTTGCAACTGCCATTTGTAATACTAACGATTGTACAGATACTTTAACTGAAGGAACTGCTATTTTATCTTTTGATGTTAAATCTTTTACAGTTTTTACATCAGGATTATTTGATACAAATACTATTGGTGATTCATTTATTGCTGAAAGAGCTTTAACTTTACCATTTGTTTTATCCCAAAGTCTTAAAAATGGACCATTTCCTCCAGCAACTAAATGAGCATTTCCTGATAATAAAGCATCATTTGCAACTGATCCTCCTCCAAAAGTAGCCCAATTAACTTTTACATCACCTAAACCTTGTTTTTTTGCATGTTTTTCAATTAATTTTTGTTCTTCTAAAATTATTAAAGGTAAATATGATATTCCATATTGTTTACTTATAACAACCTCTTTTACTTCTGCGAATGCACTTGAAGCCAAAAGTAACAAAATTGATGTTAATTTACTAATTCTTTTCATTTCTTCTTTCCTTTTTAATAACTATTTTTCTTTTATTTTATGTGTATCTTCACTTGTTATACCACCAAATGGTCCAGATTGTACAAGTCCAGATAATTTTTCTTTTGTTTTATTTGGTAATAGTGGAAATACAAGTTCAGAAAATCTAAAAGACTCTTCAAGATGGGGATAACCAGAAAATACAAAAGTATCTATTCCTAAATCTACATATTCTTGTATTCTTTGAGCTACAATTTCAGCACTTCCAACAAGTGCAGTTGCACAACCACCACGAACTAGACCAATTCCAGCCCATAAATTTGGGCTAATTTCAAGTTCTTCTCTTGTTCTTGCTTTTCCACCATTAGTTAAAGCTGTCATCAATCTTTGCCCTTCAGAATCTAGTTTTTGTAAAGCATTTTGGGAAGCATTGATTTGTTCATCATCAAGTTTACTTATTAGTTTTTCAGCATCATTCCAAGCTTCTTCTTCTGTATCTCTTACTATTACATGAAGTCTAATTCCAAATTTTATACTTCTTCCATACTTTGAAGCTTTATCTCTTACATCTTCAATTTTTGCTTTAACTGCTTTTAGAGTTTCACCCCAAGTTATATATAAATCAACTTTTTGAGCAGCTAACTCATGAGCTTTTTGTGAACTTCCACCAAAAAATAGTGGAGGATGTGGTCTTTGAACTGGTGGATATAAAAGTTTTGAATTTTTTGTTTTATAATGTTTCCCATTAAAATTCACAAATCCTTTTTCATAACTTGCTTTTAAAATCTCTTTCCATAAATCTACAAATTCAGATGCTGTTTCGTATCTCTCATCTGAATCTTGAAATAATCCATCACCTTCAAGTTCATCTTTATCACCACCAGCAACAAGATTGAAAGCAACTCTTCCATTTGAAAATCTATCTAATGTCGAAGCTATTCTTGCAGCTAAAGCTGGTTGTAAAAGTCCTGGTCTAAGTGCTACTAAAAACTTTAAATTTTGTGTAACACTTATCAAACTTGAAGCTACTACAAAAGGGTCTTCACAAGACCTTCCTGTAGGAATTAAAACTCCATCATATCCCAAAGTATCAGCTGCAACTGCAACTTGTTTTACATAATCAAAGTCAGATACTCTTGATTGGTCTTTTGAACCTAAGTATCTGTTATCTCCAAATGTTGGTATAAACCAAAATATATTTAGTGCCATTTTAGTTTCCTTTTTTAGTTTCAGGAATCCAAACAACACTTTTTATATCTAGTTTTTTTGGGATTAATTTTAAATCATAAAATGTATCTGCAATTTTTTGTTGCTCTTTTATAACCTCATCATTTAAGTAATTTATTCCATAACTAGCTCTTACTATTGCTTTTTCTAAAGTAAGTAAATCTAATCCAGTAAGTGGAGATAAAGCAGCTGCTACTTCACTTGGTTTTGAAATAGCCCAATCATTTACTTTTTTTAATTCATCAAAAATAATTGCAACAACATCTGGTCTTCTTGCTGCATAACTTTCTTCTGCTAGATAAAATTGATGATTATTTACTGTATTTGTTCCATCTTGTACAAGTTTTGCATCTAAAGTTGTTTGAGCTGCTGCATAAAATGGATCCCAAATTACCCAAGCGTCAACACTTCCTTTTTCAAAAGCTGCTCTTGCATCTGCAGGAGCTAAAAATACTGTTTCTATATCACTATATTTTAATCCTGCATTTTCTAAGGCTCTAACTAATAAATAATGTACATTTGAGCCTTTATTTAAAACAACTTTTTTACCCTTTAAATCTGCAACTGTATTGATAGCTGAATTTTTTGGCACAATAATAGCTTCACCTTTTGGAGCAGGAGGTTCATATCCTATATATTTAATTTTAGCATTTGCTGCTTGTGCAAAAATAGGTGGTGTTTCTCCAACTGTTCCAAAATCAATACTTCCAACATTTAATCCCTCAAGTAATTGAGGACCTGCTACAAACTCATTCCAAGTTACTTTTACACCAAGTGGTTCTAATCTTTTTTCTAAATTGCCACTTGCTTTTAATAAAATCAAAGTTCCATATTTTTGAAAACCAATTCTTAAAATATCTTCTTTTTTATCTAAACTAAACCCTAAAATAGGGATAATTACCAATAACACTAAAACTTTTTTAACTAAATTTTTCATTTCTTCTCCTTAAAATAAAATATACACTAAATGTATGAATATTAAAAACTTAAAACTCTTTTGGCATTTTTATGAAATAAATTATCCAAAATTTCATCTTTAAAACCTAATTCTAAAAAATCCTCTATTGTTTGCTTCATAGGTCTAAATGGATATGAAGTACCAAATAATAATTGGTCTTTAAAGAACCCATTTGCTGCTTCTACAAAAAGTTTACTCCCTGCTTGAAATAAATACATGTCAGGTACTACAAAAACATTCTCATATCTAAATGCAACACCTATCATCTCATTTACATAAGGGTAACAACCATGACAAACAACTATTTTCAAATTTGGAAACTCTCTTGCAACTCTTCCAATTGCTGCTGGATTTGTATGTTCGAGATTTGGAGTAGTTGGTCCTGACATAATAAATAAAGGTATATTCAAACTTTGACACAAATCATATACTGGTAAAAAATCTTTATCATCAAAATAAACTGCTGGTTTACCAAATGTGGGTTCAACATTTATACCTTTTAAGCCTAATATATTTGTTGCTCTATAAATCTCTTCAAAAGTTTGTGCTATACCTTTTGTTTGTGGATCAACAGATGCAATTCCAATAAGTTCTTTGTATGGAGCCGTTATATCTTTTATAACATCATTTGATATAGATAAATCAGGAGTATCTCTTCCAATTACTACTGCTTTTGATATTCCACTATCTCTAATCTCTTTTATATAACCATCTAAAGTAAAAGATTTTACAAAATGCTCATCATCTTTTGAACCAACTCTTCTATTTAACCACTTGGCAGTTTCATAACCTTTTGTATTTGGTGTTGAACCATAAAATTCACCTAAAAGTGCAGGTCTACTCCTAAAATCTATAATTTCTCCACTATAACTCATTTTTTTCCTTTTTTAAATATAGTACATAGTACCAAGAACTCGTGATAAGATATCTGCTTCTAATCTAGCAAATTCTTGTGTTCCTCGCTCTCGCTGTCTTGGTAAATCTATTTTTAAATCAAGTGTAATTTTTCCATCTTCAATTAAAACAACTCTATCACCTAAAATAACAGCTTCACTCACATCATGAGTTACAAGTAGTACTGTAAACTCATGTTCTTGCCAAATTCTTTCTATTAATGCTTGCATCTCAATTCTTGTTAGTGCATCTAAAGCTCCCAAAGGCTCATCAAGAAGTAATAACTTTGGTTTATGTACCAATGCACGTGCTAAAGCAACTCTTTGTTTTTGTCCACCTGATAAATTTGCTGGCCAATCATTTGCTCTTGCATGAAGCCCAACCTCATCTAAAGCATCAAGCGCTAGCTGATAAGACTCTTTTGGCAGTCCTAAAGCTACATTTTCTATAACTGTTTTCCAAGGTAACAATCTTGAATCTTGAAACATTATTCTTGTATTTGAATTTATACCTAAAGATTCAACTCCATCTAAAAGAAGCTTTCCTGAACTTAATTTTTCAAGTCCACCAACTAATCTTAAAAATGTACTTTTCCCACAACCACTTTTTCCAACAATACATATAAATTCACCTTTATTTATATGTAAATCAAAATCACTCAAAACTACTCTATTACCAAAACTTTTTGTTAATCTAGTAGTTTTTATTTCTATACCACTTAATTCACTCATTTTTGATATCCTTTATGCCATTTTAAATATTTTTTCTCTAATATAGAAGCTAAAACATCAGAAATCTTTCCTAAGAATGCATATAATAAAATCCCTAAAACCATTACATCTGTTTGTAAAAATTCTCTTGCATTCATTGTCATATAACCTATTCCAGCATTTGAAGCTATTGTTTCTGCTACAATCAAATAAAGCCACATAAAACCTAACGACATTCTAAGCCCAACTAAAATAGATGGCATTGCTCCTGGTAATATAACATTTTTAAACAATCCATAAGGAGTTAATCCATAAACTCTTCCCATTTCTATTAAATCTTTATCTACACTTCTTAAGCCGTGAAAAGTATTTAAATATATTGGAAAAAAGACTGCTAATGCTAGTAAAAATATCTTACTAAATTCTCCAATTCCAAACCATAAAATAACTAAAGGAACTAAAGCCAAAAGAGGTATAGTTCTAATCATTTGAATAGTTGAATCAAGTAAATCTTCTGCTAATCTTGATAATCCAGTAATAAACCCTAAAAGAAATCCAATACTTCCACCAATCAATAATCCTAATAATGCTCTTTGTAAACTAACTAAAAAATGGTGAATTAACTCACCATTTGCTGTAAGAACAACTCCTGCTTTTATAACATCAAGAGGAGCTGGCATAACTCTTGAAGAAAGTAATCCACTTTGAACTACTATTTGCCAAATAACTAAAATTAAAACTGGAATTAACCAAACTATAAAATTATCAATCAAACCTTTTTTTATTCTATTTATGAGTTTCATAATTTAAAACTCCTCCAAAGGTTTCAGCCTTTGCAAGTCCTACTAATTTTTCTCTTGTTTTACTTGGTAATAATGGAAATACAAGTTCTGCAAATTTATATGCTTCTTCAAGATGAGGATAGCCAGAGAATACAAAAGTATCAACTCCCATATTTGCATATTCAGTTATTCTTTCAACTATAATTTCAGGACTTCCAACAAGTGCTGTTGCACAACCTTCTCTAGCAAGCCCAATCCCAGCCCATAAATTTGGACTAATTTCAAGTTCTTCTCTAGTTCTTGATTTTCCACCATTTGTTAAAATAGTCATTCTCTTTTGCCCAATAGACTCTCTTTTCTCTAATACTTTGTGATGTTGTTCTATTGTTTCATCATCAAGTTTACTTATCAATTTATCAGCTACACTCCATGCTTCTTCTTCTGTTTCTCGTACAATTACATGAAGCCTTACGCCAAATCTCAAAGTTCTTCCATACTTTGAAGCTCTTCTTTTAAGGTCTTCAATTTTTTCTTTAACATCTTGTGGTTTTTCACCCCAAGTTATATATAAATCAACCTTTTGTGCAGCTAATTCTCTTGCTTCTTCTGATGAGCCTCCAAAAAATAAAGGTGGAGTTGGGTTTTGAACAGGAGGATATAAAAGTTTTGCATTTGTTGTTTTATAAAATTTTCCATTAAAATTAACAACTTTCTTTTCATAACTTGATTTTAAAATATCTCTCCATAAATCAACAAATTCAGCTGCAGCTTGATATCGTTCTTCTGGTTTTTGATATAAACCATCTCCTTCAAGTTCTGTTTTATCACCACCAGCAACAAGATTTAAAGCTACTCTTCCATTTGAAAATCTATCAAGAGTTGCTGTCATTCTTGCTGCTAAAGCTGGTTGTAAAAGTCCAGGTCTAAGTGCTACTAAAAATTTCAAATTTTGTGTAGCACCTATTAGACTTGAAGCAATAACCCAAGGATCTTCACATAGCCTTCCTGTTGGAATTAAAACTCCATCAAATCCTAAATTATCAGCTGCAACTGCTATTTGTTTTGAGTAATTAAAATCTATTGCTCTTGCACCAGTTTTACCACCGATATATTGACTATCTCCAAATGTAGGTATAAACCAAAATATATTTAAAGCCATTGTTCTTTCTCCTTATTTATTGTTCTCAGGTATCCAAACAACACTTTTGATATCTAATTTTTTTGGAATAAGTTTTAAATCATAAAAAGTATCTGCTATATCTTGTTGATCATTAATAACTTTTGGTGTTAAATATTGTGTTTGAAATACTGCTCTTTTATGTGATAGTTCTAATGCCTCAACTTCTAATCCATTTACTTTAGAAAGAATTTCAGCTGTTTTAAGAGGTTCTTTAGTTAAATAATCATCAACTGTTTTTATTTCATCAAAAACAATATCTAATACTTCTTTATTCTTAGTGTAACTTTCTTCAACTAAATAAAATTGGTAGTTGTTTACTAATCCCTCACCATCTCTTAACTTTTTAGCGCCAATTTTTAACTCTGCAGCAGCATAAAATGGATCCCAAATTACCCAAGCATCAACACTACCTTTTTCAAAAGCTGCTCTTGCATCTGCTGGAGGTAAAAATGTTGGTATTATGTCACTATATTTTAAACCCGCTTCTTCTAAAGCTTTTACTAATAAATAGTGGACATTTGAACCCTTATTTAATGCAACTTTTTTACCTTTTAAATCTGCTACTGTTTTAATAGGTGAACTTTCTTGTACTATAATAGCTTCAGATTTTGGGAAAGCTGTCTTATAAGCTATATACTTTATTTTTGCATTTGCAGCTTGTGCAAATATTGGAGGAGTTTCCCCAACTGTTCCTAAATCTATACTTCCGACATTTAATCCTTCGAGTAATTGGGGACCTGCTGGAAATTCTATCCAAGTTACTTTTACACCAATTTTTTCTAATCTTTTCTCTAATTTTCCAGAATCTTTTATTAGGACAAAGCCTGGATCTGATTTTTGATATCCTATTCGTAATTGTTCAGTTTTTGATGCTCCAAAACCCAATATAGGGATAATTGAAACTATTGTTATAAAACTTCTAAATATTCTTTTCATAAATTTTTCCTCTTATAAATAATATACACTAAATGTATGATAATTAAAGATCCTTTTAAAATCTCACCAATAACTCATTAAAATATTTTTACTTTTTTAAAATATCTACACATATCGCACATCATTTTTTATCCTTTCTACTAAGATGAATAAATAGTTTTATATCTATCATCTATTAAATTGGTGAAATAATACTACTAAAAATACTTTTTGTCAATAGTTTGTAAAATATTTTTTACTATATTTCTATAATTTCTTTAAAACAAGAGCTTCAACTCTTATTTTAAAAAGAATTTTAATCTTCAAATTGAAAAATATTTAAAAACTCTTTTGCTCTTTGTGTTTTTGGATTTGTAAAAAAATCTTTTGGGTGAGATTCTTCACAAATTTTTCCACCATCTAAAAATACTATTCTATTTGCAACTGATTTTGCAAATCCCATTTCATGAGTAACTATAAACATAGTCATACCTGATTTTGCTAAATTCAAAATTACATCTAAAACTTCTCTTACCATTTCAGGGTCTAAAGAAGCTGTAACTTCATCAAAAAGCATAACTTCAGGGTTCATACATAAAGCTCTAACAATTGCAATTCTTTGTTTTTGCCCACCTGATAACTCTCTTGGATATGCAAATTTTCTATCTTCTAGTCCAACTTTTTTTAAAAGTTCTTCTGCTTGAAGCATCACTTCTTCTTTAACTCTTTTTTGAACTTTTAAAGGTGCTAATAAAATATTATCAATTACATTTAAGTGTGGAAATAGTTCATAATTTTGGAACACCATACCTATTTTTTGTCTTATCTTCATCCAATCAGAATTTTTATCATGTATATTCTTACCTTGAAAGATTATTTCTCCACCTTGTATATTTTCAAGTCCATTTATTGTTCTTAAAAGGGTACTCTTACCACAGCCAGAAGGTCCTAAAAGTACGACAACTTCACCTTTCTTTATAGATAAATCAATTCCATTTATAACTGTTTTATCGCCATATTTTTTTATAAGGTTCTTTATATCAATTAAATTATCCATACTTTTCCTATTTATTCCATCTATTTTCTAAAACTTTTGCAAATTTTGACATTGGATAACAAATGATAAAATATATAACAAATATAAATCCATATATCCAAAATGCTGCATCTGGTACTCTTAAAACATTACTTTCTATTATTTGTTGTCCTACTTTTATAACATCAACAACACCTATCATTATAACCAAAGAAGTTGTTTTTATCATTCTTGTTGTTAGATTTATAACTCCAGGTATAACTCTTTTAAATGATAGTGGAATTAAAATATAAATATAAACTTGCAATTTATTAAATCCCAATGCTAAAGCTACATCACTATTATGTTTAGGAATTGATTCCATAGCCCCTCTTGTTATATCACCAATTTCAGCTATTCCCCATAAAACAAATACATAAATAGCTACAAATTCTCCACTTATATCAATATCAAATAAGCTGGGAACTACAAAATAAAATACAAATAATAATACTAAAATAGGAATAATTCTGAAAACTTCTAAATAAAATCTACAAAAAAATCTTACTATCTTGTTTCTTGAAGTATATATTATTCCAAAAATAACTCCAAATATTAAACTTAATAATATAGAAATAAATGCAATTTGAATAGTATTTAAAGTACCTTCTAAGATTCTTAGTAGATTATTGCCTTCAAATATCAGATCAATTCCCGTGCTCTGCATATCGCATCTTCCTTTCTATATAAGATAAAACTATTGAAAGTGGTAGAAGAATTATCAAATAAAATACTACTAACATAAACATAATCTCATAAGTCATATAATAAACACCAATTAATGTTTTACTCAAACTCACTAACTCTTTTACAGCTATTATTCCAACAACAGAAGTTTCTTTTACTAAGAAAATAGCATTTGCAGCAATTAAAGGGATAGATACACTGAGTGCTTGTGGTAATATAACAAACCTAAAAAGTTGAACATTGTTCATTCCTAAACTCAAACCTGATTCTATTTGATTTTTATGTACAGCCTCTATTCCTGCTCTTAAAGCCTCACTCATATAACTTCCACCAAGAAAACTCAAACCAATAATTGCACAAACTTGTTCATCAAGCTTAATTCCAAATTTTGGTAAACCATAATATAAGAAGAATAGTTGAATAAGTAAAGGGGTATTTCTTGATAATTCAATATAAGCATTGACTAAAGAGTTTAAGAAAACATTCTCTTTAGCCAATATCAAGTTACAGACTAATCCTATGATTAAGGAAAAGAATATACCTATAAATGCAAGTTTTATAGTAACTAATAAAGCTTTTTGGAATAGAGGTGAAACCTCTATAATAAAATTTATATCCATATTAGCTTATTTTTTTCCACCTTCGATTATAACTGATTCAATATTTACAGAATCACCATATATAGGTTTTAAAGTTTCATTATATGCTTTTTCAATAAATTTTTCTTCACCAAGTTTTGCTAAAGTTTCATTAATCCAATTTAGTAAAATTGTATTTCCTTTTTTTACTGCTGGTGCAATAGTATCTTGTGGTCCTAAAGCATCAATTCCTACTGTAAATCCTTCATTTTGCTTTGCCCATGCAAAAAGTAAAGTATTATCGTGAGTAAGTGCAACACCTCTACCATCTTTTAAAGCAGCAAATGATTCTGAATTATGATCAAAACTTAATACATCAATTTCTGGATGATTTTTTGTAAAATATACATCTGCTGTTGTACCTTTTGTGATTATAAGTTTTTTACCTTTTAAATCTTCAACTGTTTTAATAGGATTTTTATCTGATGATGCAACACCAATAGCTACTTTCATATATGGATTTGCAAAATCAACTTTTTTTTGTCTTTCTGGTGTTACAGTAAAGTTTGCTAATACGATATCAACTTTATTTGTAACTAAATACTCAACTCTATTTGCTGCTTCTAAATTAATAAATTCAACTTTATTTTCATCACCTAAAAGTTCTTTTGTTAATCTTTTAGCAATAACAATATCAAATCCTTGATGTTTTCCATTACTATCAAGGTAACCAAATGGAGCTTTATCACTAAATACTCCTATTCTTATTTTTCCTTTTTCTTTGATAATATCAATAGAATTTTTATCTTTTGCACTTGCTGTTAGTGCTAAAGCAGGAATAATAGCTAGTGAAATCACTATCTTTTTTAGTGTTTGAACTATGTTTTTCATTTTTTTCCTTTTTTGACAATTTTATCATAGATTTATCATCTATTAAATTGGTGATATTATATAAATAAAAAATATCTTTGTCAATAGTTTTTTACTTAAATATTTAAAAAAGTCTTTTGAGACCCTTTTAAATCCCCAATCCACCAACAAACTCCTCTTTTAAAACATCTTCTTTTGTAACTGGCGCTTGATTTAAACAAGAAGCAATTGTAGTCTTGTCCAAAATCTGTGCTGTTAAATTTCTAATATTTAAAAATACTCTTCTAAAATAACATTTTCCTTCTTGACTACATGGTTCATAGTTAGAAACTGAAACACAAGATATCATAGCTATCATACCTTCAAAATATCTTATAACTTCTCCCATTGTTATTTCATCTGCACCTTTTGCTAAAACATATCCACCATATCGTCCAGGAATACTTTTTACCCAACCTGCTCTATTCATCTCAAGCATAATATTTTCTAAAAATCTTCTTGGAACGTCAACTGATTCTGATAATTCTCTAATTGAAATTAGATTATCAGCTTCTGCTATTGCAAATAATGCTCTTAAAGCATAATCTGTCTTTTTTGATACTTTCATATTTATCACCTACCTAATAGATAAATTATAATTAATTTTCAATTTTGTGTCAAGATAGAAAAAGGGAAGAAACAAAAGTTTCTTCCCTTTTTTATATATCTTCTATAATTTTATTTATAAAAAATCAAGCATTTTTCTCTTTTTTTGCTGTTCTTTTTCTAACAGTTGGGTCAAGTTCTCTTTTTCTAATTCTAATAGAAACAGGAGTAACTTCAACAGCTTCATCTTCTTCAATCCACTCTAATGCATTTTCCAAAGACATAATTTTTGGTGGTACAAGTCTAATAGCTTCATCTGCTCCACTAGATCTAACATTTGATTGTTGTTTTCCTTTAATAGGATTTACATCTAAATCATTATCTTTTGCATGTTGTCCAACTACCATTCCAATATATACTTTATCTTGAGGTTTTACAAACATAATTCCTCTATCTTGTAAGTTAAATATAGAATAAGCTAATGCTTCTCCATTTTCCATAGATACTAAAGCACCATATTTTCTACTTTCAACTGTTCCAGAATATGGTCTAAACTCTAAGAATGAGTGATTCATAACCCCTTCTCCCCTAGTTTCAGTTAAAAATTCTGTTCTAATACCAATAAGCCCTCTTGCTGGAATTTCAAATTCTAATCTTGTAAATCCAATTCCCATAGGAATCATATTTGTCATTACAGCTTTTCTTTTACCAAGTTTTTCAATGATAGCTCCACTAAATTCATCTGGCGTATCAATTACTAAGTGCTCAAATGGTTCCATTTTAATACCATTTTCTTCTCTAATAATAACTTCTGGTCTTCCTATACAGAACTCAAAACCTTCTCTTCTCATATTTTCAGCTAAAATAGTAATTTGAAGTTCACCTCTTCCATTTACTTTAAATTTACCTTCACCAATTTGCTCATATCCCATAGCAATATTTGTGTTCATCTCAGCTTTTAGTCTCTCATCAATTTTATTTGAAGTTACATATTTTCCTTCTGTTCCAGCTAGTGGAGAATCATTTACAGAGAATGTTACACTTAAAGTTGGTTCTTCTATATGCATTGGATCTAATGGCATTGGATTATTTGGATCACATAAGCTATCTCCAACATCAATAGTTTCAAATCCTGCAACTGCAACTATATCACCAGCTCCAGCAGTTTTTATATCAACTCTATCAAGTCCTTTAAACCCAATAAGTTTAGATACTCTACCTTTTACTTTAGAACCATCTGCTTTACAAAGCATAACTGTTTCACCTTGAGAAATTGTACCATTGAAAATTCTAGCTATCCCTATTTTTCCAATAAAATTATCATAATCTAGAGTAAATACTTGAAGTTGTAGACCATTTTCATCAGTTCCTTTTGGTTTTGGAACTTCTTTTAAAATAGTTTCATATAGTGGTTTAAAATCCATATTATCATCAGTTGGATTATATCTTGCAAATCCACTTCTTGCAGCTGCATAAATAACTGGGAAATCTAATTGTTCTTCTGTTGCATCCATTTGTGCAAAAAGGTCAAAAACTTCATCAACAACTCTATCAGGTTCAGCTGCTGGTTTATCTATCTTATTTACTACGACTATTGGTCTATGTCCTAAAGATAGTGCTTTTTTAACAACAAATTTTGTTTGAGGCATAACTCCTTCTTGGGCATCAACAAGAAGTAAAACGCTATCAACCATTTTTAGAACCCTCTCAACTTCTCCACCAAAATCAGCGTGTCCTGGAGTGTCAATAATGTTGATTCTTACACCTTCATAATCAATAGCTGTATTTTTTGAAAGAATAGTAATCCCTCTTTCTTTTTCAATAGCATTACTATCCATAACTCTTTCATCTACATTTTGATGAGCTGAGAAAGTACCTGATTGTTTTAAAAGTTCATCAACTGTTGTTGTTTTTCCATGGTCTACGTGTGCAATAACTGCAATATTTCTAATATCTCTCATACATCTTCTTTATATAAAATTTTTGCGGATTATATCTAAAAAAAACTTAAGTTCTTATAATAGCTTAAAATATGGTTAAATAAAAAAATTTAAACAATAAACTTAAGTATGAGTTACAAAGTAAAAAGGAATCTATGAAAATCTATCTATTATCAAAAAACTTCGAAATTTTAATAAAAACTAAATAAACTACCTTGCAACTCATACTTAAATCTTTTAAATTATTTATAAAAAAAATGTATAATAAATCCTATCACAACTATAACAGCTTGATAGGATTTTATTTTTTAATATTGAAGAATCTATGTTTCAATAAACTTTATTAATCCATATAAAAATAGACTTATTTAGCCTTATTTTCTTCTTCTGTTTCATAAATATAAACAATATCAGATTTATTTGTATTTATTTTCAAATCTTGTTCTTTATCTATTTTTTCATTTGAAATAGAGATAAATGGAAGATTACTCAATCTTGAAAATCTCAAAGGAATTCCTAAATTTTGTTCTATATGCATAGCTCCTGCAAAAACTAAAAGCTTATCTTTTGGGCTTTTTATAACATCTTTTGCAATTTTTGCTACATTTTCTCCCATATATGTATCCCAAGTAACTTGAACTCTATATGTTCTTTCTAAACAAGGTTCTTTACTTGTAGATGGCATTTTATCACAATGTTGTAGGTATGGATATACAAGCTGCTGATGAGCAGTTACTCCTAAATCTAGGTTATTATAAAAATCTTTCTCTTCTTGACTCATTTTATCAAATTGTTTTAAAGAGATTTTTGCTCTATCCTCTTTTGATATATTCATACCATAAAGTCTTCCACCACTATTTTTTATAGCTTCATATAGAAGTGATACATACTCCCATTTATATTTTGAGAATTTATCCCACTCTATTTTTTCTTTAAATGTAGTAGTATCAAATTTATTATCTGTATATTCTTTTAATAACTCATCTTGTGCCGGAGTAAACCACTCATTTGCTAGACTTAAGTTATAACCTTTTTTATTTAATTCATTTATAAAATCTGCAAAAAACTTATGTGTCTTTTGAGTATTATGGTGGTCACCTACAAAAATAATAGGATAATGTTCTATCTCATTTACAAGCTCTTGTATAGAAATACTTTTTGCTTGTTTTATAGAATAAATATCCTCTTTTTTCTCTAAGTTATGAGTTAAAAGTACAGATTTATCTGCACAACCAGTAAATAAAAAAATTGTAGCTATAAAAACTATTGAAATTCTTAACATTTTTTTCCCTTATAAAATATAATAAATTGCATTTATTAAAATAATAAGTGCAACTATCAATAATGGTATTTTTATTGATACATTTTCTTTTGTATCTATAACTTTTTTTGTTAAATACATTAGATATATAAAATATAATATAACAAAAATCATTTCATTAGAAGAAAATTCATTGTTTATATTATCACTATACATAAAATATGCATGTGTAAAAAATCCTGCTAAAACAAAAAAAGTATGATACGACCTAACTCTATTTATATTAACTATAATATAAAGTTCAAGAAATCCGAGTATTAGATGCAAAATTAACATTTTATTTATTAACTAAAATTTATAATTTAACCCAACATAAGCAAATCTTCTTTTTAGATAATCTGCATTATCTATTGTTTCATCAAAATGCTTATCAAAAATATTATCTACACCTACTCTTACACTTAAATCATTTGTTAATTTCTTAGAGATTTGTGCATTTGCTATTGTATATGCCTTTATTTTCTCACTATTATCTGCATTTTTATATTGTGTTCCTATATAATTCGCACTTAAATATGAAGATATCCCATAATCAAAGTCTGAACTTAAACCAACATTAATTGTGTTTTTTGGTCTATATTGTATATCTTTACCTTGATTTGTACCAGATTTATTTTCTGTTTTAAGTAAAGTATAGTTTGCATTTAACATATGATTATCAGTAATGTAGTATTCAACTTCTGCTTCCAAACCTTTAATATCAGCTTTATCAACATTTCTCCATTGATGTTGATTTCCTGGCATAACTCTTTGTTCAATAACAAACATATTATTTATTTTATTTTGAAATAAAGCTGTTTTAAATAGAGTATTCTCACCATAAAACTCATAAGCTAATTCATAAGATTTTGAAGTTTCAGGCTTTAAATTATCATTTCCCCAAGTTGTATTTGCAAAATATGAGCTACTTCCTATTTTAACATCAGGGGCTTTAAACCCTTCACCATAACTAGCTTTTAATCTTTGATTATCATCTATTTTATATACAACTCCAATATTTGGAGATAATTCAGTACCATATTTTTCATTATCATCAAGAACTGTTCCTAAAGTAAAAATAAAATCTCCCAATTCTATCTCATCTTGAATATAGTAAGAATTTGCTCTTATTTCAAATCGTTGATCAGTTATATTTGTTGTTGGTCTATATCTTGAATATTTCTCTTTTGCTGTTTCTGCACCTATTACAATATAATTATTTTTTAATGCAGATATTTTTGCTTCACCTTTTAAATAATCATTTTTAAGTTCATGAGTTTGATTTGCGAATAATCCATCTTTAATTTTTGCATCTGTTTTTGCATTTGTATAATCCAAATTCAAAGATACTTTTTCAAAATTCTTCTCATAACCAACACTCCAAACATCTCTATCAGCACTATAATAATCTTCATTAGCTTTTTGTTTGATATCTTCTTTTCCTTTTAAATAAGAAGCATAAATATTTTGAGTATCATCGATATTATATTTTAGTTTTAGATTTCCATTTGTACTTTCTCTACCATCTATATATGTAGCATCATCTACTTTAGGTTTAGAAAATCCAACCCATCTATATCCTTCTCCATAAGTTTCGTCTCTATTAAATTTATTTACACCCAACATAAATGAAAATTTATCTGAAATATTACCTCCTATATTAGCACTCAAGTTTTGTTCATCTCCACCATTCTTAGCCGAAGATACTCCTGCTTGTAAATCTATATCACCCCAGATTGTTTTAGAATAGTCTTTTTTTGTAATAATATTTACAACTCCCCCCATTGCATCAGAACCATAAATAGAACTCTTTGGTCCTTTTATAATCTCTATTCTTTCAATCATACTAATAGGAACTTGTGAATATTCAAAATCAGCAGCAGTTGCATAAGTACCAGTACGATTAGTTTTTTTACCATCAACTAAAATAAGTGCATCAACTGGTCTTGTTCCTCTTATTGAAACTCTTTTGATTCCATTTGAACCACCAACTTCAACTATACCAGCAGTTTTTACTAAAATATCTTTAAGATTTGTTGCATTTATTTTTGCTATATCTTCAGCACTTATAACAGTAATTGCTCCACTTGTATCTTTTATAGATTTATTTGATTTTGCAGTTATAACAATATCATCGAGCTTTTTAGTTTCTTCTATATTTTCATTTGCAAATGATGTAGTTGAAAGTATCATAATTGCTAAGCTTGCGAATAAACTTTGTTTATACATAATATTTCCTTTTTAAATTTTCTTGGATTATATCCATAGCAATAGTAAATATCAATACTATATTTTATAATTCAGAACTCTTTTTTTATAAATTGGAATTTTTATTTTTAAATGATTTTTTAGTAGTAAAAGTTGAGTATTTTATATTGAAACTATTGCAAGATTGTCTTACAATAGTTTCATAAAATTAGAATCTGTAATTCAATCCTACATATGCAAATCTTCTTTCAAGGTAATAAGGTTCACCATCATCAAATTTTTTATCACCTATATTATTAACACCTATTCTTGCAGTTAAATCATTTGTGATTTTTTTAGAAATTTGTGCATTGAAGATTGCATATCCTGAAGATTTATTTGTTGTATTATTTGAATCAGTATAGTATTGTGTTCCTATATAATTCGCACTTAAATAAGAAGATATACCCCAAGCAAAATCTGAACTCAATCCTAAATTAAAAGTGTGTTTTGGTCTATACTCTAATTCCTCATTTGTACTTTCATCTTCTGTTTTAAGGAATGTATAGTTTGCATTTATAGTATGGCTTTCATTAAAGTCATATTTGAAATCTGTCTCAAAACCTCTTATATTTGCTTTTTCAATATTTTGGTATTGATTTGTACTTACAATAGATACTTTAGGTGGAAATCCAGGTATCATTGTTGTTTTAGTACTAATATTTCTTGTTTCTATCATATCTTTTAGGTCTGTTCTAAATATAGCTGCTTTAAATGTAGTATCTTCTCCATAAAACTCATAAGCTAATTCATAAGATTTTGAAGTTTCAGGTTTTAAATCATCATTCCCTAAAATAATAACATTCATTATAGGAATAGGTCTTTCATTAAATACATAACCTCCATCTCCTTGTTTTAAAGTAGGTGCTTTAAATCCTTCACTATAATTTATTTTCAGTCTTTGTTTATCATCTAATTTATAAACAGCACCAGCATTTGGTGACCATTCTGTACCATACTTGTCATTATTATCAAGATTTGTACCAAGAGTAAATATAAAATCTCCAACTTCTATCTCATCTTGAATATAGTAGTTATATGTTTTTCTATCAAAATTTTGACTAAGATTCATACCATTTCGTGAATACTCTTCTTTTGTAGCTTCAGCTCCTAAAACTATATAGTTATAATCTATTGCAGATAATTTCACTTCCCCTTTAAAAGTATCTGTTTCAAGATCATGTGTTCCATTAAATACACTAGAGCTAACTTTTGTATCCGTTTTTGCTTTTGTATAATCTAATCCAATACCTACTTTATCAAAAATCTTTTCATATCCAATATTGTAGATATCTCTTTCTATTTTATAAGTTTGTGGTCCTTTATAATCTTCCCTTTTATCAACACCTTTTATATATGAAGCATAAATATTTTGTGTATCATCAATATCATATTTTAACTTTGCAATACCACTTGTAGAGTCTAAGCCTTCAAGAAATGTACCATTATTATCTCCTGTTGCATCTCTATTTGTTTTATTTACATCTAAAAACATATATAACTTTTCAGAAATATTACCACCAATATTAGCACTATAACTTTGTTTATTTCCGCCATTATCAGCTGAAGAAACTCCAGCTTTTACATCAATAGAACCATATAATGCTCTTTTATCTTTTTTAGTAATAATATTTACAACTCCACCCATTGCATCAGAACCATAAATAGAACTTTTTGCTCCTTTTATAACTTCTATTCTTTCAATAGCATCTAAGGGAACCATATTGTATTGGAAGTTGCTTGATTCTATATATCCAGCTGTATTATTAGCCCTTTTTCCATCAATTAAGAAAAGAGTATCTGTTTCTCTTGTTCCTCTTATTGATACAAAAGTTCCACCATTTCCTCTTGCTCCACCTATTTCTACTATACCAACTGATTTAAGTAAAACATCTTTAATATCTGTAGCATTTATTTTTGCTATATCTTCTGCTGTTATTACAGTAACTGAAGCTGATATATCTTCTTGCGTTTTATCTGTTTTTGTACTTACAAATATTTCATCTAATCTTTTTGTTTCATTATTCTGTTCAGCTGATAAATTTATTTCAGCAAAAGCAGTTGATGACATCATTATTAAAGCTAAACTTGCAAACAAACTTTGCTTATACATAATATTTCCTTTTAAAAATTTTAGTAGATTATATCCATAGTAATAGTAAATATCAATACTGTATTTTATAATTTAGAACTCTTTTTTCATAAATTGGTTTTTTATTATTATAAAGTTTAGCACTAAAGATATAGTGCTAAAATATTAAATAGTTGTTATAAGAATATCTCTTTGTAATTTTTTTGAATATACAAATTCACTCTCTACTTTAAAAATATCATAAATATTTTCATATGTTAAAATATCATCTGTTTTTCCAAAGTATTTTATATTCCCCTCTTTCATCATCACAATTTCATCAGAATATAAATATGCTTGATTTATATCGTGTAATACTGCACAAACTCCTATTTTCAAGTCTTTTTGAAGTTCTTTTGTTAAATCCAATATTTTATATTGGTAAAAAATATCTAAATTTAAAGTAGGCTCATCTAAAAAAAGATATTTTTCTTTTTCACGACTAGCATAAAGTTGTACAATAACTCTTGCAAATTGGATTTTTTGTTTTTCACCACCTGATAAATTTGAATAATTCTTATCTTTTAAAGATTCCAGATTAAGTTTAGAAACTATATATTCTAAAATCTCATTCTTCTCTTTTGTATGTAATTCATAAGCATAAAGCCCCATTTCTACAATCTCAATAGCTCTAAAATTATATGGGAAAAAGAAAGCTTGATTTAAAACTGAACGTTTTAAAGCTAGTTCTTTATCACTAAAATCTTCAATATTTTTATCATTTAATGTGATAGTTCCACTTTGAATATCTAAATTTCTATTTATAGTCTTTATTAATGTAGATTTTCCACAACCGTTTGGTCCAACAATAGATAAAAAGGTATTTGTTTTTATCTCAATATTTATATTATTTAATATATCTTTTTTTTGAATTGAGAAATTAAGATCTTTTATTTTATACACTTTGTATCCTTTAACTCATTGTACTTTGTCTATTTTTTATTAATAGCCATAAGAAAAATGGGGCTCCTAAAAGTGCAGTTATAATTCCTATTGGAAGTTCAGCAGGAGAAATTATCATTCTAGCTAAACTATCTGCCCATAAAAGTATAAATGCTCCCAAAATAGCACTAAGAGGTAAATAATATTTATGATTTGAACCAACTAAAATTCTTGCGATATGTGGTACAACAAGCCCTATAAATCCAATAATTCCACAAAAGGCTACACTTACACCAATAGCTAAAGATACAAAAAGGATAATTAATTTTTTTAGTAATTCAGAGTTTACTCCAGAATTTTTAGCCTCATCTTCACCTAAAAGCATAAGATTTAATTCTGTTTTTTTACTTACTGCAAATAAAAATGTGATTATTACTACAGGAAGTAGTGTTAAGATAACTTTCATATCCCCATTTGCTAAACTTCCCATAGTCCAGAAAGTAAAACTTTTTAACTCTTCTTCAGTACTAACATAAGTAAAAAGTCCAACCAATGCCCCAAGCATAGCATTTATAGCTATTCCAGCTAAAAGCATAACTGTAATAGCTACTTTATTGTAAATAGTTGCTAGTTTATAAATAGCTAAAATAGTAATAACAGCACCTAAAAAAGCACTAAGAGGAAGTGAAAGGTAAGATAAAACACCAGTAGTTAATGCAAAAGGTAAATAACTACCCATTAACATAAAAATAACAACCCCAGCACTAGCTCCTGCTGATACTCCAATAAGCGATGGATCAGCAAGAGGATTTTTAAAAAGTGTTTGCATCATAGCACCAGATATACCAAAAGCAATCCCTATTAAAATAGCTAATAGAATTCTTGGCAATCTAATATCTACTAAAACTTGATAAAATATAGTATTTTCTGATGGATTTAGTATAGTGTTTAGTATCTCTTTAAATGAGATACTAAATGCTCCTAATGTTGTGTTTATAGCCATAGATAAAAAAGTTAAAACTATAAAAACCCAAATAATTGTTTTTTTATAAGTAAACATTTTTATTTACTACAATATGATAAATTATTATTGTTAAACATACAAGAAAGTTCTTGTAATGCACTATCTACTCTTACAGTAAATCCAGATATTAAAAGCATATCCATAGTATAGATTTGATTATTTTTTCCAGCATTTGTAGAAGCAACAATACTATTATCTAAACCTGTTTCTCCAGTATGATTTGAGGTAATAATAACATCTGGATTCATCTTTAAAATAGATTCTGATGATATTTGTGTATATTGTTTAAAATCAATTACATTCTCTCCACCCGCAATATTTATCATATATCCTGCTTTCGTTTCACTTCCAGCAGCCATTATAGTACCTTCACCTCTTGAAAATAAAAATAAAACTTTTGGTTTTTTCTTATCTTTTAACTCTTCATTCATTTTCGAAACATTGCTTTCAATTCTTGAAATAATTTCTGAAGCTTTTTTCTCTTCACCTAGAATCTCACCAATTTGTCTTATCTTATTTTTTGCAGATTCTATTGTAGGATTATCCTCTATAATATAGGTTTTTATTCCATATTTTGGAAGACTATCTATTAATTTTTTTGGTCCAGCTTGACTACTTACAATAACTACTTCTGGCTTTAAAGATAAAATTCCTTCTTGTGGAAGGTTTAACCAATATCCAACATTAGGAAGTTTTGAAGTAACATCTTTAGGATATGCACTTGATAAATCAACTCCAATTAATTTATCTGAATGCCCTAATTCTACAATAGTCTCTGTAATACTCCCTCCTATACTTACAATTTTTGAAGCATAAGAGTAAGTTGCAGTTAAGGCAAGTACTAAAGATAGTTTTATTATTTTACGCATCTTTTTTTAAACCTAACTCATGAGTTTCACCATGAGCTATTCCATTCATAGTATTAAGTTCTTTAACTTTTTTATTTGTATCATCAAGTTTATATGCTGCTCCAAATCCAATAACAAAATTTCCATCATAAGGATATAATTTATAAAATCTTGATGCTGGCATATTTCTAACTAAAGATGCTTGTTTTCCAAATCTTTTTTCAAAAAGTTGTGCTATTTTTTCAGTTCTTTCATCATTTTCGTCAAATTTTTCTGCATTTGCTCTAAAATATAATCTTCTTCTAGCATAAATATGTTTTGTATCACTTTCATCTTCTATAAAAAGTAAATGAGCTTTTCCTGTATTGTACATATTATGTGAGTGTTGAACAGATGTACTAATAAATACATAAAAATTACCATCTTCATCTTGTACATAAGGTGAATAACTAGCAAATGGTTCTCCATCTGAACTCACAGTTGATAATACAACTGTTTTTATATTGTCTAAAAAAACATCTAATTTTTCTTGAGCTTTTTCTAAACTTGTTGTTTGTGTCATATTTTCCATAAAAATCCTTTTCAAATAAATTAAAATTTCAAAAGGATTATATTCGAACTAGGAATAAATATCAATATTGTATTGTAGAAATTAGAACATTTTTTTTACAAATCAGATTTTTTTAAAACATCTTTTGGTTTAGTATTATATTGACTAGAAAAAGCATATGAAAAACTTGCTTGATTTGTATAGCCACACATCAAAGAAACTTCCCTTACAGAGTACTTGTTTTCCTTTAAATATGTTACAGCTTTTTCTAATCTATAATCTCTTAAAAATTCTCCAACAGTTTTTCCAAAAAGTTCTTTAAAACCTTTCTTTAATTTAGTAGTATTTAAAGCCACTTTTTTAGATAAAAGGGGAATAGTAATATTTTCATAAAAATAGTCTTCAATATATAATTTTGCTTTTTTTACTCTTTTTATATCCTCTTCATTTAGCATTTCTATTTTTATTTCATCTTTTTTTAACTCTTCAAATACATAAAAAATTATTTCCATAGTTTTGTTTTTTAGATATATTTTATCTAGTCCACTAGAATACTCTCTATTAAAAACTTCTAAAAACTTATTTTTTAAATTTGGTTCATAAAATTTTTTACTAAAGTTATCTTTGAACATATCACTAATATAACTATTTTCACTCAAATAATGTTCATTTAAAGTTATGCAAATATATTTTATATGTTCTCCTTGTTTATTTAACAAAGACTCTTCTATATCTTTTTTATATTCTACACTTATCTCATTTTCATTATAAATTATTTTTTCATTTGAAAATTGATCAAGTTTTTCAAGTTTACCTTGAAGAATCAATCTAATTTGTAATTGTTCATTTTTTTTACTTCTTAGTTTTTGAATATGAGATTGTTTTACAACATTATCAACAATATTTAAATAAATATTATCTTCAATCATTGCATTTACAATATTTAGATTTATATATTGATTATTTACTCTAGCAACCTGTTTGACAAAAGATTTACTCCGTTCTTCTTTTAGTAAAACCTTTCCTACTTCATAAAGTTTTGATCTTGATAAATTAGTCATTATCTTTCCTTAATAACAATTATTAAAACAAATTGTATTTGGATTGTAATTTATATATTTTTAAAAGTTGATTATTTATTGAAGAAAAGATAAATTTTTCTTATGTTTTTTCTCAAATTTAGCTTAAAAATAGTTTAAAATCTATTTATTTACAATTTTACAACTTTTATTTTCACTTTGAATAAATTATCTTTATATTAAAATCTCACAAAACTTAACAGGATTTTTATGAATAGAATTGATTTAAAATATATTTGGAACCTACTTTTAGAAAAGAAAAAGCTACTTGTTTTTGGGCAGATAGTAACAATTGTTGCAATAATAATAAGTGTACCTATCCCTTTAATGCTTCCAGCATTAGTTGATGAAGTACTTTTAGATAAACCAAACTTTTTTGTAGAAAATATCAACAATCTTTTTGGAACTCAGAATGCTTTTAAATATATCCTTATTGTAACTTTAGCAGTAGTTATTTTACGAGCTTTACACTATATTTTTTCTGTTATTATCACTAAGATATTTACAAACATAGCAAAATTTGTAACATTTAAAGTTAGAGAAAAAACATTAAAACACTTAAAAGACGTATCAATGAACGAATATGAAAGTCTTGGTAGTGGTACTGTAAGTGCAAATTTAATAACAGATGTAAATACTTTAGATAATTTTATAATGTCGATTGCAAGTAAACTTGTGACATCAATTTTAACTTTAATAGCTGTTGGTGCAGTAATTATAGCTATTCACCCAATTTTAGGAATTTTAATTATAGTTATTCAACCACTCATTATGTTTTTATCAAGAAATATTGCAAAAAAAACTGGTATTTTAAAAAAAGAAGAGAATGAGGCTATTTCAGATTTTCAAAATAATATAGGAGAATCATTAGATCTATTTTCTCAAATAAAAGCTAGTAATAAAGAGGAATATTTTTTTGATAATGCAATAAAAAAAGCAAAAAATATTCAAACTACTTCAAATAATTTCAACTATAAAAGTGTAGCTTATGAAAGATTTTCATTTACACTATTTTTAATAGTTTTTGAAATATTAAGAGCAGCTGGTCTTGTAATGGTTGCTTATAGTGACTTATCTATTGGTATGATGTTTGCTATGTTTGGATATATTTGGTTTATTATGACTCCGGTACAAGATATACTATCAATACAATATTCATATATGACAGCAATGGCTGCAATAAACAGAATAAATAAAGTTTTAGATCTGCAAAAAGAACCAAATGGTAATAAATCTTTTGAAAAAAAAGGTGTAGATATTGAACTAAAAAATGTATATTTTTCATACAATAAGAGTAAAGAGATTTTAAAAGATATCTCATTTAATATAAAATATGGTGAAAAAATAGCATTAATAGGTGCTAGTGGAAGTGGAAAAACAACTTTAGCACAAATAATTGCTGGGTTTTATACAAAAACAAATGGTGAAATAGCTTATAACAATATAAGAATTGAAGATTTAGATAAAAAAAGTCTAAGAGATGAAATATTTTTAGTTTTACAAATGCCAATGTTATTTAATAATACTTTACGATTTAATATAACTATGGGTGATGAAAATATTAAAGACGAAGATATTTGCAAAGCTCTTGAGATAGCACAATTATCAGATGTTGTTTACAACTTAGAAAATAAACTTGATACAATCGTAGGAAAAAATGGTGTAAGACTTAGTGGTGGTCAACGACAAAGATTATCTATTGCAAGAATGATTATAGCAAATCCAAGTATTATAATATTTGATGAATCAACTTCTGCTTTAGATGTTCAAACAGAAACTAAATTATTTTGTGGTTTAGAAGAGATTTTAAAAGATAAAACAGTTATCACAATAGCACACAGATTAAGTACAGTTAAAAATGCAAATAAAATATATGTTCTTGATGAAGGCAAAATCGTTCAAAGTGGAAATCATGATGAATTAGAACAACAAGAAGGACACTATCTTGAATTTGTTAAAAATCAATTAATTTAAAGGAGTACAAATGGAAATAATAAAAGAGGTAGAATCTACTAAATTTGATGAAATAATAGAGGATATTTCAACTTGGGGAAAAATCTTAATGATAAAAATCACACCATCTTTTGTAATAGAGATAAAAGATAATATTCCAACAGGAACTTATGGACATGGTTACTATAATTTTAATTCAAAAAATAGTTCTATTTCAGGACATTTAAAAGTAAGTGATATTGAAACTATATCTTTTGTATCAAAAATACTTAGAGGTAAATTATCTCATAGTATAGTTTTTAGTAAAAAAGATGAAGATATCTTCAAAATATTTGTAACAAGAGATGAAAATGGTGAACTTTTAAAAGACCAAGTTCAAAAATTTGAAAGTCTACGAGATAGTCTTTAAACTATAATAAAGTAAAAAAGGTAAAAATACTTTACCTTTTTTAGCCTATATTAATCTTTCATTTATTACAATCTACCTTTATTTTAGGTTTGCGGTGCAAACTGACATCTTGATTTATACTTCGATTTACTTTCAAGCACTGTCTTTTCTTAATCTTATTTTTTATTGTTAGGAGCGAAAATGGAATTTTTGCAAAGTTTAAAAGCTTCACTTTCAAGATTCTGGTCACCAATTCCTGCTGTTATAGCTTTAGGAGTTTTGAGTGCATACTATTTTGGAATTACTGGAACTTATTGGGCTGTTACAGGAGAGTTTACTAGATGGGGTGGACATTTTCTACAACTATTTGGAATTGATGTTTCAACTTGGGGTTATTATCAACTTATGAAAATAGATGGAAATATATTCACAAGAATTGATGGTGTTATGATTATTGGTATGTTTGCAGGTTGTATTGCAGCTGCATTTTGGGGAAATAATGTAAAATTTAGATTACCTTTAAACAGTATAAGAATATGGCAAGCATTAATAGGTGGTATCATAGCAGGATTTGGTGCAAGACTTGGTATGGGTTGTAACTTAGCAAGTTTTTTTACTGGTATCCCTCAGTTTTCATTTCATGCTTGGGTATTTACAGCATTTATGATTGTAGGAGTATATTTTGGAGTAAAAGTTGCACTTCATCCATTTTTTCAATCAAAAATTAAAATGCAAAAAGTATCTTGTGCAAAACCACTTGAACATAATGAAGAAAAAGTTAAAAAATTCTTTACATTTGGTACTTTTGTATTTATAGCTATAATTATTTGGGCTTTATATCTAATATTTGTAGCAAATAGTGCAAAACTTGGTATGGCAATGCTATTTGGAGCTTCTTTTGGACTTATAATTGCAAAAGCTCAAATATGTTTTACATCTGCATTTAGAGATATTTTCACAACAGGAAGAAGTGAATTAGCAAAAGCAATTATTATAGGTATGGCTGTAGCAACTTTAGGTGTGTTTGCATTTATTATGATGGGGCAACCTGCAAAAATATTCTGGACTGGTCCAAATGTAGTTATAGGTGGATTACTTTTTGGATTTGGTATTGTTCTTGCTGGTGGTTGTGAATGTGGTTGGATGTATAGAGCTGTTGAAGGACAAGTACACTTTTGGATAGTGGGTATTGGTAATATCATAGGAGCTACACTTTTAGCCTTTGTTTGGGATGATATAAGTCCAGCATTAGCAACTTCTTGGCCAAAAATAAACCTACTTGAGAGTTTTGGAAACTATGGAGGATTAATAGCAAACTATGGATTGCTATTACTATTTTTTATTCTAATTTTAGTTTTAGAAAAAAGATATTTAAGAAAATCAAGAAATAGATAAAGGAAAAATTATGGAAAATAAAGAAATAGTTCCTGATTATAGAATAGATATGCAAGGTGAGCCTTGCCCATATCCAGCAATAAATACTCTTGAAGCTATGAAAGAGTTAAAAGATGGAGAAATTTTAGAAGTTATTAGTGATTGTCCACAAAGTATAAATAATATCCCAGCTGATGCTAAAAATCATGGATATAAACTACTTTTAGTTGATAGTGATGGTCCTACTATAAGATATATCATTCAAAAATAATAAATAAAGAGAGATGATATTCTCTCTTTATTCTTTAAAACTCCATTTTCATAGAAAATGCTAGATTTGTTGGCTCTCCAAAAGATGTAGAAGTTCTCCAATATTTTTTATTTGTTACATTTGTTGCATTAACTAAGAAAGTTGTTGGAAATTTATCAATCTTTGTTTTATATCTAAGTCCTGCATCATAAATTGTATAAGAAGGAATAATATCTGTATTTATATTATTTCTATAAGACTTTCCTGTATAATAAGCTCCTCCAGTTAAAGTTAGACCTTGTAAAAATGGTAGATTATATTCTGCATATAGTTTTGCCATTTTTGAAGCGGCATGAATTGGCTTTTTACCTTTTATAGCTGGATTTGCAGTTTTATCTACTTCTATATTCATAATTGTTCCACCACCAACAATTGTTAAGTTATTAGTTATTTTTCCAGTTGTTGTTAGCTCTAACCCCTCATGAATTTCTAAACCATCTTGTGTTACTTCTTTCATATTATTTGGAAGTTCTCTATCATATCTAAGTGCTTTTTCTATTCTAAATAATGCTGAACTTAAAAGTAAATTTTCTGATATAGAATATTTTGCTCCAACTTCATACTGTTTACTTAGATATGGATCTAAGACTTCTCCATTATTAGTACAATCTGCACAATTCACTTTTAATCCATTTTCTAAAGATTCCATATATGTTATATAAGTTGTTAAATCTTCAAAAGGTTTATAGATTAAAGACATACTAGGAGTTATTTCATCAGCATCATAACCTCCTGTTTTTAAGCCACCTTTATTATAATTTTTGTTTTCTATTTTTACATAATTAAGTCCAAGTAATGCTCCCCAATTATCATTAAATTTAATATCATCACCTATCATAAAATTAATTTTTTCTTGATTACTTGATAAATATAATGGATTATTAGGATTCCCAGCATAAATTGGCTTTAGTGGTTTACTATTTAATTCCTCTAAAGTAAAATTTCCTAAACTTATAAATTCTTGAGGATTCATTTCATAAATTTTTTTCTTACTTCCAGAAGCACCAACAGTTAAAGTATGTTGGATACCAAAAGTATCAAAATCAAAATCTGTATAAGCATAAGCACCTTGATTTTTAACTTCATCTGGAAATAATTTATAATTTTTTGATTCATATGTTCCATCATAATTATCATATATCCAAGGTTGTGATAAACCATTACTCTCTTTTTTAAGATATAAATATCCTGTTCTTAATTTTATATTATCATTTATGTACCATAAAGATTTAAATCCTAATCTATCTTGAGTAGTATCTGAATAAGTCCAATCTGGTGAATAACCTTGTTTTGGATCTAATTTTCCAATAGAATCATTACTTCTAAAGGCTGCTGTTAATTTATCTGTTCTACTTTTTTTATGTGAAGCATCAAAAGATAAAATCAGATTATCAGTAACTCTCCAATCTAAAGCTCCACTAATTAATGTATTATCAACCTTTTGATCTTTTATAGAAGTTTCACCATCTTGTTTAAAAGCATTTAATCTATAAGAGAATTTACCCTTTTCATCTATCTTTCCACCTAAATCTGCATGTGCATAAAAAGCTTGATTACCAGTACTTCCTACAATCAGATTTGTAAGTCTTTCTTGAGTTGGTCTTTTTGATACATAGTTTACTACTCCACCAACATTTCCTGGTCCATATAGAAATCCAGATAATCCATTTAAAATTTCAATTCTTTCCAAATCTTGACTCATAGAAGTATAAGCATCAGAAAAAGAAATCCCATCAATAAGAATATTACTTACAACAGAAAATCCTCTTATATACATTCCTATAGCATTCCAACTATCTCCTGTTACTGAAGTATAATTTAATTGAACTGTTGGATTCATCTTAAAAACCTGAGGTATACCACTTGCAGAATTTTCTATTAAATCTTGTGATATTACACTCATTTGATAAGGAGTATCTTGTAAACTTCTTTTATCCCAAAGCCCTACTCCACTTATTTCTTTTGATACATAACCATTTTGAGAACTTCCATATCCTCCACTATTTACTGAAACCTCATCTAATATATAAGTTCCATTAACTACGGTTACAGAAGATACTTTTTTTATAACTATTGTATTTTCTTCTATAGTTGCTTCAAGGTCTGTACCTTTTAGTAGTTCATTTAAAGCATTTTGTACACCTTCAATATTTTTAATATTTGGTGCTTTTTTCCCTTCTAAAATTCTACTATCAACCATATATGTCATATTTGATTGTTTGCTTATCTCTTTAATCGCATCTTCTAGTGAACCTCCACCAGCAGAAAAGTTTTGAGCAAATAACTGGCTACTTAGTAAAATAGATAAAGTTGTCGATAATACAACTTTTCTTGATAAATTCATATTTTCTCCCTTATTTTAAATTATCAATATGAGAATTAATCTCTATAAGGGAAGTCTTAAAAATTTAAATTTCCTGACAATATTTTGTAAGAAATTTAAAAATTTATGATAAATTGTTTTAAAACCTTGATTTTATAGTTATTTTATATATAATTAATTTTTAAAAAGAACCTTTTTTTCACCAATATATTCTACTTTTATAGGATAAATCATAGGTAAAAGTTTTGTAAATTTATCAAATTCATCTATTTTAAACTCTCCAGTTATTAAAAAATCATCATTTTTTGATACTACAAGTTTTATCCTCTTATCAATATATCTTTGAAACTCATTTAATACTTCTATTAAAGGAGTTTTTTCAAATATCAATTTACCTTCTTTCCAAGAAGCAAGATTTTCAATTGGTAAGTTTTTTAAACTTAGTATCTCACCATTATTAAAAACTTCTAAACTATCACCCTTTTTTAATTCTGATATTTTTAAATCTTTATAATTTATATCTACAATTCCATCTAAAACTGCAATATTTACACTATTCTTTTTCTGATTCACTTCAAATTTTGTTCCTACAACTTTTACTGAAATATCATTACTTTGCACATAAAAAGGTCTTTCTTTATTTGCACTTACTTCAAAAATAGCTTTCCCATATTTTAAAAAAACTTCTCTTTTATTTTTTGTATATTCAACTTCTATATTTGATTTTACATCAAGAGTTATTTTTGAATCATCTGGCATCATAATATCTTGCATTATAATATTTTGTGAATAAATATTTTGACTATAATTGTCTTTAAAATAAAAAACATATACAAAACTAATTACTAAAAAACAGGCAGCTATTGCTGTTGATTTCTTGATTTTATTTAAAAATCTCTCTCTTTTTAATTCTTGCTGTACTTGTTGTGATAATTTTGAACTATGTTGTCTTGGTATATTTACAAACAACTGTCTAAATGACTTTTCTTCTTCAAATACTTCTTTATTTTCTTTTATATTTATCCAAATTAAAAATCCTTGGTTAGAATATATATCTTTCCCTTCTTGTTCACAACTTAAATAATATCTTGCTTTTTCTACAATAGTATCTTTATTTGTCATTATTATTCTCTTTTTTACTCAAATTCTCTTTTATCTGATTACTTGCTCTACTTATATGTTTTTCTACTGCATTTATAGTTATATTCATCATTGAAGCAACTTCATCTCTTGAGTAACCATCAATAATATGTAAAGTAAAGGCTTGTCTTCTTTTTGTAGGTAATTTTTCTACTTCTTGTAGTAAAAGTATTGTTTGTTCATCTTCTATCAATATTGTTTCTATGCTATCACTCTCATTTATATGATAATCTTCTTCAAAACTTATTTTATCAATTTTATATTTTTCTTTATATAAATCAAACATAACATTTTTAGCGATTCTATAAAGTAATGCTCGTTCATTTTCTATTACATTTCTATCTGCACTTTTTATAGCTCTAGTAAATGTTTCTTGAGTAATATCTTGTGCTGTTTGTTTATCAAAAACATTTTTCTTAACATACTGAAAAATTTCATTGTAGTGTATAGTCATTTTTTACTTTATTCCTTAACCTATAACAATTATTATAATTGTACAATTTAAAATCCTAACTTATTTTTGCTAATTGTTTTATTATTAACTATTAATTTTGTATAATCACAGTTAATTTTTTACAAAAGGAATAAAGCGATGATAGATTTGATAAATAAAAAAGAGAATATTTTTGGAGATAGTATTGCTTTTGTAGAAAATTGGGATTTTTCAAAAGCAAATTTAAATGAAGAAAATAGAATTTTAGCTATAACTCAAGTAGCATCTATTTGTTACCAAAATCCAAAAGCATTAGGAAGTGAAAGTCTTTATAATAGACTTATGGCTGAAAGTATGGGATTACCAAGTTCAAGTTTTGAGTTTGTACCAGTTTTACTTGATTATGAAAATCCTAAGCATCAAGAGATTTTAAAATTGGAATATTCAAACTCTAAAAGATTTGGTGAGATTTTAGATGATAGATATTTACTTACAAATTATAGAGCTTTAGTTTATGATTTTGAAAATGACAAAGATAAATTTAGCTTTGATATACGAACTATTTTTAATACAAAAGAAGAGTGTGAAATAATAAAAGAATATTTCAAAGTATTTTTATTTAAAGTAGATTTCCCAACAAGAAGTCAAATGGTAAGACATAGAGTTTGTTGGCAAGAGCTTTCAAGAAGATATGTAAGTGGTAAAAAAGTACCATTTGAATTCTATATTAGTGAAAAACTAAAAGCAAATGAAAAAGTACAAAACTTCATAAAAGAGAGTGAAGAATTGTATTTTGAACTACTTGAGCAAGGTGTAAAACCACAAGAGGCTAGAAGAGTAATACCACAAATGGGATACACTCAAATTTGGGGAGCATTCCAACCAAAACAATTAGATAATTATTTTAAATTAAGACTTGATAATCATGCCCAATGGGAGATTAGACAAACTGCACTTGCTATGCAAGAGCTTTTAGGATGAGTGCACTAGAAATTGCTGATATTATAGGAATAATATCTTTTGCATTAAGTGGATTTTTAATAGCAGTCCACTGTAAACTTGATATATTAGGAGTTTTTATCTCTGCATTTTTAACTGCTTTTGGTGGTGGAATGACAAGAGATGTTTTAGTGGATAGAACTCCTTATGTCTTTACTTCAAATCTTCCACTTAGTCTTGTGATTGCAACAGTTTTAATTGCAATGCTTTTTAAACTTCATAAAATTACAAATTTAGAGGGGAAATGGGCATTTATAGTTTCAGATGCTATTGGTTTATCATCTTTTGCAATAACTGGTTCAATTATTGCCATAGAAAGTGGCTTTAACTTTTTAAGTGTTATAGTCTTAGCATTTATAACAGCTGTTGGTGGTGGAACAATCAGAGATGTTCTAATCAATAGAATGCCTTTTATATTAGTTTCAGAGTTTTATGCAACAGTTGCTTTAATTATTGGCTCTATGGTTTATATTCTAGAGATGTTTGATATGAGAAATCTTATGACTCTTATTATAGTCTTTATTTTTGGAGTACTTTTAAGAGTTTATGCAGTTTATAAAAAATGGAATTTACCTACTTTATCAAAATAAAAGGAGTTATTATGGCAAATAGTTTAACAGTGGTAGAAAAAGAATTAGTTGAAAAATCATTTAAAGAAGTAAAAGATTTTAGACAATTAGGTGAACAAATAACTGCTCCAATAGATTCAATCATAGATGAAACAGCAAAAATTATAGAAAACGATCCAATAATGGATGTATCAAAAGTTTTAGAATCTATGAATAAAGAGATGACAGTTGTTTATGATGAGATTATAGACAATGATAGTGGTGTTATGAAGTTTTTTAAAGCAATTCCAGTTATTGGAAATGTTGCAAAATATCTTGATGAAAAATGGGATGAACAAAGTTTTAATATCCAATCAATAAATGGAAAAATTTCAACAATCTTTAGTGGTTTTGACCAAGCTTACACTTCTTTAAATACTTCTATTGATATGCAAAACAATTTTTTAGAAGGAATTGAACAAAATCTAGGAAAAGTTATCGACTATAAAAAGTATTTAGATGTAAAACTTGTTGAGTTTAAACAAAACTTACAAGTAAATCAAGATGATGATAAAACTCAACTTTTTGTAAAAAGTATAGAGTTTTTTCAAACAAATCTAGTAGTTTTAATAGGTAATTTAGAAATGGCAAAAAAAAGACTTCTTGTAAGACTTGATTCTGCTAGAAAACTATCTTTATCAATGAATGCTTCAAAGCCAATATTTAAAACACTTTTATCAACAGCAATTATTGAAATTTCAGGACAAAAAGCAATAGATGCTTCAATGGCAACTATTGAAGCTATGAGCAAAACAATAGATAAAATGTCTTCAACTTTAACTGATGAAGCTATAAAAAGCAATAAAAAGGCAGAAGAGTTATCTTCAAAACCTATTTTATCTTTAAATGTTTTTGTAGAAAATGTAAGTAAATTAAAAACTCATTTTGAAGAGATTGAAGATTATAGAGCTCAAGTTGCTATCGAAGCTAAAAAAGAGCAAGAAAACTTTGATAACGCAAGAAAAAGTTTAGCTAGTATAAAACTACTTACTAAACAACAAAGTGATGAATTAGAACATATTTTAAATAAATAATCTAAATGTACCAAAAAGATTATCTAAATAAAGAAATAAGAGAAGAAATAGAAAAAAAGGGATTTAGTATATATAACTATATCTCTTTGAAAGAGTTACTTCTTACTGTAAATAAGGATTATTTAAAAGCTATTACAACTTTAAATATTGCTTTTATGTTTATTTTTATGGCTGTTGGATTTTTATCTTATTTTTCAGAAAATTATGAATATTTTATATACATGTTTATCTCTATTTATAGTTTAATTTTTATTTATTTAATAGGAAGATTATCTTTTAGAACTTACAAATTTTCACAAATTACAAATATTCTTTATACAAGAAAGGGGTTGATAATAGGAGAAGATATTTTTCATTATGAAACAGATGAGAAACTAAGAAATTTACTTTTAGATTATGAAAAACTATTTGATGAATATCTATCAAAACCATCAAAACTATCTCAAAATATTATATCTTTAAGAAAAAAATTATCAAATAATTTAAAAGAAAATTATTCATCTTTGGGAAGAAGTAATGATATACGAGGTGTTGCTGTTGGTTTTATATTAGTAACTATTTATAATATAAGTGTCTTTATATTCTACTATTTAGGAATAGTTTTGGGATTTATATTATTTTTTATATTATCTTTTTTCATAAATTTATATTTTAAAATAAATAAATCAACAGAGCTAAAAATTAAAGAAAATATGGAATTTATTGATAAGAAAATCAAAAAATTAGATGAAATTTATCTTTTACTAAATAAGCAAATAGGCACTTTTCAAGATGGAGAAATATCTAATTTAAGCAATAAAATAGATAAAGACATGAATCTTTTTTATGAAAATATAAACAATATTTTAATTCAACAAGATACACTAAAAACTATTATTGAGCAATCTATTTATAAAGATTTTATAGATTTTGAGTATTTAGCTTTTTATATTCAAATACAGTTTAATAGACCTTTAACAGATGTTATAAATCTTATGAGTAATTACAAATCAAAAGTCGATAATCAAATAGATGAAATAGAAGATTATCTAAAAAACAGCAGTGAAAAAGAGAACTATCAAGTAGAGCAAAAACTGATAAATCTTCAAACTATTCAAAAAAATATCAATCTATATTTGGATAAATTAGAGTTAAGTTTACAGTAATAAAAATATTTTAAGGGGAAAATATGATAAAAAAACAAAGTTTTGTATTAAAACATATTTGGAATAAATAATTCTATGCACACAAAAGATTATCTAAATAATGAAATAAAAGAAGAGATAGAAAAAAAGGGATTTAGTATCTATAACTATATATCTTTAAAAGAGTTACTTCTTACAGTAAATAAGGATTTCTTAGCATTTGTTACTTCGGAAAATTATACTCATATACTTATAGCACTTAGTATGATATTTATATTACCTTTAGCATTTGTTATACATTTATTTGTAACCCAAAGTAAATTAGGTTTATTACTAACTATGCTTATATTTTATACTTTTGTTTATATTGCAATTTTTATCTATTTAATAATTAAACTTTTATTTAGAACTTATAAATTTTCAAAAATTACAAATATTCTTTATACAAAAAAAGGTTTGATAATTGACAATAAAATTTTTAACTATGAAGAAGATAGTAAACTAAAAAATTTACTTTTAGATTATGAAAAACTATTTGATGAATACTTATCGAAACCATCAAAACTCTCTGAAAATATTAATACTTTAAAAAAGAATATTTCAGATAACCATAAGAATTCAAAAGAAAAAGATTGGTTTTCATATACTTTTATATTTATATTCTACTATTTAGGAATAATTTTAGGTTTTTTCTTCTTTTTTATATTCTTCTTTTTTATCAGTTTATATTTTAAAATAAATAAATCAGTAGAATTAAAAATAAAATATAATATGACAATTATTGATAATAAAATAAAGAAATTAGATGATATATATCATTTATTAAATAATCAAATATCTACTTTTAAAGATGGGAAAATATCAAACCTATCAAAAAAAATAGATAAGGATATGAATAAATTTTATGAAAATATAAATACTGTTTTATCTCAAAAAATTAAACTTAAAGAGATTATAGAAAGCTCTATTTATAAAGATTTTATAGATTTTGAATATTTAGCTTTCTATATAAAAACACAATTTAATAAGCCTTTAACTGATGTTATAAAACTTATGAATGAATATAAATCAAAAGTAGATAATCAAATAGATGAAATAGAAAATTATCTAAAAAATAGTAATGAAAAAGAGAACTATCAAGTAGAACAAAAACTGATAAATCTTCAAACTATTCAAAAAAATATCAATCTATATTTAGATAAATTAAATATGAGTTTACAATAACCATACTCATATTTAACTTTTCATTTACTTTTAAAAGATACAATCCAACAAAATTTTTTTAAGGAAAAAATATGATAAGAAAACTACTTTTAGCTACATTTTTAGCTCTTGGATTAAATGCTGCTCCATTAGCAGTTGATAGTGTTATTGAAAATATAAAAATCAAAGACCAAAACGAAGTTGAAAAAACTATTGATGCAAATGTAAAAACTATACTTTTTGCAAGTGATAAAGGAACAAGTGATTTATTAAGAGATTATCTTTTACCATTAAGTGAAAAAGAGAATATCTTAGAAAAAAATTCTGCTGTTTATGTTGCTGATATTTCAGGAATGCCAAGTCTGATTTCAAAATTTATAGCACTTCCTAAAATGAAAAAATACCCTTTTTCAGTTTTACTTTTAGATGATACAAATAAAGATAATTTTACTAAAGAAGATGGAAAAATAATCGTTTATAGTTTAGAAGATGGAAAAGTTACTGAAATAAGAAAAATTTCTACTACTGAAGAGTTATCAGAAATTATAAAATAAGAAGTTTTAGCTTTATGCTAAAACTTTTTTAAATGCCTCAACTATTGCAATCTTTTCTAAATCTTTTATTTTAGTTTCTAAAGTTTCAGCTGTTTCATTTTCACTTAATTCTAACTCTTTTATTAGTATTTTTTCACCTTCATCGTAATTCTCATTTACATAGTGTATTGTAACACCTGATTTTTTCTCACCATTTTTTACAACTGCTTCATGAACAAAATGTCCATACATACCTTTTCCACCATAAATTGATGGTAAAATTGCTGGATGAGTATTTATAATTTTATTTGGAAAAGTTTTAAGTAAATTGTCTTCTATTTTTTTCATATATCCAGATAAAAATATATAATCACAACCAAACTCTTTTAATGTTTGAGCTATTTTTAAATCTAAATTTTCATTTGGAAACAGTTTTGAATTTATAACAAAACTTTTTATCCCATATTTTTTAGCTTTTTCCAATACTCCTGCATCACTATTATTTGTTATTATTACTTCTACTTTTGCATTTAAAATACCATCTTCTATTGCTTTTTGTATTGTTTCAAATCCACTTCCATTATACGAAGCTAATATTCCTAATTTTTTCAATTCTTATCCTTTATTATATTCTTTGTGCATGAGTTAACGCTATTGCAATTGCATCTGTAATATCAAGTGGTTTTATCTCTTTTTTTATTCCAAGAAGTCTTTTAACCATAAATGATACTTGTTCTTTTGTAGCTTTTCCATTTCCTGTTACAGCTTGTTTTACTTGTAATGGAGTATATTCTTTAAAATTTCCAAAAACTTGAAGTATTTTTAAAGAGATTGCTCCTCTAAATTGAGCTAATTTTATAACAGTTTTTGGATTAAAAGCATAGAACATATCTTCTATTGAAACTTCATCTATTTTATGAGCTTTAAATATCAAATCAAACCCCTCAGTTACCTCAACAATTTGTTCTTGTAAAATGGTAGTTTTGATTTTTATAAGTCCTGCTTCTATAAGCTTTAAATCTCTTCCAGATTTTTCTATTATAGCATATCCACAATTTCTAGTTCCTGGGTCTATTCCTAATATTTTCAACTATTCACCATATTTTATAATTTTTATTCACTTATTAAAAAAATACCATTATATCGTATTTTTAAAATATATTTTCACTCAATAGAAAAAAATTATTCACAACTTATTCACTATGTGTAAAAATAAAATATTTTGTAATTTTATTCTCTTTTTCCTTTCTTGAAGCTATTTTATAAATTTTTTCGATATAATAAACACCTATTACAATTAATTTTTAGGTTTAT